>NVTL01000020.1 GCA_002401565.1 Rhodospirillaceae bacterium
AAAATAATAATACCCCCCCGCCATTACCAAGAAGAACAAAGCCATGCCAATAGCCGCATAGGGATCTGCAGTAAAGACAATGACCGCAATCCCCAATATCACAACAAGTTCGGTGAACATTTGCAGAGTTGCCAACACAAAACCGTTAAAGAAGGCTGAAACCTCATCGTTAATATTGCGAATCAATTCAGATGAATTGCGTTGCATAACGTCAAGAAGCGACATGTTGTGATATTTTTTTAACAAACGAATAGCCAGATCAGCCTCGCTACGGCCAACAAAAAATACCTGCCACCGCAATAGCGCCAAAACCATAAGGTTCTTCGTAACAAACAAAATGACAACCGCCAGCCCCAGAACGGAGATGAAGGATTCCTGTGTCTCTACGTTGAACATCTCAGCCACCTTGCCCAAGGCCTCGTATTTTTGAATGGCATTAGGGTCTGTTAGCGCCAGGACAAAGGGCATCACCATACCAACGCCCAGTGCTTCGGCCAATGATACAAACAGGCTTAAAAATGCTGAAATTAAGAGTAATAGCCGCGTCCTTGATTCAAGGAGGCCAAATACTTTTTTATATAAAGAAACCAAAATTAAAATTACCTGAAAAATTCAATCCAAATAGTCAGACACGCTACCGCACTCTAGGTGAAAACATTCGACCTTAAGGTATTTAGTTTGTCTCTTCGAACGATTCGATTAAAGGTTCAAAAACATTCACTTACGTCGAATCAGCCGGAACAATACACGTTCGCAATCATAGGTGCGGCAAGCTGTGTTCACCCTTGATACTTCAATTTCACGGAAATATCTACATAATGTTCAAGCTGTGAACATAGCTCACAATCAGGAAAACAACCACTCTCATACGCAGGACTACAATGTATTGATGATATTAGAGAGCATTTTGGATCTTTTAAGATTTCCTTGTTCTGTATAATGCCATTTATTTGAAACATCAATTTCACTCTCGAAGGATATGTCCTTCGCCATATCGGCGACAACAACACCCTTTTCAAGACCAAACTCTCTAATTTCTTGGTTTATATTATCTATTCCCCACGCATAAGCTTCGCGTGCTGAGCCTTCTTTTTCTTCGTGATGGAAGTAAGATGTTACGAGAACAAGACGTGCTCCCATGGCCTCACACGTCGCATGAAATAGCTCTAAACAAGTACGATAAGGGAGAGACGTGTATATTTCACGCATTTTAAGAATAGACTCATCCGCATAAAAATCTGGTGTGATATCTACAGCGAATTGCCCCCATTGCCCGCCTGCCCCACCCAAAAAGCGTTCTAGAAAACTATTTAAAAAAACGGATTTTGATTTTTTCTGTCCACCCCAAGCTTTATACATATGAGTGTGCCCAGCATCGACAACGCCGTTTTTGTGGTGAACAAAGCTTAGAACATCATTTGGCCCACTGCATACAACAACAACGCTTGGCCTATAGCCTCGCATTAAATCAAAGACAAGCCGATTGAAAGCATGAAGGATCGTATAGTGTGATGTTGCAGCATTTAGCACCATCTTTTTTGTCAATTGTTCCGCCAAAAGTGCCGCTAAGCTATTTTTTTGAGGAAGATGATCTTCAAAAAGTGTGCAATCTCCGGCCAAATATACAGCATTCTCTTTATGGTCTTGAGGACAACTGACAGCCCCCCTAAAATGATCTGTAATATCCTCAAAATTATTGGATGGTAAAAAATGTACAAAGGGATGAGGAACCATTCTTTGAGGGTGATGCCTTATATCTAACTTCATCTTCTGCGACATGACTTGGTTTCTTCGTCTTGCAAAAAACTCTAAGGCTAAAGCGCAGATAGCCCCCCAAAACACGATTTCAGCGACGATAATTAGAGCCAGAGGTAGAGCTTGCAGTGTGCCCCAAAAGTTTAATGTTGCCCACAAACTGAACACAAAAAGTATACTTATAACAAGTATCACAAACAAAATTTTTAAGGCAAAGTTGACTTTCATTTTTCAACACCTAAATACTTTAAAGTTACATTGCGTATCGCTTAGCAAGGGCAGAAAGTAATATCTGAAAGGCGTTTTAACGGAACGCCAACCCCTTTCAGCCTCCACATATAACTCAAGCTTCATCTTTTTTACGACTTTTACGTTTCCGCCGTGGTTTTGGTGATTTAATGGTGACTTCTTCATTTTCAACAATGCGTCCAACAAAGGCGTATTTTTGAACTTTTGTCACTCGTTCACCCAGAATTTCAGCCGTCTCTGTTTTCAATCCATATGAGCACTGGCGACAGGCCGGCAAGTCTTTCAAATAGGTATGTTTGCGAAATCCTTCACGGACCTTGCGTTGTCCTTCACCATGCCAAATGTCTTTGAGCGATTGCTCATTGGCATCTCCAAGAATCATTTTTCCAGCATAATCTGTGTTACATTGATGGATTTTACCGTCATGAGCAATCGTCATGCGTTCCCAAGCCTTAGGACAAACGAAATAAGGGTTAAAGGCATCTTCTTCGAGATCCTTAAACTCACGGATATTGTCGGCAATGATATTGGTCCGATCGACAATGTCTTCCCAATGACCAACATATTCATCAACGATATCTTCCACCGCAGACATGATGGATTGCACCCGAATAAGAGGCTTTTTCAAGCCCTTTGAATCCCGATATTTCTTTAAATAAGCAACCTTTTGTTTGGTTTCTTCAAAATCGGCAGGGGCACGAATTTCATTATAAATTTCATTCACACCATCCGCAGAAACACTAATCCAATCAAGATCGGCATCCACCAATTGCTCGGCTGTTTTGTTATCCAAAAGCTCGGCGTTGCTGAGAAAGGCGACTTCCTTAATGCCTTTTTCCTTGGCATACTTAACCATATCAACGGCACGGGGGTTTAATAACGGCTCACCCCGCCAGCTTAATTTGATCGAATAGACTTTTTGTTCCACACATTGATCAATGATTTTAGTGTACAGATCCCAATCCATCAAACCTTTGAGGTTATGTGGCATATGTGTGGTGTAACACATTGGGCACCGCATCTGACAAGCGCTGGCGATTTCGACATCAACGTGGGTCGGAAAGCCGGGCACGATCATCATGCGCGGAAAAATACGAAATTTCACACGATCAACGACATGAGCCCACAAATTGCCCTGTTTTAGGAAATAGGCAAACTCCGCCATGGTCCCACCAACTGTAAAATAGTCGGGCTCGAAGGTTGTAATATTCTTCCAAAAAGAAGACCATTTACCAGACATTTGCATACTCCACTTTAGAAAATTTAATCACGTCAGTTTCCTTCAAAAGCATCAACAATGCTTTTAATGTTTGAATATTTTTCAATATTTTTATCATCGATTTCAATGGAATAAACTTCTGATAAGTATATCATAATTTCGATTTGAGCGAAGCTATCCCAACCGGGCTGGGTCATAATCCCGGACTCAGAAGATAACTTGGATGGATCACAGTTAAGCACCGTTGCAACCATGTCAATGGCGCCTGTTTGCGAAGATTCATATCGTTTCATACTTCAACATCTTTTTCTTTAGCACGTTTTGAAAGTGCACCATGATCAATTTTATCACTGCTATTTCGGGGCAACATGTCTAACCAAATAATTTTGCATGGAATAGCGTAAGAGGACAGAAATTCACGCAAATTTAAACGCAACTTATCAACATCTAATGACGCATCACCTTCAACATAGCTTATTAATTTTTGTTCTACGTATACCGTCGCTGAAGCCGTCGCACCACATTGTCGAAGCGCCACATCAATTTCCCCCAACTCTAAGCGATTGCCCTGAATTTTGACTTGCCGATCCGTTCTTTGCACAAAATAATATTTGCCGTTTTCTTTTCGGGCCCAGTCTCCGGTGGAAAATGACGGCCCAGACTCATCAAAGCGATCTTGTGTTCGTTCTGGGTCTTTCCAATATCCCTTCGCCACTTGCGGACCAGCAAGGATAATTTCCCCTTCATTGCCAGAAATTCCGTCCTGATGCAATTCAATGGTCATTCCCGGTATGACCTCACCAAATGACACACTCCCCTCTTTGCAAAACTCTTGATAGTTCGTCGCGGAAAGGCTCTGTGCAGTACAAGAAACCGTTGCTTCGGTGGGCCCATAGGCGTTGATGACACTCACCTTGGGCAATGCCCCAAATAACTTTTCAAGGTGGGCCTTTAACAAAGGCTCACCACAAAAAAACAACTGCCGTAATCCCGAAAGATGTTTGGTGGTAAGCTGACCTGCTCGATGCATAAAGTCAATCATACTAGGCACCGAAATCCATGTCGTGATGTTTAGGTCGCGAATAACTTCTGCGGGGAACATGCGATCTTTTGCACCAATAATCGGCACCAAGCATGCTCCACTGCATAAAGCGCCGTAAATATCAAGGACGCTGAGATCAAACCCGATATTGGGATGTTGAGAAACTCTTTCCTCTGGTCCCAGCTTTAAATATTTTACGGCCCAATTTATATAGTGGGCTAAGGACATGCGACGAATTTCTACGCCTTTGGGAACGCCAGTAGAACCAGATGTGAAAATAACGTAAGCCAATTCATGAGCGTCTTGTGGCTCGTTTAGTTCCGTTGTGTTGATATCTTCAACAACAATCGTTTTGTGGCCTCCATCATCGATAAGGGCGGACGTTGTTTTTGAAACAATCACAATATCAGGCTGAAAACTGTCTAAAACCAAACGATGCCTTGATTGTGGGGCGGTTGTATTTAAAGGAGCATAATATCCGCCAGCGTACAATGTTGCGAATATGGCGGCGTAAGCGTCAACGCCTTGATCCAAAGCAATCAAAACACGTGGTGCTTTCCCCAAACTTACAATTTCATGAGCAAGACGCCTGACTTTTTGCGCAAAGTCTTGATATGAAATAGTCTCTTGGCGCGTCAATATAGCATCGTGGTTCGGCCATTTTTCAGCACATCGTAAGAAACACGCTAAAACATCCTGTTTTGAATTCAGGTTTTTCAAATTATGCTCACTCATGTCAGAATATCAACCAGCGCATTTGGGTCTTCTATAAGCCGGGGTAAAACTTCATCATGCACGGCCGTCAGCGGAAAAGCATGGGACTGGCCATAGGGAGCTTTGGCTGTAAATAACGTTGGGGATTTTTCCATCCACTGAAAAATTCTGTTAAAAGCGTTGTTCGTTTCCACCCCTTCTTTTTGGGCAAAATAATTAAGCTCAACTTCCGTTTCTTCACCAGAAGCTTTTTTAACAGTCCGATTCAGAACAATCCATTCCCGATATGGCACATTGGCTAAGGCTTCTAGGTGATGCAAATAGGTTGCCCCTTCGTTGGGTTCACAGCCCAACAAGACAAGCTTAAAGTTTGCTTCGTAAAGCTTTTCAAAATCGCTTCCAGATCCCATAGAACTCATCGGCTGTGTTGCCAACAGGATGTCAGCCTTAGGCCCCAATCCTGCATGACTGTGAATCGGAGACGCACTGCGAACAGCCCCTGAACATTTTCGCATATATTCACTAAAGGCTCCGACCCGCGTGCTTGGAGTATTTGCCGGATCATAACCCCCCGTCACGCCAAAACAATACGTGGGCACCACAATGGTACCGCGCTCTCCCAAAACATTTTGCAATGCACAAAGAACCGTATCACCACCGCCACGGATCAACCCGAACGAAGCTAATTTCGAATGAATAACCACGTCATCACCAGCCCTTAAACCCAGAGCCTTAAAATGATCAATCAAGTCTTGTTGTGTTGTAATCTTCATAGAGCGGGAAAACTCAGCTCATGCACGATTTGCAAATTGAAATATCTTTGTACCGGCCTTCGGCATGAATACGGCGAATGTTAGACATCTCGGGTCCATGCCAGATCGTATGGATATCACTTTCAAAAACATTGCCAACCTTCAACTTGTTGGCCAGGTGACAACAGGCGATAACATCACCGTTGGCCCGAATGCTCATGCGTTGCCACAACGGCGTGCAAATTGGGTTTTCCAAATGAGGCCGGTCTTGCGGCACCAGATCATCTTTAGCATCAGCCTCACCCTTGAAAGGGATGTAATGCTGTATGGAAACAATGTCTGCAACATCGGTCCACATATCGCGAAAGGCTTGTTCTTCGTGCTGGTTTAAAGACGTGACCACCATACTTACCCGCAAAAGCGGCAAGCTTTCCCCCATTTCGTCACGCAAGCGTTTGAAGGTTTTTGTGTTTTCAATGACCAAGTCGAATTTTTCAGATTTTCTCATAATCTGATAGGTCTCAGGCGTTGCCGCATCAATACTGACCAAAAGCCGTGTTAAACCAGATCCAATTAATTTACGGCTTACTTCTTCGGTTAACAAATGCGCATTGGTGCCAACAAAAATATCCATAATGCCATTGCTAGACGCCGCATCAATATAGTCAAAGAGGTGCTTTTGCATGAGCCCTTCGTTATTGTTGCTCACCGAAATCGCTGGCATGCCATAACGCCCAGCCTCTTCGCAAATTTTGCGGAAATCTTCTGGGGTCATCCGGTTGTTGATATAGGTGGGGTTTTTTGTTCCGTACTGATGAGGACACGTCACGCACCGTAAATTGCACTTATATTCTGGCTCAATATCCAAAAACAAAGGAAAGTCACGTAACGCTGTTCCGCCTTGGCCTGTTTCATCCCAATCTTTGCGATACTGAAAAAAACGTTCGCCAAACTTGTGATAAATAGGCTGCAGGAAATCATCCGTGCCATACATTTTTACCTTGCCGTCACGTGTACCTGAATACTGGTATTTTAACTGCTTAGACATTTGTTCTCCGATCGGCTTTTGCGTATTTGTCTTGTGATTGAAAGGCAAAAACCATTATTTTATAGGTACTCATTTTTGTGAAATCAGGCGAAAAATAGCTTTCAGCCAATCAAAGCTCCAAAGCCTACGTCTTAATCCATATTGCTCGCACCAACCAGATCGAGCCCCTTGCACATTTTCAGACTGCCACCAATCTTCGACATTTGACGCAATAGAATTCAAATGCTCGGCGGCTTTTTCAGGGCTTTTATGCAATATCTTTGCCTCAACCAGACGCTGGAAATAGACCTTACTTTCCTCGGCTAGGGGCCACTGTTCGTCCGTCCAAAAAGCAATTGTTGGGATATTCGCCGACAGGGCTTCTGCAAGTGGTGTCCCCAAATAATCAACGATTACAACATGGGCATTTGACAACAGGGTATCAATGTCTAAGTCAGACGTTCTTAGGTTTTTGAATTTTTCAAAAACAATCTCATACTCATTTTTATTATAAACCTTCCACGCACCCAAAGCCGATTCTTTGCGAGGTTTGTAGATGCAGTGGTCAAAAGTCTCTTTGTCCAGATTTTCTAAAAATGAGATTTTGTTATTAAGATTAACAAAAAAGAATTTTGCCTCATGTGGAGAGGTATAGCGAAAATCCCGTAAGGGGGTGCCGCCTTCAATAAACAAAAAGTTTTTTTGTGGGCTCTTATGTTTTTTCACGCTGGACAGACGGGGCGAAGCGACGGGGATGGCCGTGGTTAAATAGTCCTTGTGGCTTTTCCAGCCCCAACTTAAAAACCCATTTAGCTTGTATTCAATTTCTGAAATTGAATAATAATTTTGATCGTAACCATATCCTCCGCCGTGCTGGTGCACCGCGATGATTTCGCCATTTTCACAGGCCTTGGCAATAACAAAGGTATTCAGGTCCGAAAATTGAAAATAAAAAGGTGCGGGAATAAACACCTTGCCTGACCGGTACTTAATTTGTTGAGCTTCAAAATCCAGCGGGGCAAATAAGTCTTTGAGATAATCAGGTCGGTAAGCATTGATCACACACTCAAACAACTGACTAACCGTGTTTTCTTGATGGCTAAGGCGAGTATTTTCCCCCTCCCCCACATCAGTTGTTGTTGCTTGTTTTGTTGAAAAACATCGGGCGGCACCTTCGACAATGGACCACTGCAAGCGCCCCATTCCATTTAACCTGTTGACCCTCGTTTTTCTAACCTCAACATTGGCGGCTTTCGTAATCGTTGTGGGGATTTTTTCTTTGTTCTTAGGTTCTGCAAAATTCTCTGTTTGCAGTGTCCAATTAGATGGGGCAATTTGTCGAATAATTTCTGAACGTAAACAATAACTGAATGTATCGTCAAACAAGACACGAGTCATAAAGTCTTTATGTCCGCCCAAGTCCAGTTCAGGAAGGCCTTGTGCAACATCAACAGTTAAGGAACGATCCCCCCAAACCGACACAGCCGCTTCGATTTCTTGACAACGCCGTACAACGACACAGGCCGTTTGCAAAATCCACGGCATCAATAAGATACGCCAAAACCGAACGCTATAATTCACATTGTGCTGTTTGTTTAATTCAGGAAAAATTCTTGCTAATGCCGTCGAAGCAAGGTCTTTGACAATTTCACCGCCGTGACCATGATCATATGCTGGAAAAGAGACCTCAAAATCCATCAAGGACTCTACAGACATTTCAGCAAGMCAAGACGGTGAAACAACCAAATCCGTATCGGGGCAATATGTATCATCAATCAAATTAATAAAAAGGCGCTGACGATGTTCGCTCATGCCCTAAATTCTCGCCAACGCCGTTCTATGTGGGTGTTCTTTTCCACCAAATCGGGCGATGCGTCTAAAAACGAAATGATTTCAGCTAAACTATAATCCATGCGTCCCGAAAAATGTTCAACAATCGCTGTGATCACATCCATGTCTTCGTTTGTATCAACTTCGATTTCCAATTCGGGACGGTTCAACAAGGCTGGAGCCTCAACATTTTGAACAGTGTAGAGATCGGGATGCTGGCGAATAAATAAGGTGCCGTGTTCACGAATTCTGGGGTCTTGTGTTCTGGTATCGGAATCTTGCAACGCACTTAACTTAAAAACTTCGACTTCCATACCCGGCGGATATGTGGTGGTCAGATCATTGCCGAGAAAATCATACCCCCCGTCCTTTAAGAAACGACCGATTATTTCATCAATAATTTTGGGGTCAACCAATGGGGCGTCTCCAAACGCGACAACACCGACATCGGCTTTTTCGCTTTCAAGCGCCCCAAGCAAACGCGAAAGAACGTCATCTTCATCGCCGCGAAAACAAGAAACATTTTGGCTTTTTGTATACGCCTCGACAACATCATTATCAGGACTGTCGGGTGTGGCAACAACGATCGCGTCTATGCCTTCAGCCAGCTTTAAGCGGTCTAACAGATGACCCAGCATTGGTTTTCCAGCAATCGGCATCAACGTTTTGCCCGGCAGGCGGCTTGATCCCATGCGAACCGGGACAACAGCGATAACGCGTTGAAGGCTCATACGGGTTCAACCTCTTCAATTTCTTCAAGCAATCCATTGTCGACCAATTTTTGGGCTGCACTGCATAAATTTGCAAAGGGCTGTCCGCTGCGTTCTGCGATGGCGATTAAGTCATTTGAACCATCCGCTGAAAACATCATCCACGTGATCGCATCGATTTCGGCTTCGACGGTCATATTTGCTTTGTCAGCATTCGCAGACTGATTTAACGCCCCGCCGGTTTGCGGATATAATCCACGTTTTCCCAATTGGGGTTCGCAATACGGCATCAAGGTTTTGTAAACGCGGTTTTGTTCCAAAATTTCAATTGCATCGACATACATTTCAAATGAAGCCAACAAGTTTTCACCCGTAACAAAATCCAAATCATCCAAGGATGTATGGTATTCGTCATAGTCATAATATTTATCTTTGGCGATGGTACCCACCGGAATGCGAAACGCCGGCATGGAATATTGGCGTTCGTCTGATCCATCGGGGGCGAACGGACGCAGCCAAGGCTCGATCCCTTTATCCTTAAAGGCAAGCTTAACGGCACGGTCCATAAGATGATCGCCCAAAAAAGTTTCCTTATACGACAAACGCCCAGGCCCACCGCAACAGGACAAGACAAAGCCACCTTCAATGTTTTTCATCGCTTGTTCATTGTGAAACAAATAACTGATGGCCCCAATGGTTTCGGGTAACCAAACAAACCGATAACTGTGTCGACGTTTTTTTTTCTGAGCAAGATAGCGATTTAAGAATGAGGTAACGACCATGCCGGATTGATTGTCATTGGCCATCCAAGGATGGCAGCAATATGTCGAAATCAAAAATTCTTTCTGTGACGTGCCGGGCAAAAGTGATTCTGCGAACGTCAAATGCCCATCTTTAAGCGTGCTTTTAATCACCACGCGATAGCGCGCATTCCGGTCCAGTTTATCAAATTGTTTTTGGGCAAGACAAAAGCCCCAGCTTTCTTTGTAATAGCTGGTTCGGTAAGGAATCGCATCGGGTGAATTGGGCAAGGTATGAAGATGAGATTGCAAATCTTTGAACGAAAATTCATCATCAATCGGCAGGCTGTAACCAACAACGTGCAAACCATTTTGTTGAAAATCAACAATGCGTTTGCCATCCAATGTGGCGATGTACGCCTCTGTAATGATCCATTCTTTGGGAATGGTCCAATCGTAAACTTCGGTGCCGGATGGATATTCTTTGACTTCAACATTGGCGATGCCTTTGATGATTTCAAGACTTTCGCGCACACCATCCCCGGTGATGGAACGGGTGATGGGAAACAGGCGCGTCAACAATCCATGAAGTTCTTGCGCGGTTGGCAACGTCACGCCAAATCCTCCCATTGTAAAATATGGTCTTCTTCAAGATCTGTTGAAAGAGAACGACCGACAACCTCATCCCAATGCAGGGGGCTAATGCCATGCGCAGGGCGTTTATAAGTCAGATCAGACTCGTCAAGAACAGTTCCCGCTTTCAAAGGACGATCGATAACAATTGACCGCCGAGCATGTTCTCGAGCGGGGGCTTCGGCGTCCAATGGTTTTTTACCTTGTTCCCCAGAAACCACCGTTAACAAGTCAACATTTTCGATAAATCGTTTTAAGTCATGAACATCCATTGCATGATAATGGTCGTTCCCCGGCAAGGTCTTGTCATGGGTAAAGTGTTTTTCGAGCACCACAGCACCTTTTTGCCAAGCCGCCGTGAGTATCAACATGCGTTCATCCGGCAAAGTGTGATCGGAATAGCCGATCAGCGTATCGGGATAGGTATGGCGCAAACCTTTAATCATATCCAAATGGGCATTTTCATTGGGGCATGGGTAATTCAAGATGCAATGAAGCAAGATTAAATCCTGACACCCCGCCTTTTCCAATGTGGACACAGCATGGTCAATTTCGTCGAGGGTCGAAGCCCCCGTAGACAACAAAACAGGTTTTTTCTTGCCCGCGATTTGGCGCAACAAAGGAACATTGGTCAGGTCCGCCGAGGCAATTTTATGAAACGGTAACAGCGGGTCTAAAAAATCTGCGGCATCAGAATCAAACGGTGTCGATAAAAAATCAATACCAACATCTTGACAATGTTCGGCCAAAGTGACGTATTCATCTTTGCCAAACATATCGTATTTTTGAAACAATTTATGTTGGCTTTGCGTGGGTTCTTTTGAAGTGTCCCAATACGCAGGGCTGTGTTTCGATGCGATACGGCTGGCTTTATAGGTTTGAAATTTTGCGGCATCTGCACCGCCCTCTTTACACAGATCAATCAGCCGTTTGGCGGTATCCATCGAACCTTCGTGGTTCACGCCAATTTCGGCAATCACATACGGACGACCGCCGGCCCGAACCGTACTTTTCCCGAGTTTAATTTCAGTCATGGGTAAAATTTCCGTTGCGAATATCGTCAAGGGCACGACGCGTTAAATTGATCATGTCTGTAAATTCTTTTTCACTCATCCAATGTTGGAACGGAAACGACACCATATTGTCAAAGAAGTTTTCAGTATTGGGACAATCCGCCTTTCCAAAACCTGCTTTTTCAAACAGGGGATAACGATAAAGAGGATGATATTGCACCACGGCTTTGATTCCGTGTGTATACGCCAGCAAGGACAAAAAATCGTCGCGTGTGGCGCCAAATTGTGCACCGTTATAACGCACCGCCATCAAATGCCAGGCGTGTTCGCAATCTTTGGGAATCTTTTGAAATTCTAATTCCGGGTAGTCCCGAAAAGCTTCGATAAAACGGTCTGCACGGGTCTTGCGGTCTGCGTTAATGGTTTTTAAACGGTCCAGTAATTTTGAACCCAAGGCACATTGTACTTCGCCAATGCAAAAATTGTACGGCCAAAGCCCATCAACATCAAAATCGACGTTGCTCATCGCCGGGACCCAATAATGCGGGCGATCACCTTCGTAACCGCGCATGCCATTGTGTCGCAATCCGGGAACCAATTTTGCATGCTCATCAGACTTAACCGTCAACATGCCGCCTTCACCCAGCGTCGAAATGTTTTTATGGGTGTGAAAACTGAAACAACCAAAATCACCAATAGAACCAGCCTGACGACCTTTATAAGACACACCAACAGCCTGTGCTGCATCTTCGACAACCAACACGTTATGAATTTTTGCCAAGTCCATAATCGGGTCCATGTCGCACATCAGACCATACAGATGAACGACGATAATCACCTTGGTGTTATCCGTAATCAGTGGATGGATTGTATCGACTGTGACAACACGAGTGTCTGAATCAATATCGGCCCACACCAATTTTGCACCGGTCCGGGCAAACGGAATGGCGGTTGCGGCAAATGTATGAGCCGGCAAGATCACTTCATCGTCGGGTCCCAAATCACACAACAACGCAGACAATTCCAACGCTGCGGTACAACTGGATACGGCAAAGGCGTGATTGGCCTGTGTATACGTTTTAAAACGGTCTTCAAATTCGGATTGATAATGCCCCTGTGTCAATGGATCAGCTGCCCGCATAGCTTCAACCACGGTAGCAATTTCTTCTTCCGTATAGGTTAAGCCACGCCCGCTCCAAGGGACTTTTATGTCGCTTATATTATTTGGCATACTCCTAACGTCCTTTGCGTAAAGGGTTCATTGCGTCTGTTGTGCCGACGTAACCGCCCATATCCTTTTCAACTGTGCGCCGCAAAGATTGAAAGGTTACTTTTTTACGGGGAAGAACAGCCCATTTAAGGACGTCCCCCACGTCCCGAAAACGCCCACGCGTTAAGGATAGTAGCAAATAAAGAGGCAACATCACGTTGCGAAATGGGTAGACCAAGTGTGGATGACAGATCAAAATCATATTAAACTTCCGCCCTTTGAGGAGCTTCCACAAGGATGGGATAACATCGCCATCAGCTTCCAATCGCTCTCTTCTGCTATGAATGCTGTCTGAGACCAAAGTTCGTTCACCTGGCAACCGATCATCTTTAACCTCTTGATTTTCCGCTCCTCGTTCCATACTCAACTTTGGTTCGTTGTAATAACCTGAAATAGGACGCGATTGCTTAAAGAAGTTACCATCATGAGCCAAAACCTTGTGATAATGCGCCAAGCCAAATTTTTTCACATAGGCCCCTAAGACCTCAAGCCGAATACGAGGCCGCCACAAAAAACAAACAAGACGTGGAGCATCGGTGAAATTATGGGTCGCATCCGAAGCATTTTTATCAGAGATCAACTCTAAATACTCTTCTTCGCTATCAAGATCGTCTCCAATTAAACCTAAATGGCGTGCGTATTCGTACAATGGAGTTCCCGGCAATGCTTGGGCATAGTTAATACTCAAGTCATTTGGGTTTTGGCTCTTATCCAAGGTCAAGGCATATTTGCAAAACTCAGCGCTCTCTACGGCCGTTCGGGTTGATTCTCCCGGCATACCTAACACCAACTGGACAACCGTCTGTATCTTGGCACCAACAGTCCAGCGCATGGCATTTCGATTGTCTTCAATTTTGGTTTTCTTTTCCATGACCTGAAGAATATCAGGGCTGCCCGTTTCCATGCCGTAGTTAATCGAACAGCACCCCGCATCTTTCATCATGGTAATTTCATCGGGAGTAATACAATTCACCCGCATCCCGCCAACATGCCAGAGCACATCCAATTCTTTAACTTTTTCGCAAAACTCTTTTAGCCAACGAGAATCTGTTCCAAAGTTTTCGTCGCCAAACCCAAGAAAGCCCACATTATACTTTTCCATCACTTCTTTAATGCGTTCGATGACTTGGTCGACTGGAATGTAGCGAATGCCCTTATCCCAGCGGTGACAAAATGTACAACGCGCAACACATCCCTTTGAACCGGGTATAATGGTGACTTTTTTATCTTTGCGATGTTTTTCAAAAGCTCGGGTGTCTTTTTCAAACCATGGAAACACACCATTTTCATCAAATGCATCCATAAAAAAAACACTCATATCCGAGGTTTCCTCTAAATCAGCATAATCATAATTATACACTTCAGACTTTGGAAGCGACTGAGCAAACCCAGCTTCAACCATATGACCATGTTCATCCAATAACGTTGCGCCATGAATATCTGCAAAATCAGCAACAACCGATGTGGTTTCGGCACGTTTGCAAATATCAAAAAACGCCTTCTCGCCTTCACCAATGACGCATATATCTGTTCCCGTGCGCTGCAAAATTATTTCCGCACTGGCCGCTAAATTCCCCCCAACAACGATCAGCGTATTGGGCAGCGCCGCTTTCACATCTAGGGAAAGTTGCTTGGTATAGCTGTATGCCGTTGACACGACAGAACTGATGCCAAGAACATCGGGGTTGGCATCAATAATATGCTGCACAGCATCTTCATAAGTGGGACGATTAGCATCAATATTATAAAACTCAACATCGAGCCCCTGTGTGCGAAGGTATTTAACAATTGATAAACTGCCCATGGGAGGGAAAGACGTTGGCACCGGACGGATCGGCGTTGTTACCATCATGATATTCATTGAAAGCCTACTATTTTCTTCTTGTTATATTTGCGCATGCGGCACTGCATCAGAGTGCGTGTTTGTCACTTAACTTAGCTTCAAAAATGCCTGCTTTATCCTGATCTTTGGTCATGTTGCCGTCATGTTGACGATACCGATAAAGAGGAAGCTGGACCCTATGGATCGTGTATTTCTGTTCAAAACGATAACGAAGGTCTTGATCTTCATGGATATGAAATTCATCATCGTAAAGACCAATTGCAATCAAATGATCTGCACGAAACATAATTCCACAGCCAATGGGATCCGTCATACAGTTCTTACGCTCTAATACATTTTCCATGCTGTCTATCATAAAGTAATCACAGGCCACCGCGTCCATATCCGTATTGAATTCTAAGAACTGGCGTAAGATATATAAATAATCGGCCTGCACGTAATCATCGGCATCCACACGAACAATGTATTTTCCACGAGCCTTCTTAATCGCCTTGTTCAAACTTCCTGGCAAACCAAGCTGTTTGTCATTTTGAATGATCACAATTTGGTCTGAAAACAGCTCCATCGCATAAGCCGTACGGTCCGTGCTGGCATCATTGATGACAATGACTTCGAACTCTTTTTCATCAACCGTTTGTCCCAAGACAGACCGGATCGCACGCCCTATATGAATCTCTTCATTAAAAGCTGGAATGATGACGGATATTTGTGGGATTTGAGACACGGATAACACCTAGCTTATTTAAGATATTACATGAGGCGAAAGAGTTCGCTGACTTTCTTAAAGGTCAATATCTCTTTGAAGTCATCTCCAAGAGCATTGACTAACGGTTTTTCATGAACGATAGAGGCATCGAATAATTGCTGCATCTGCTGTTCATCAAGCTCGGCGCAGACACCCTGTGGAATATCCACGCCATTGGCTTTGGCCATGGTCTTGAACTCTTTAGTTTCCTGCGGATAGAACTCATCCATGACATTCATGACAATACAATTTGCGACACAATGATGAAGGCCTAAAACCATGCTCAACCCTGCCGACAGAGGATGCACCAAACCAACAAAGCTGTTGCCAATGGCGCTGCCCCCCAAAAAAGATGCGACCATCATCTGTTCACGATTTCCAAGGCTTTGCATATCATCGGACAAAAATATATCTCGGCAAATTTTCAAAGCCTGATCAGAACACGCATCGGCAAAGGCATTGCGAAACCGGCCTTGCAAAGACTCGATGCAATGAATGTAAGTATCCATGCCGCTATAAAAATACTGATCCTTCGGCACAGAGTCTGTCAAATTGGGGTCGAGGATCAAGCGATCATAAACCGTAAAGTCGCTGTTCATACCAAGTTTAAGGTTTTTACTGTGGTTCATCAGCACACACGTGCGCGAACCTTCGGCTCCTGTACCTGATAATGTCGGCACACCAATTTTAAAAATACCAGGAACCTTGACCAAATCCCAACCTTGATAATCCTCCGATTTTCCGCCATTGGTCAGCAAATTAGCCATGCCTTTACCAATGTCGAGGGTGCTTCCTCCACCAATGGCAACGATAACAGCAGGCATTTTTTCAAGAGCACGAACATCACCCGTAAGGGCATCTAGCTGGTCTGTAGTGGGCTCATGAGTGCTGTCGACAAAAATTAATGCGTCTTCATCACGAACGGGCAACCCCTTAACCAAGGCAGATGATTTAAAATAGTGATCCATAAGGAAAAGAACTGAGCCGGGCGTTTGTTCTAGACGCACATCAATCATTGTTTCCAAATGATCAATCGCTCCCTCACCGATATAATACTGTCCAACTGTTTTCGTTACACGCATGTACTATTCCATTATTTATTTTCTAAAAAACCAAATCCAGACAAGCTACCGCACTTTGGGTGAAAAGACTTCCTCCAAAGCGTACGTCCTGGTCACGTCATAAAATCGTTCTTATGACGCTTTTGCTAAATTCTCTACGGATGCCTGCACCCGCACTTCACGCCCCATAAGGTCCAACAATAAAATTGCGCGCCGATCTCCAGAGACTTCTTCCAACAGAGCCATGTGCTCTGCAAAAGCCCCGGCTTGGATCCGCACAACATCCCCTTTTTTCAAACCATTGAGTGCTAAATTAACGACACCATTTTGTTCTTGGGTACGGATCATATCAACAATACTATCGGCAACCGCACAGGGGGCATTGCCAAACTGAACCAAACCAATCACCCCCACGGTGCTATTGATCGCCCGCCACTGTTGCTGTTTTAAGCTTATGCTTACAAACAAATAACCGGGGAAAACGGGGCGCAGAACGGTCTGTGTTTTTCGGGCGTGACGGATCACCTTGCTGTACCGTGGCAAATACACCTCAAACCCCTGATTTTTCAGATGCCATGCGGCGCGGTCTTCAGCGCCTGTTTTAGTGCGGACAACAAACCATGCTTTCATTTTTCAGCATCCCCGTTCAAACGCCGCGAAATATGCAACAGCGGTACCGTGAAAATTTGCTCATCACGAAAATATTCTCGCAACATTTCATAAGCTTCCTGAGGAGCATCTGCACTTGTGATAACAATGGCCGACAGATCAAGCTCTTGCATCGCCGTTAAGTTGCTCACCACCGACAAGCCAGAAAATTGTTCCTGATTGGAAGCCGGCTGAACGATTGCCAAGACGTCTATTTCGGTTTCTTGAGCCGAAATAATGGCAATTTCAGCAATTTCACTCATACCGAATAGGGCGACGCGCGTATGTTCGTGTTGCTTCACATCCTCAAAAACAACCGTGTACTCTTCACGCACTTGGCGGAAAAAATCTAAGGAACTGGATAAGTATTCCCCAATTAAACGGCTTTTTTCGCTAAATCCTTTTGGGGTAATGTAATAAACAAAGCGTTTTGCCGGGGCCTGGGTGATCTTAATCAGGCCCTTTTTAGCGGCGCGCTTCAACAGGCTATTGGTCAAACCAAGCGCCACACCAATACGGCTGGCCAGCCCGCGTTGTGTCAATTGCTCATCATTTTCAAGCACCGCCAACAACGACAAGGTCGCACGATCAACTAATTTTGTACGATCTCTGGTCTCTTCAGAAGCGGGCATACTCAAAACCTTAAAATACAATATTTACCATGTTCACGCATTGAACATTGCAGATATACCTTATTTTTTTGAAAATACCAACTTCTAAATGCCTCGTCGGACCTCGCAACACCGGTGCGAAACAGATGAAAAACATCACTGGCGCCGCGGATTACCCATAAAGGGATATAAAAGCTCACCTAGAAATTCATAGCGCTGAATGGTCCGCGTACACCCCTGTTGAAAAGATTGAGATATTTTTCGAACCTCACCCGTTTTGTAGCTCCAAAAAATAAACTGCGGGGCATTTACGGCTTTTCCTCCAACAAGCTCCTCAGGATTAGCACATCTTGCCCGACTAAGTTCTGTGCCTTGCACGGTGGTTTTCCACAATCGGTTATTTACGAATAAGCCAACCACACTTTTCCCTGTTTCAGATTCAATTTTTTGGGACACAAATTGTAGACCACGAGAATTATCCAAACCGTGGAAAAGATGCATTGGGGCTCCAAGCTCGACCAACAACACCGTTTGTTCTATATCAAAATTTATAGTTGCCCCTTGGTTTTCAAGCGGCTCAATCAATTTAGCGATGGCTTCGACCGGAACCGAGGCAATCACGTCTCGCTGGTATGAGTGTCCCCGCCCCCAATCACTGGCCCGCAAAAAGAAGGCGGCTATAATCAAGACATAAACGGCGGTGGTGACAATCTGAATATTCTTAGCTCGCAAGGACAATACAAGGCTGCTCAGCATTCCAAACATCAGGCATAACCAGATTGAAATTGCGGATAAAAAGCGGGCTTCATCCGTTGTTCCGGTTATCCGGTAATTGCCAAGGGTAACCACCAATATCCCGCCCATAATCCCTGCGACACAGGCTAAAATGACCAAAAGCATCGATGGGCCTTTTAAAAACTCTGAACGTCTTTGATAGAGTTTAAATAAAACGAACATAAAAAGTGGGGCCGCCATCAGGCCGATAACACCCATTGATGACAAAACTTCAAAAGGAAAACGAATAAATACATTCTCGGCAAACAAGGATAGTTTCGCGGATAATTTCAGCCCGCCTCCCGAAAGGACGCGGCCTTCCATGCCATAAGATGGCAGATAATTCGCGATTAAACCGATTTGCGCCACAACAGCCGCCGCAAAGACCTTATAGGTTTCTTGGCGTTCCGTAGACGTATCCAAAGACAGTTTGATGAGAATTAAGGGTATCCACGCCCCCCAGATGGTTTCATAAATCAAACTGGACAGGACAAGTAAGGTGACAAAAACAAAAGCCTTCTTAAGCGCTGAAAACCTTGAAAACAAAGCGGTTCCGGCAAGTGCCAACAGTCCGACCATGGCCAATTGGCTCAAGGCCGTATTCCACAAAACAGGTGCAATGCTCCACGGCAAAAAGATATACAAAATGGCTGATGCCCCGGCGGCAAAGGTTGCATTTTTGGTCGTGCCAGAAAGCTTGGAAAGAACAGCCTTAAAAAAAGAAAAGAGTGCTGCCGCCGTTAAGCCCGCAACCGTAATGGCATACCAGCCCCAGCTAATTTGGTCATGACCAAAAAAATAACGAGGGATGGCGATGGGAAAAAAGTACAAAAACCTTTCCCGCCGACCATAAAAAAGGGCCTCTTCAAATGTATCGGCAATGGCCAAGGGAACATCATCGCCATAAAAGCCAATAAAAAAAGGGCGCCAAATCAGGCCGATGAAAACAGTGAGAAAAACGATGACATAAGGAAGAAAGCGCTTTTGTGAAATCATTTAAAGTCTCTTACGGTTTAGGGCGCGCAATAACGGTTTGGGATAAACACATGGACATCACCTTGCCCAAAGCAAAAACAACAGCCACCGCGCCAAGAACGAGCCAGCGCACGGGGGTTAAGCTTTTCGGCAAATCAACGGCGGCTAACGGAGAATTATGCTGATGGACCTTTTGCACCTCCATCCCCGCCGTTTCCAACAAACATCGCAAAGATTTAACGGAAAAATGATTGAGGTGATGGGCGCTATACAGACGGTTAAAGACGGACTTAAACCCTAAGCTCCGCGCGATACGGGCCATTGTATATAAAAGACCAGACTCGTTAACGGTCATCACCACAATAACGCCATTGGGGGAACACAGCTCTTTCAATCGTTTTGAAAATGATAAGGGATCTTCCATATGCTCGATTGAAGCAAGGGAAACGATAACGTCATATTGACGAGTAATTTCCATATCCATGACATTTTGCTGAATAAATTCAATGCCGGGTGCCAATTCGTTGGGCGACAAGTCCACGCCAATCAGTTCAAGGCCGGGGTGCGTATTGTGAAGGTGCTGTAAAAAATCCCCGCGACCGCATCCAATATCAAACACGCTTTTTGCATCGCTTGGGATGTTGTTGCCGATCCATTCAAACAACGCAATGTGGGGGTTTTCAAACCAGTTTTTATGCTCTTCATCATAATAATCTGCGGAATATTCTTCAATAACGCGCAATGTTTCCAGATGAGTAAAAGCATGATCACATTGGGTGCACCGCCAAATTTCAGAATCAGGATGATCATAAGCAAACTGGGCCGAAGCACCACAAATGGGGCACGAGCTTTGACGGGGTGTGGCTGAAGTCATTCGACGCAGGCTTTCATTTAACATTGACGATGCTTTAGATTGTTACTTATATGAAGCCTGCAATTACATGACAAGGTATTAAACGCTTTTAGCCTGTGGCATAATCAGTCAACAATATTAAAGACAGAAAGTAATTTAGATTATGCCTGAGATATCGATTGTCATCCCCGCTCACAATGAAGCGACCAATATTGACATTATTTATTCAGAAATTTCAAAAGAGCTGAGCAAAGAACGTATTGAAGTCATCTTTGTTGATGATGGCTCCACCGATAAGTCTGTCGGCCAAATTCTTGAGCTGAAAAGCAAACATTCTAATGTCCGTTTGGTGCGTCTATCGCGGAATTTTGGGCATCAGGCGGCTTTGATGGCGGGCATAGCCTCGGCAAGCGGAAAAGCAATCATTACAATGGATTGTGATATGCAGCATTCTCCCACGCACCTGCCCAAAATGGTCGCAAAATGGCGTGAAGGCCATAAAATCGTGCAAATGGTGAGACAGAAAACAGAGGGCATTGGCTTTTTCAAAAACCTTTTTTCCAATGTTTTTTACAGCATGATCAACCGCTTAAGTGAATTTCCGATTGTATCTGGTGCCGCTGATTTCCAACTTTTGGACCAGCATGTCGCAAAATACCTAATCAGCACAAAAGGCCGCCAGCATTTCATTCGGGGCACCATCAGTTGGTTGGGGTTCAATCCGGCAACCATTGAATACACCGCCATGGAAAGGCATTCAGGGTCTGCCAGCTACAGTTTTTGGCACAGTTTAAAACTTGCCAAAGTCGCCCTGTTTTCCATGTCAAAATTCCCCTTAAGGCTGGGCATATATTTTGGTGTATTTGTTGCTCTGCTTTGCTTTCTTTACATTATTTATACAATTGTCATGTGGTTTGGCGGAGAAACCATTCCGGGCTGGGCCTCGATCATGGTGATGTTTTTGTTTGTTGGGGCCGTGCAAATCATCATTCTCGGCATCATTGGCGAATATATTGGTCAGATTTATGATTCAGGGCGGAGCCTCCCCGCTTACGTCAAATATCCAGAAGAAGACGAACATTTTTGGCTTGAACAAAAAACCGACGAGCCCACCGACCCTTAATTGGGAAAGACGTCTGCTTTTATGATATTGCGATCAGAACGCCCCAGCCAAACAAGTCCGCCGGGAAGCGCAATCACCAGTGTTTGCAAGCCAAAAACAACGGACAAAATTAACGCATTTTCAGGGGCAATGCCGATGAAGCCAAACGCCGTCACCATGCTGGCTTCTCTGACACCCCAACCGGCAATGGAAATTGGTAACGTTGTGACCAAAAGGACAAGGGGAATAAGCACCATAGAGTTAATCAAAGTCAATTGCTCGCCCAGGCCCAACGCCAGCCCTAACACCCAAACGCCAACCACAATGTTAATATGACCAAAGACAGACAACAGCAAAATGTAACTGGTATGGCGAAGGTTTAAAAAAACGGTGCGCGTATCTTGAGCCAGCTTGGCTCCTCCGCGGACCAAGCGCCAGCGGCTAAATTTCGCGGGCAGACGGTCCAGCAGCATCAGCATTCCCGTGCCTAGAAAGGCAATTATTGTTAAGATCCCCAAAAGCCACTGCGGTCCCATATCCCCGCCACGGTTCATAAAAAAAGGCTGAAACGCCACCACTAGCAAAAACAAGCCAAGGATGGTTGCGACCCGTTCCAACAGCACGCTGTTTATAGATGTCGCAAGCGCAAGCCCCGCCTTGTGGGCTTTATAAATACGCACCGCATCGCCGCCAATTGAACTGGGCAAAATTTGATTAAAGAAGTTGCTGATGAAAATAATTTTTAAAGCACTCATAAAATGCATCGCAACGCCCAGCACCCCAAGCACAGCTTGCCAACGGGCTGTGGCAACGACAAATTGCAAGGTCAAAATAAAAGTCGAGGCGACAACCATGGTGACCGAAGCTTCACTCAGCTGAACCAACAATTTGTCAAAATCTACGTCACGCAGTACATAAAAAATAAGCAAAATGGAAAGCACAGCCTTAAGGGTCAGCCCCAGATAAAATTTTATTGATTTTTTCTGCATCATTAACCCTACATCTCGTCGCCACTGTCGCGTCGACCGATGGTTTGGTCCCTGTGGATGTGTACGCACAGCAACAGGCCAAAACCAAACAGGATCGTCAACATAGCGGTGCCGCCGTAGCTGACCAGCGGCAAGGGCACGCCAACTACGGGGATCAGGCCCATGACCATGGCGATGTTGATGAAAACATAGAGGAAAAATGTCATGGTCACGCCGATGCCGACCAAACGGCCAAAGTGATTTCTGGACGACAAAGAAATCGACAGTCCATACACCAACAACAGCGTATACAACGCGATCAGCACCAAACCACCGACCAGACCCAGTTCTTCGGCCAGCATGGTGAAGATAAAGTCGGTTTGTTTTTCCGGCAAAAAGTTCAAGTGACTTTGCGTGCCTTGCATAAAGCCTTTGCCAAACATACCGCCCGAACCCAAAGCAATTTTGGATTGGATGATGTGATAGCCCGATCCTAAGGTATCGGATTCTGGGTTTATAAACGTCAAAATGCGTTGCTTTTGATACTCGCGAAGCAAGGTAAACCAAGCCACCGGAGCACTCACCAGCCCCAATATGCCAAGGGTGACAAACTTCCACATGTGCACACCTGCGACAAAAAACATGGCCAAACTGGCCATGACAATCATCAACGTTGTGCCCAAATCAGGTTGGCGCAAAATCAAAAAGGCCGGAGCCGCAACCATCAAAATGGGCGGCACCAAAAACATCGGGCGGCCAACGTCTTCAAGGCTTCCGCCATGAAAATAGCGGGCCAAGGCCACCACCAAAGCGGCTTTCATAAATTCAGATGGCTGCACATTAAAAAGGCCAAAACTGATCCAGCGTTGCGCGCCCATGCCAACAAAGCCCGCGACTTCGACCGCGACCAACATCGCCAGCATGATAAAATAAAACGCATACGCATAGCGCAACCACAACCGAAGGTCGGTCAAAGCCACCACCACCATGCCAATCAGCCCCACGCCAAACCGCACCATTTGACGAGACGCCCACGGGTCTAAGTTTCCACCGCCCGCGCTGTACAGCATGGCAAAGCCGATGCACGCGGTCAAAATCAACAACACCACAAACAACCAATGTAAATGCAGCAGTTTTTGACCAATGGTCATTTTGTTTTGGGACAGTAAGCCTTCAAAATGCAGCACGCTTAAACCTCCTGTTTTTGAGGTTTAGGGTTGATCGGAATAAGGCGCTGAACTTCTTTTAAGATATCGCGCGCGATGGGCGCCGCCGTAGAAGAGCCGCCACCGCCGTGTTCAACCACAACACTGACCGAAAAACGGGGATTGTCGTAAGGGGCATAGCCAACAAACAAAGCATGGTCGCGTTCTTTCCACGGTAATTCATGATTTTTCAAAACCCGCGTTTCCCGTTCGGCCTTGGTAATCCGGCGCACTTGAACGGTACCTGTTTTGCCTGCCATACGCTGCGTATTGTCTTTGATGCGAGACCGAAATGCCGTGCCGGTCGGTGAATTCACAACATTAATCATACCGTCTAGAACCAGTTTCAGGTGCTCGGGGATAAGGCCGATTGATTTTTGTTCGACTTTGGCAAAGGGCGCAATGCTGTCTTTTGTTATTTTATCTTTGGTCAGGCGCGGCGTGATTTCATGCCCGCCATTAGCAAGACGCGCGGTCATCACCGCCAATTGCAAAGGTGTGGTCAGGATATAGCCCTGACCGATGCCCGCGATTAAGGTTTCGCCCAATTGCCACGGCGTTCCAATAGCCGCTTTTTTCCATTCATTGCTGGKAATAAGACCCGATTTTTCCCCCGGCAAATCAATGCCCAAAGGACTGCCCAGCCCCAAACGCCGGGCCATTGCAGCGATGCGTTCAATCCCGGTGCGCCGCGCGACTTCATAAAAATAAACGTCGCACGACTGTTCCAATGCCCTTTGCAAATCAACAGTTCCATGCCCGCCACGTTTCCAACAGTGAAACGTKGCATTGCCCARCTTSACTTTRCCATTACARAAAACRTGGCTRTCGGCATTAATCACGCCTTTTTCCAARGCYGCCAAMGCCACCACCATTTTRAACGTCGACCCCGGCGCATATTGCCCGGCAATCGCTTTGTTGGTCAGTGGAGCTTTGGGATTGCTAACCAAAGATTCCCATTCGGCCTGACTGAGGCCCGTATTAAAAGCATTTGGATCAAACGAAGGCGTCGACACCAAAGATATAACTTCACCCGTATTGACGTCCACAACAACCACCGCGGCACTTTGATCGCCCAAGCGTTCGGTGATGAAACGCTGCAATTGCAAATCAATGGTCAGGCGGACTTCGGCGCCGGGCTGGCCTTCTTGACGGTCCAATTCACGAATAACCCGGCCCAACGCATTGACTTCGACCTGCGATGATCCGCCTGTACCGCGCAAAGCAAGGTCATAAATGCGTTCCACCCCCGCCTTGCCAATGCGAAATCCGGGCAGTTCCAAAAGTGGATCACCGGTTAATTCTTTTTCGGATACGGACGCCACATAGCCCAAAACATGGGCCGTTTGGGGGCCATAGGTGTAATGACGGCTTTGCCCCACATCAATGAAGATGCCCGGTAAATCCGGTGTATTGACTTCGATGCGGGCAACATCGGACCAGTCTAAATTTTCACGCACCGTAATCGGCACGAATGCCCGTTTGCGTTTGACTTCGCGGCTGATGCGGCGGCGTTCGCCTGCACTTAACGGCACGATCAATGAGAGCATATTTAAAGTACGATCAACGTCGCCGGCTTGTTCGGGGATGATCACCACCCGATAATTTTGTTGATTATCGGCCATCGGCTGGCCTTTGCGATCGATGATTTTTCCGCGCGGCGGAGCCAGCAAGCGGAAGTTTATGCGATTTTCATCGGCCAGCGTTTTATAACGTTCGGCTTCGACCACCTGCAAAAAATACATGCGTCCGACCAACGCGCACATCAAAGCCCCCTGCCCGGCCCCCAACATCAAGGCCCGGCGGGAAAAGAATTTATGGCGTTCTGTATCTCTATGCATTTTTTATATCTGCGCCAAAACGGTGCGTTGCCAACGCACCAACATCAAAGCCAAAATCGGGAAAATACCAACCGTGACCAAATATTGAAAAAAGGCCGCTTCAACGGAAGCAAAAGACGTAAAGACCATGGCATTTAAAAGCCAAATCAGGGATACGGCCCCCGCCGCGACCATAGAAAATCCCAGCCAGATGATCAAAAAAGATTTGCCCTGAAAAAAGATTTGCTGGCTGAGAACCACCATATGCACAATAACAAAGACGGCCGCATTCACACCAAAAGGCATGCCGGACAGAGCATCTTGAATAAGGCCGACAGCAAACACCGCCGTGACGGGCAGCAAATCTGGCCTGTAAATGGCCCAAAAATAAACGGACATTAAAGGCAAGATCGGCGCGACTTCGGCAAAGCCTGGAATATGCAAAGGCACTTGCCCCAACACCACCAACACCAAGGTCAAAACGAATGGGGTCAGGCTGCGCACGACCAAATCAATGCGTTGCCAGAAAAGCGACTTCATTTGAAAACGCCCACCCCTTTGGCGGCTAAATTCGCATCTAAGATGCCTTGAAGATCATAATCAACGATGCGGACATATTCCAAACGATCGCGATGCACATACGGTTTCACAGGAACACTCCCATCCCCCAATTGCGTGACAATGCCGATCGGAATGCCCGGAGGAAAGGCCCCACCGTGGCCCGACGTGACGATGCGATCGCCTAAATTCGGAGCCGCCCCCGGAGGCAGATGGATCAGACGTGGACGTTCGGTATTGTCGCCCGCCAAAATTGCTCGGGTCCGGGTGGATTCAATGACCACCGGAATCCGCGAGTTCAAATCCGTAATCAACAACACCCGTGAAGAACGCGAACCCACACCATGGACACGCCCGACCAAACCATCGTTGGTGATGACAGCCTGACCTTTACTGACCTTTTCGCGTTTACCGGCATTGACCACAATCGAATGCACAAAGGCCCCACCCGTATCCGCAATCACGCGGCCCGTGACGAACCCCGGTTCCGTGCCCGGTGCAAAATTCAAAAGAGATTTCAGCTGGTGATTTTCCGCTGACAGCTTACGCGCCGCCGATTGCCATTGCATCAGATGCTGGTTTTCGATTTTCAGGCGCGCGTTTTCATCAAGCAATTTATTGATCGATATAACTTCTTCGACCATGCGATCAAAACTGGCGACCGGACGGGCAATAAAATCAAGGATCGGGGCCACACCATCGGTCACATGCGCGCGCGCGCGTTCCATCACACCAACGTCGGCTTTGCCCAAAAGCATCAGACCAAACGCGGACAACAACAAAGTGATATAGGCGAAACGATTGCCCAAAGCACTTCCCGGTTGGGGCAGCCCATGAATACTTTTGTGTTTATGGTTCTTCACGTCGGGTTTTCCCCGTTACTTTCTCAAAATAAAGCCCATCTTGCGAAGGCAGTATAGAATTATTTGGTTAATTAGTTGGTAATATAGTGTGGATTCACCCTAAACAGCAACACCCGTGCAATCAAGTGCACGGGTGTTGGTTTAAATAATCGCTCAACTGTAAATTAATACATTGTTGTCAACACGTTACGCAGGACCTTCATTTCTTCCAACGCACGTCCGGTGCCCATAACCACGCAAGACAATGGATCGTCAGCGATGGAAACCGGCAAACCCGTTGCATGGCGCAACACATGATCGATGTTGCCCAACAAGCCGCCACCGCCCGTAAGAACGATGCCTTTATCGACAATATCAGCTGCCAATTCCGGTGCGGTGTGTTCCAACGCAACCTTCACGGCCTCTATAATTGCGCCAACGGGCTCGGCCAGACTTTCGGCAATTTGACGTTCGGAAATGATGATTTCTTTAGGCACACCGTTCATCAAATCGCGACCTTTAATCGCCATGGTGCGGCCTTCGCCTTCTTCGGGCGGGCACGCAGAGCCGATGCTTTCTTTGATGCGCGCTGCCGAAGCTTCGCCCACCAACAAATTATGATTGCGACGGATGTAAGCAATAATGGACTCATCCATTTTATCGCCCCCCACACGCACGGACCGGGCATAGACAATGCCACCCAACGACAACACAGCAACTTCCGTTGTGCCGCCGCCGATGTCCACGACCATGGACCCGGTGGGTTCGGTCACAGGCAAGCCAGCGCCTATTGCGGCTGCCATGGGTTCTTCGATCAGGAACACTTTACGCGCCCCGGCGCTTTCAGCACTTTCCTGAATGGCGCGGCGTTCAACGGCGGTTGAGCCCGACGGCACGCAAACCACGACCAGAGGACTGGCAAAGCTGCGACGATTGTGAACTTTGCGAATGAAATATTTAATCATTTCTTCGGCGACTTCGAAATCGGCGATCACACCGTCGCGCAAAGGGCGAATGGCGTGAATATCACCAGGCGTACGGCCCAGCATTTGCTTGGCTTCGTTGCCCACCGCAAGAACTTGTTTTTTGCCCTTGAACTCGGTAATCGCCACCACGGATGGTTCGTTCAATACGATACCCTTGCCTTTGACATAGACAAGAGTGTTTGCGGTACCAAGGTCGATGGCCATATCGGCCGAAAGAAATCCAAAAAGAGACGAAAGCATTGTCAGCGCAACCCCAAGAAAATGTTTGWATWATKAGMTYYACAGGACCTTATCAYGAGACCTGTAAAGAAAGTGTGTCGAAGATTCGCCCTCGACACACCCTTTATACTCACTCAGGCCCCCCAAAAGCTAGGCAGAAAGCGCGTCCGGTGAAGTTTTTTTGCGTTTATCGATAAGTTTATTCAAAGCATTCACGTAAGCTTTGACGCTGGACACCATGGTATCGGTGTCTGCGGCCTGTCCRTTRACCGTGCGTCCGTTCTCTTCYAGRCGYACCGTAACCTCGGCCTGAGCRTCCGTTCCGTTGGTCACCGCATGCACYTGATACAGYTGCAAAATGGCYTCATGKGGSACTAACTCTTWGATCGCATTGAARGCTGCGTCCACCGGACCACTGCCCGTTGAAGCACATTCAGAGACGTTTCCGTCAACATTCAAACTCAACGTGGCTTTAGGCGGTTGATGTTCGGTTCCGCACAAAATTTCCAATTTTTCCAATTGAATATGGTCRTTRGTGCGCAARACTTCATCATCGACCAAGGCCACAATGTCTTCGTCAAACACGTCTTTTTTCTTATCGGCCAAYWCTTTRAARCGKMCAAAMGCATCATTTACCGCGTTATCGCCCAGATCATAGCCCAAGTCTTTCAACTTTTCTTTAAACGCGTGACGACCGGAATGTTTGCCCATCACCAATTTTGACTCGGTCAAGCCCACCGATTCCGGGGTCATGATTTCATAGGTTTCGGCATTTTTCAGCATGCCGTCCTGATGAATGCCACTTTCATGAGCAAATGCGTTTTTGCCCACAATGGCTTTGTTCGGCTGCACCGTAAATCCAGTGATGGTCGACACCAAACGCGACGCTTTAATAATATGTTCGGTCTTAACATTGTGGGTATACGGCAACAAATCGGCGCGGGTGCGCAGCGCCATGATGACTTCTTCCATCGCGGCATTACCGGCCCGTTCGCCCAATCCGTTAATGGTACATTCGACTTGACGAGCACCCGCATCAACCGCGGCCAACGAATTCGCCACGGCCAAACCCAAATCATTGTGGCAATGCACAGAAATAATGGCTTTGTCGATATTGGGCACGGTGTTGTACAAGAATTTAATCAAGTCAGAAAACTCATGGGGCAAGGCATAACCAACGGTGTCGGGAATATTGATGGTGGTCGCCCCACAATCAATCGCGGCTTCGACGCAGCGGGCCAAAAAATCTCGTTCGGTGCGCGAACCGTCTTCGGCCGACCATTCCACATCGTCGGTGAAATTGCGCGCGTACGTGACGCTTTCTTTGACTTTTTCAAAGACCTTTTCAGGGTCCATCTGCAATTTGTATTTCATGTGCAGTGGGCTGGTGGAAATAAACGTGTGAATGCGCGCCCGTTCAGCGGGTTTAATGGCTTCGGCACACCGATCGATGTCACCCTTGGTCGCGCGGGCCAATCCACAGATGGTTGAATTTTTTACGGTTTTAGAGATTTCACGCACGGCTTCGAAATCGCCAACAGAAGCAATGGGAAAGCCGGCTTCGATCACGTCCACACCCATATTTTCCAGGGTTTGGGCAATGCGCAATTTTTCTTCTAAGTTCATGGAGGCGCCCGGCGATTGTTCGCCGTCACGCAAGGTGGTGTCAAAAATAATCACACGATTTTTATCGGTGGCTGTTGATGCGGTCGTCATGGGTCTTGTCCTTCAAGATAATACGTAGAGGCGCGCAACTGCGCGGCGGCTTTATGATTTGTCCCCCAAGCCTCATCAACATTTTTGTTGCAGGTGCTTAAGGGTAGCTAAGAAGGAGGTTTCCGTTAAGAAGCAGGCTGGGCAAAAGAGCCGAAGCGCACGCAAGCAAAAACGTCAGACCCTGAACAGCGGGGCTGATGACGTCTTCGAACTTTGCGGTCATCGCAGTCTTTGAGGTCTGTCCGACCTGTGCCATTTAAAAACACCTTTACTTACTTAAAGAGTCGGCAAATGTGCCGCTCAACACAATTAAAGCCCGCAAAAGCCCCTGTCGTCAACACACAAAATCGTTTGGCTTCACTTTTTAAGAGGTTTCATGCCTTTGTATGGGGGTAGGCTTTTTTCTGGCACCGTGTAAATAACGCCCCTTTCGGCTCCACTTGCCGCCACCATCAACACTTTATTTCTAAACATGCTCATAATGGGACGGTAGGAAGGCTTCGAGCTGTCAAAGGACAAAACCGGGAACAAAAGCACTTCAAAAGGATCGCTTCCTTCGACCATTTCGGCCCAAGAATATTGGTAAAAACCGCCGATGTTCGCGTCCAAGGCCTGCCATTTCCCGTCCAGTTTAACTTCATTGACCCAATGCCCATGTATGGGCAAGGCCACCATGCGGGATTCGATCCCTGCTTTGGTCAAAAAGAAATAAAGGATCGTCGCGTAATCGGTACAACAGCCAATATTCGTATCTAGATAATAACGCACACCCAAAACATCAGGGTCACGTAGTTTGCCGCCGTTTTCTTCATTCAGGTTGGCACAACCGCTGCCTAATTCATCAACTTTATCCCCAAAAGCAAAYATATTTGAGGCGGTGACCAGATAAAAAATAGCTTTGAGGCGATCATCATTTTGAATAGCCCAACGTTTGCGAAGAGCGTCGGCGTGACGATTATAATTCGCGTCAACGGCTTGGAATAAATCGTCATACGTCTTGATGTCTGGGGAACGTATAATTTCCCGATCAAAAATGGCATCATAATCGACGGTGGCCAAACGCGTGGCATGAATGCGTTTGGCATATTCTCCTTGCATGGACATATTAATCCAGATATTCGACACCCAAATAACGGGCAAAACAGCGATGAGAATAAGGATTCTGACCTTTCGCCCCGGACGCGATATTGTGGCGAGCAAGCCTGCGCCTAAAAGCCCTGACACGCCCAAAGCAATCCAGTGCAACAGAACCATTTTCTTTGGTCCCAAAACACCGCCCGAACCAATCCAAACCAACGGATCGATGCCGATATAGTGATTAAGCACGCTGGCCATATAGGGTAAAGACACAACGCCCCAATAGGCCGCCGTCAAAGCAAAGGCAAATAAGGCATAAGATTTTGTCGTTGAAGAAAACAAATTAGTCACCCGTTAATTCTTGAACAGCCCGAAAGCCTTGCATCACCCCGACATCCAACCATGAATTTGCTCCGGCGTCTGAATTGGCAATCGCAATGCGGCCAAATTGTTTGCGGGCAAGGATGTGCGGACCGTCTTCGGTGGTCATACCTTTATCAAACAAGTTGAAGTACGTATAGCTATATCCATGGGACCAACGGTTTAAAGTCAGACTTTCGATGTCGCGATCGGCATCAAATCCATAAGCCCCATACATGCCGTTCAGTTGAGTTTTGACCGCATCTTCGTATTCGGAAAATTCAGTGACCAAGACTTCGCCGCGCCCTTCCCTAAACTGATCGCGGGGTTCCATCCCCAATTCATCAGGAACAGGAACCCGAATTAAGGTGATTGGCATGGGCTCATTCGGGTTTTCGGTGGCTTCATAGCCGCCCATATTGACCGGGTATTCGCATTGCATCAGGTGGTAATAACTGGTTGGACAATACGCCGCGCCAACGCCAGATTTTTTGATGGCCTGCCAGTTTTTCACCATCACGTTGGCAAAGATATAGGGGATTTTGACATTAGACGACAACGCTTCCTTTTGTGGTTCGGGCAAGTCACGACAGACATGGGGGATAATCATGTTCCAACACGCCATAATCACGTTTGCAGCTCGCACCCGGTGCGGCTTGTCACCCACGATATAGGTGACCGCAACGTTTTCAGCCGTGTCCACAGGGCCTTCGTGTTTGACTTCGATGACGGTGGAATTTAGGCGTATGCGGGTATCGTTTTGGGCGTCATCCAAGGCCGCATAATCAAAATCAGCCAGCACCAAATCTTCCGCAGACTTAAGTTCACCCACGCTCGGCGCAACTTCGGGGATTAACGCGTGAACAATGGACCGACAGAACCCGGCATTTCCATCCGGAAAATGATGGGCATAACCGGGATCATTTGGGTCTTCTTCTTTGATCATGTCGTATTTTTTGCCCAGCTTTACACAGCCCGGCATTTGGGCTTCGATCGCTTCGCTGAGGGACAGAACTTCGGCCCCGACGCCGTTTTCATCGGTGGGTAATTTACGCAGAAATTGAAACGTGGCCGGATGGCTGATGCCCCAATACGTTCGCAAGAATTTATCATAAGGATAGCTGTCGTAATTAGGATCGTCTTCGTCGAACCGCTTAAGCACCGCATAAAAATTATCTTCTGAATAGAGCTTGATCAGTTCTTTTTTGGCCTCATCGGGCAAAGGCGTTGCCTCAAACAGAGCTTTGAAATCTTGACTTCCCTTACCAAGCCCCGGCATCACCGGAGCCAGTCCGCCCAGATCACCGGGCATCATGTGGTCGCTGCCCCACGTGTTTGCATCTAAATAAACACCACCYTCTAAGCCATGGCGTTTGTACCAGCTGTGGTCATAGGTTTTGGTCTCGAAGCGTTCCAGATCAATGCCCAAATCGTCCATCAAACCCCACATTTCATCGGGCCAATTTGAAATGTTATCAAAGCCTTGCGACCCGCCATAGGTCATGCGCATTTTGCCGCCACTTTCAAATTCGTTGCGTTTGGCATGCCCCCCAAAATCATCGTGATTGTCTAAAATCAGGACTTTGGCTTTCCAATCGTTGGCGTCTTGAAAAAAGTATGCGGCCGCCAAACCGCTGGCCCCGCCGCCGACGACGACCAAATCATAGTCTTCACCTGTGTCATCAACGCCGCCCCAATCGTCACGRCCTTCGCGCGCCAATTCGTGRGCACGTTCAAACGATCCCGGATGACTACCCCGCATCCCAGTTAGGCGTGGCGGATAATAGATTTCGCCTTTAATTTCGGCGGCGCGGGCGATTTTCATCAAATCACCGCCAACCAAGAGCGCTCCGGTGCCAATCAAAGTTCCGTTTAAAAAGTCCCGTCTTGTCATCCGTTTATCTGTCATTGTCGCCCCCAAATACTTCATGTTCTATTCAGCATAAATTCACTATATTTCAATTTATAAAATTTTCCAGCTTTGTAAGGCGTTCATGACATGCTTCGGTGGTTCAAAATTCTTCCTCTAGTGGCCTTAGGCGGCTGCCTGTCGCCGTCTTATCTGGATTCAAAAGATGGCACATCAAAGGACGGAACCAGCAATCCGTTTGGCGAAGTGAATTTCCATGTTTATGACGCCTATACGTCCAGCCCGCCCAATTGCGTGGCGATTTTACCGTTTACCCATGCCGACACTTTAAATTCAACAGATGCAGAACTGGTGCGCAAAACCCTGTATGCTCACCTAGCCCCACAAGGCAAAAAAGACATCGAACTTCCGCGCATAGATTTTATTTTGAAAAATTTGCCCAAAACGGAACAAAAAAATTATCACCTAATTGGGCAAAGGCTAGGCTGTGAAGCCTTAATGACCGGCCACGTCAGCGAATACACATCCCAATATGTGGGCCTGTATTCCAAAGTTTCTGCGGGGGCCGACCTGAAAATCATCCGCGCCAAAGACGGTGAACCCTTATGGCAAGGCAAACACATCGCCGCGTCCCATGGCGGATCGATTCCCTTGTCGCCGATTGGACTGGCGGCCGGATTATTAGACGCCGCCCTGAACGTCGAAGAAGAACAGAGCTTTCGCATTGTTGATGATTTGGCCCGGCGTCTGGTGCTGACGATCCCTGACAATTCCATTGCGATATTCGAACAACCCCTGTCGTCATTAGAAATGGCAAACTTGAAAAAAACGCCCAAGCAACAATCCATCGATGATTTTTTGAACAGTGTTTCTCATGAACCTCAGCATCAACAAAAGGCCTCTTTAATCAAAGCCATCAATGACAATATTTTTCGTGGCAACGACTTAAAGCGTGTCTACGACACTTTGATAAAAGCCGCTCCGCATGATGCCCAGGCCAATGGCCTGTATGCACACTATTTGGTTCAGGCTGGTGATTATTTTCAAGCCGAAAATTATGTTGATGCCAGCCTTGCCATCGATGGACAAAACGATGCTTTGTATTTTTTAAAGGGGCGCATTCAAATTAAGCTGAATGATCTGAGCGGTGCAGACACATCGATCTTGCTGGCCATCGCCCTCGACCCCACCAATACAAAATACTTAAATGGGCTGGGTTTTTTAAATTCCCTGCGCGGTCGTCATGGTCGAGCCCTGGCCGCCTATCAAATGGCCGTTGATTTGGACCCATCAAACGGATATGCGCTTTATAATATGGGGGTGACGTTTTACAATACCGATGACTTGCAATCGGCTTGGGACTATATTTCTTTGGCGTCCGATGCGTATCTTAAGGCCAAAGATTATGGACAAGTGGTAAAAGCTCTTGCCGATTTAAAAGAATTAAAGGCCCTTAACGTGGTCACAAATGACAAAATTGAACAGCTGGAACAAGCTTTGTTGAACATCCAAAGGAACGGATAAACTGATGAAAAAAGTATCGCTGATTATGATCAGCCTTTTTGTTCTCACCGGATTTAAGGCCTCATTGGCGCAAACCGAATACGGTCAAGGCAACCTTGTCGTTGCACCTTCGGTTGATGAAAAATACAAAAAATATTTAAGCTTAGAAGAACCCTTGGCCTTTGCCATTTCAACAGATGGCAAATTCAGCAGTGGTTCTTTTTGCCAGCAACCGGGAACCTGCAAAGACATCAACGGCCCCAAGATCGCCCTTGCGCGCTGCAATGCAACATCCACAAACGGTGCCCCTTGCAAATTGTTCGCCATCGAACGCGATGTGATTTGGTATGGCCGCATCAGTTTAAAAAGCGACGTGGGAACGGGGCCAATTCATTTGGCCGTGGCGGTCGAAGAAAAGTTTCAAAAGTATTTAGGCTTAGACGAGCCCTTGGCCTTTGCCGTATCCACCGATGGACAAAGGTCCAGCGGATCATTCTGCCAACAGTCAGGAACATGCGAAGACGTTGACGGTCCGGACTTGGCGTTGGAACGTTGTCACGCCACGGGTGGGCCCAAAGCCCAACCCTGTAAAATCTTTGCCATTGGGAAAGACATTGTTTGGGATGGCGCTGTGACGTTGGCTGAACCAAAACTTTCACAGCCCCCTACTCAGCCAAAAGCCTCAACACCAACCCGCGTCCGCTCCTCAAAAGCGTTCCGCGACCTAGAAGAAGACATCCGCCGGTCTCAGCCTCCGGCTCAGTAAAACATCATGACCAAAACCGTTGGCATATTTGTATTTGATCAAATTGAGGTTCTGGACCTTGGTGGTCCGTTTGAGGTTTTTTCCGTTGCCAATCGCGTTGTCCAGCGTAGCGGAAAAGAAGCACCGTTTCAGGTGATCACCATAAGCTCCGCCGCTGAACAAATTACTGCGCGCGGTACTTATCAGTTTGTGCCTTCGCACACGTTCGCCAACGCCCCGTTTGTCGACATCATGATTATCCCCGGCGGCGTTGTGGATCAAGAATGCAAAAATCCGGACGTGGTAAAATGGATCACCAAAACCAATGCCACAACAGAACTCACCGCATCGGTCTGCACCGGAGCCTTTCTGTTAGCCGAAGCTGGATTGTTGAACGGCCTGAACGTCACCACCCATTGGGAAGACATTGACGATCTGGCACGCGACTACCCAGACCTCAACGTGGTGCGCAATCAGCCGTGGGTGGATGAAGGCAAGATTGTCACCTCGGCCGGAATTTCCGCCGGCATCAGCATGTCACTGCACCTGATCCAACGCTTAATCAGCAAAGACACAGCCATAACCGTCGCCCGGCAAATGGAATACGACTGGCAAGGGAGCTAGAATATAAAAAGGGCGGAACCTGTTGGCTCCGCCCTTTTTTATTTCGTCGTTTAAAAAGAAGCTTAGTTCTTTTCTTTGTCGACCAATTGGTTTGCACCGATCCAAGGCATCATGGCGCGCAAGCGTTCGCCGACTTCTTCGATGGGGTGTTCGGCGTTGCGACGACGTGTGGCTTTAAAGCTAGGTTGACCAGCTTTGCATTCCAACATCCAATCGCGGGTGAAACGGCCAGACTGAATGTCTTCCAAGACGCGTTTCATTTCGGCTTTGGTATCTGAGGTGATGATCCGGGGGCCGGTGACATAATCGCCGTATTCCGCCGTGTTGGAAATTGAATAGCGCATGTTGGCCATGCCGCCTTCGTACATCAAGTCCACGATCAATTTTACTTCGTGCAGGCATTCGAAATAAGCCATTTCTGGAGCATATCCAGCTTCGACCAAAGTTTCGAAACCGTTTTTGATGAGTTCCATCAAGCCACCGCAAAGAACAACTTGTTCACCGAACAAATCGGTTTCGCATTCTTCTTTGAATGTTGTTTCGATGATGCCGGAACGACCGCCGCCAACGCCAGACGCATAAGACAAAGCAACGTCCAAAGCATTACCGGTTGAATCTTGATGAACAGCAACCAAGCAAGGTACGCCGCCGCCTTTTTTGTATTCACCACGAACCGTGTGGCCGGGGCCTTTTGGGGCGATCATAAAGATGTCGATGTCGGTACGAGGTTCGATCAAGTTGAAGTGAATATTCAAACCGTGAGCAAACGCCAACGCAGCACCCGGACGCATGTTGTCGTGGATGTCAGCATAATAAATTTCAGCCTGCAATTCATCCGGCGTTAACATCATGATGACGTCAGCCCATGCTGCGGCTTCGGCTACGGTTTTGCATTCGATGCCTTCGGCTTCGGCTTTTTTGCGAGACGTTGAGTCCGCCCGCAAAGCGACACAAATATTTTTCGCACCGCTGTCGCGCAAGTTAAGAGTATGGGCATGGCCCTGTGAACCGTAACCAACAATGGCAACATTTTTGCCTTTGATGAGATTTACGTCGGCATCGCTATCATAATAGACACGCATGTCTGTATTCCTTTTGTCTGTATGCCCCACTGGATTTCAATGGGGATTATTCTTAAAAATTCAAAATCAGTTTTTTTACTCGTCCAGACCTTTTGGTCCACGAGCAATCGCCACCACGCCCGTGCGGCACAAGTCCACAAGGCCTAATGGCTTCATCAATTCAATAAAGGCGTCAAGTTTGCAGGAGTTTCCGACAATTTCAAAAACAAAGCTTTCAAGGGTCGAGTCCACGGCTCGTGCGCGAAAGTTGTCGGCAATACGCAAAGATTCAACCCGTTTTTCACCCGTTGCAACCACTTTTACCATGGCCAGTTCCCGTTCGACTGAGGGGCCTTCCATGGTCAAATCTGAAACGCTGTGAATAGGCACCAAGCGGTTCAGTTGGGCTTTGATTTGTTCGATAATCATGCCGGTTCCAGAAGTCACAATGGTGATCCTCGACAAGCCCTGACGATGGCGCGTTTCGGCAACCGTCAGGCTTTCGATGTTGTAACCCCGACCCGTAAACAAGCCAACCACACGGGCCAAGGCACCCGGTTCGTTGTCCACCAAAACAGAAATGGTGTGCTTTTTATCCTCTTCGGTATAAGGGTTCTGAGCGTATACGCCGTCACTTAAGTCTTTCATGTTCAGTCCTCCCTTAAACCAGAACCATGCCGTCTTCGGCAATGGCTCCTTCGGTTTTTACATCTGTACCAAAAATCATTTCATTGTGGGCTGCACCTGATGGAATCATCGGATAGCAGTTTTCTTCTGGCGTTACGGCAACATCCAAAATGACCGAGTTATCGGTTTCAATCATTTCAATAATGGCCGCGTCCAAATCTGCAGGATCGGTCACGCGCATACCATGCAGGCCAAAGCTTTCGGCCAGCTTAATAAAGTCCGGCATGCCATCCATATAGCTTTCGGAATAGCGTTTACCGTGCAGCAATTCCTGCCATTGACGCACCATGCCCATGTATTGGTTGTTCAAGATAAAGACTTTAACGGGCAAGCCGTACTGGGCAATCGTGCCGAGCTCTTGGATGTTCATCAAGATCGAAGCTTCACCCGCAATATCAATCACCAACGCATCGGGATGTGCCACCTGTGCGCCCAAGGCTGCGGGCAAACCATAGCCCATGGTGCCCAGTCCACCGGACGTCATCCAATGATTGGGGCTTTCAAATTTCATGTGTTGAGCCGCCCACATTTGGTGCTGTCCAACTTCGGTGGTGATGTACACATCCTTGCGCTCTTGGGTTAATGCTTGCAAGCGTTGAACCGCCAGTTGTGGTTTAATGATTTTAGAATCTGGCTTATAGGCCAAGCAATCTTTTGCACGCCACGTGGCAATTTGTTTCCACCACTTGGCCAGGCCTTTTTCGTCCACCTTGGCTTGGCTGGCTTTCCAGATTTTCAGCATGTCTTCCATCACGTGACCAACGTCACCAATGATGGGTAAATCGACCATGACACTTTTGTTGATGGAGCTTAAATCAATGTCGATATGAATTTTTTTCGAGTTGGGGCTGAACGCATCCAAACGTCCGGTGATGCGATCATCAAACCGCGCGCCAACACACAACATCACGTCACAATCATGCATGGCTAAATTGGCTTCATACGTGCCGTGCATGCCCAACATGCCCAAGAACTGATCATCTGATCCCGGATACGCGCCCAAACCCATCAGGGTCAAAGTGATCGGAAAACCCGTCATTTGGGTGAACTGTGTCAGCAATTTACATGCCGCCGGGCCAGAGTTAATAACCCCGCCACCCGCATAAATAATCGGCTTTTTAGCATTTGCCAGCAACTTAACCGCTTCGGCAATGGCGGCTGTATCGCCCTTAACCTGAGGATTATAGCTTTTATGAGCAACTTTGGTGGGGGGGGCATAATCACCCATTTCCATCAAAATATCCTTGGGCAAATCGATAACCACCGGACCGGGACGGCCCGCTTGAGCCACATAAAAGGCTTCGTGCATGATGCGCGGCAGGTCTTTAATATCTTTGACCAAATAATTGTGTTTGGTACACGGTCGCGTAATGCCCGTTGTGTCGGCTTCTTGGAACGCATCGTTGCCGATCAAATGGGTCGGAACCTGACCGCACAAACAGACCAAAGGAATGGAATCCAACATAGCATCCAACAATCCGGTCACCGCATTGGTCGCACCGGGACCAGATGTCACCAACGCGCAACCGACTTTTCCGGTCGAACGAGCATAACCTTCGGCAGCGTGCAAAGCGCCTCCTTCTTGACGAACCAATACGTGACGCAATTTATTTTGTTTGAAAATTTCGTCATAAATTGGAAGCACGGCACCACCGGGATAACCAAACACAACCTCAACATCTTGATCGTGCAAGGCTTTTAGGATGATTGCGGAGCCGTTTAATTGTTTTGTTGGCATAACGTCCTCAAGTGGTGTTTTTCGAACACCTTAWTAAATCTTTGTTTTTGAGCAGAGACAGCCYTGAAAWTKSMTTCAARTTTGSCCCTAACGCAACARGACCGCCCCCTRAGGGCGGACCCGATGGARGGGAAACTAGACGTTCACGYTGCCCCGGTCAACAAAAACTCGTGAATAAATGAAAAGATTTTATCGCTAAACCTTTTCGAATATTGCGCGTCGAGGCAAAAACCACCTTCGATTTGGTTGCGAAGCCATGTGAGCTGTCTTTTGGCGTAATTTCGGCTGAGCTTYTGCGATCGCCGGGTGGCCTCATCCAAGCTGATCTCATCCGCCAAATAAGCCAACAATTGCGGCACACCAAGGGCTTTCATCAACGGCAAATCAGGACTTAAATCTAATTTTTTCAGGGCCTTAACTTCATCCAAGCCACCGTCTGTGACCATCCGTTCAAAGCGCGCGTTAATGGCTGCGTACAGCTCATCGCGTGGCGGTATGATGGCGATGGTGGCAAATTGTACATGGGGCAAGGGCTTGATGCGGGGCTCGTCTTGCCAGCTGGAAAAAGATCGCCCGGTGTATATTGTGACCTCCCACGCGCGCAACAGCCGTTGGGTATCACCAATGGGCAGACGTTCTGCTGTGAGCGAATCCAAACATTTGAGCTCTTCATGAAAGGCCTCGGCCCCCAATTCTTTGTGCCGGGCCGTCGATTGCACGCGGACTTGGGCGGGAATATCGGGAATGGGGGATAAGCCTTCGGTCAGGCTTTGCAGGTACATACCCGTGCCGCCCACCAAAATTGGTAAACGGCCTTTATTTAGAGCATCTTGGACCTCAACCACAGCCATATCCACCCAATGCCCGGCGGAACAGATTTCAGGGCCTTCCAGCGTGCCAAATAGCCGATGAGGCACCCTTTTTTCGTCTTCTGGGCTAGGCCTAGCTGATAAAACACACAATTCTTTGTAGACCTGTTGGGAATCAGCGTTTATCACGGTGCCACCGAAGTGTTCTGCCACATCCATGGCCAGTGCCGATTTG
>NVTL01000021.1 GCA_002401565.1 Rhodospirillaceae bacterium
TTGGTCGGTCAACCCGCCAAACGTCAAGCGGTGACCAACCCCGCCGACACCCTGTTCGCCATCAAACGTTTAATCGGCCGTCGTTTTGACGATCCCCTCACCAAAAAAGATATGGACTTGGTTCCCTATGATATTGTCGAAGGCGACAGTGGGGATGCGTGGGTTAAATCGGCTGGTAAAGATTACAGCCCCTCACAGGTTTCTGCGTTCATCTTGCAAAAGATGAAAGAAACTGCGGAAAGCTATGCTGGCGAAACCATTACTCAAGCGGTGATTACGGTTCCGGCTTATTTTAACGATAGCCAGCGCCAAGCCACCAAAGACGCGGGTAAAATCGCGGGTCTTGAAGTTCTGCGCATCATTAACGAACCCACCGCTGCGGCTCTGGCTTATGGGCTAGAGAAAAAAGAAGGCGGTATTGTTGCCGTTTACGATTTGGGCGGCGGTACGTTTGACGTGTCCATCCTTGAAATTGGCGATGGCGTGTTTGAAGTCAAAGCGACCAACGGCGATACGTTCTTGGGCGGTGAAGATTTTGACGCGGCGATCATAGAACACTTGGCGGCCGAGTTTGAAAAAGATCAAGGCATCAACCTGCGCAAAGACAAATTGGCTCTGCAGCGTTTGAAAGAAGCCGCTGAAAAAGCCAAAATTGAGTTGTCCAGCGTCACCCAAACCGATGTGAACCTGCCGTTCATTACGGCTGATGCTTCTGGTCCTAAACACTTGAACGTAAAAATGACCCGCGCCAAGCTCGAAGCCTTGGTTGGTGATTTGGTTAGACGCACGATCAAACCTTGTGAAGCGGCTTTGAAAGACGCAGGCCTAAAAGCCGGCGATATCGAAGAAGTGATCTTGGTTGGCGGCATGACGCGTATGCCAAAAGTTCAAGAAGTGGTCAAAGAATTCTTTGGTCGCGAACCTCACAAAGGCGTGAACCCGGACGAAGTGGTTGCTATTGGCGCCACCATCCAAGGCGGCGTATTGAAGGGCGACGTGAAAGACGTTCTGTTGTTGGACGTGACACCGTTAAGCCTTGGCATCGAAACTTTGGGCGGCGTATTCACCCGTTTGATCGATCGCAATACAACGATCCCAACCCGGAAATCTCAGGTGTTCTCAACCGCCGAAGACAACCAAAATGCTGTGACCATTCGCGTATTCCAAGGCGAACGCGAAATGGCTGCGGACAATAAAATCTTGGGTCAATTTGATCTGATCGGTATTCCGCCGTCACAACGCGGCATGCCCCAAATCGAAGTCACCTTTGACATTGATGCCAACGGTATCGTGAATGTATCGGCCAAGGACAAAGCCACGGGCAAAGAACAACAAGTGTCTATCCAGGCTTCTGGTGGCTTGTCAGATTCAGATATCGAACAAATGGTTCAAGACGCCGAAGAGCATGCGGAAGAAGATAAAAAGAACCGCGAACTGATCGACGCCAAAAACCACGCGGAAAGCTTGGTCCATGACACCGAAAAGAACGTTGTGGAATATGGCGATAAGGTTTCTCCAGAAGACAAAACCGAAATCGAAAACGCCATCCAAGCCAGCAAAGACATTCTGGAAGATGAAAGCGCGGACGCCGAAGCCATTCAGGCCAAAACCGATGCGTTGACTCAAGCCGCAATGAAGTTGGGCGAAGCCATGTATAAAGCTCAACAAGCCGAAGGCGGCGAAGGCGAGGCTTCTGCTGAGGGTGGCGACGCCCCAGCCGAAGACGCTGCGGATGACAACGTTGTGGATGCCGACTTCGAAGAAGTTGATCCGAACGAAGACAAAAAATAACGAAAATAAGCCCTTCGGGGCGCGTGTATGCGGCGGGCTTTTTTAAGTCCGCCGGATGCATGTTCAAAGGGTGGATTTAAGTCATGGCAAAGCAGGATTATTACGAGCTGCTCGGCGTTTCCAAAGACGCAGATGCGTCAACGCTGAAAAAGGCGTACCGCAAACTCGCCATGAAATACCATCCTGATAAAAATCCAGATGACAAATCAGCTGAGCAAAAATTCAAAGACTTAAACGAGGCTTACGAAATCCTCAAAGACGATGAAAAACGCGCGGCCTATGATCGCTTTGGCCACGCGGCCTTTGAACAAGGTGGACCGGGCGGACCCGGCGGTTTTGGCGGCGGTGGTGGTGGCGGCTTTGCCGATATCTTCGAAGAAATGTTTGGCGGCGGTGGCGGTCAAGGTCGTGGCGGCCACGAACAACAACATCGTGGATCTGATCTTCGCTTTAATATGGACGTCTCGTTGGAAGACGCCTTTAAAGGAAAATCTACGGAAATCCGCGTACCAACATCGGTCTCTTGCGACACTTGCGATGGTTCTGGCGCTAAAAAAGGCACCAAACCTGTGTCTTGTGCGACGTGCAGCGGCGCCGGTCGCGTGCGTATGCAACAAGGTTTCTTTACCGTCGAACGCACCTGCCCATCTTGCCATGGTCAGGGCAGCGTGATCAAAGATCCTTGCCGTAAATGTTCGGGTACGGGACGCGTACATAAAGAAAAAACCCTCAGCGTGAATATTCCCGCAGGCGTCGAAACCGGAACGCGCATTCGTTTGTCGGGTGAAGGCGAAGCCGGCATGCGCGGTGCACCCGCGGGCGATTTGTATATTTTCATCAACGTCCGCACCCACAAAATCTTCCAACGCGAAGGCGCAAACATTCATGTGCGGGTTCCGGTGCCCATGACCACGGCGATATTGGGCGGCTCGGTCGAAGTCCCCACCGTGGATGGCAACCGCGCGCGTATCAACATTCCCGCAGGCACCCAATCGGGACAACAATTTCGCCTGCGCGCCAAGGGTATGAGCATGCTGCGCACCACATCACGCGGCGACATGTTTGTCGAATTCAGCGTCGAAACGCCTGTTAATCTAACCAAGCGACAAAAAGAAATCCTCGAAGAATTCCGGGAACTCGGTGGTGACGAAACCACCCACAGCCCAGAATCCGGCGGTTTCTTTTCCAAGGTCAAAGACCTGTGGGAAGACTTGAAAGACTAGAGCTTTTAAGACGGCATGTGGTATTTCTGATCCGAAGATGTTAAGAGTTTAACACCTTATATTTACAGCTGTGAACGGACTTAAAGTCATGAAAATCGGAATTATTGGGGCTGCTGGGCGGATGGGCCGTATGTTGTTGTTGGCGGTTGATGCTGCTGAGGATGCGGTTATTGCGGGCGGCGTCGAAGCCCCCGGTCACGCTGATCTGGGCACGGATCTTGGCGAATTGGGGGGGGTGAACCCGGTTGGTGTGGCTTTGACATCCGATGCTAGAGCTTTGTTTAAAGCCGTTGATGCGGTGATTGATTTCACCGTTCCGGTCGTCACCGCACTGAATGCTCAATTGGCAAAAGAATCTGGCACCGTTTTGGTGATCGGCACCACGGGCCTGGATGAAGCTCAGCAAAATACAATTGTTGCGGCTTCAATTTCGGCGGCGATTGTTCAGGCGGCGAATTATTCCGTGGGTGTGAATGTGTTGTTGGGTTTGGTCGAACAAGCGGCCAAAATCTTGCCCGAAGCCTATGACATCGAAATTTTGGAAATGCATCATCACCATAAAATTGATGCGCCGTCGGGCACGGCTTTGGCGTTGGGTCATGCGGCTGCTGCCGGACGCAATGTGAATTTGGACGACGTCGCCGATAAAGTGCGCGACGGCATTATCGGCCCTAGAAAATCCGGTGATATCGGCTTTGCGACGTTGCGGGGCGGTGATGTGGTTGGCGATCATACGGTGATGTTTGCAGGCCCCGGTGAACGTGTGGAAATCACCCATAAAGCCGCGTCTAGGGAAGTGTTCGCCAACGGTGCGGTACGAGCGGCCCTGTGGGGCGTTGACCAAAAACCCGGACTGTATTCTATGAAAAACGTTCTGGGATTTTAGCCGTATAATTTGGATGCCTATTCAGCCGTTTACGACACGCTGTTCGGGTTCGGCGTGGCTACGCTGACGATGCAAAACATCGTTGAGGGTTCCCGCTGTGCGGTCTTTTTCGCTGGCTGAAAGAAATTTTCCAATTTCGATACCTTTGCCGTGACTGCGGATTTCCAAAGGACGATTGACGAGGGCGGAACCCCCATAATGAGCCTGAGCCCAATAGGCCGGGAACGTTTTTTGATGCTCAACACCCATTTCTTTGCGGATGACCACCACTTGATCTTGGGTGATTGATATGGTTTCCAGAACTTCGGTGCGGCGCATGAAAATGTGAACCATGGTGGCGATAAGGACAAATTCAAGACCAAAAAAACCAAAAACGGGCCAGCCGCCCATCGACGCAATAAAAAGGCCTGCACCCAACCAAACGAAGCTTAAAATACCACATAATCCGTAAGCGACACGAGGATCCGCGCTGCGTCTGGGGCGCAAGGTCATGATGAATGCTTGCAAGCCATCGTCGTCTTTTTCYGTTATATCAATGCTTGTCATACTTAAAAAATTGGTACGAATTGTATGATTTTCCAGTTGAATCTTTTCGAATCTAACAAAAAGGCCCTGAAAATTGAAAAAAAATGATGTTCATGAGTTTTTTAGCCGTTTGCGGGCAAAAAATCCAGAGCCGAAATCTGAATTGGTTTGGACCAACGCGTATACCCTAGTGGTTGCTGTGGCGTTGTCGGCGCAAGCGACCGACGTGGGTGTGAACAAAGCCACGAAAAAGCTCTTTCTCATTGCCGATACGCCCCAGAAAATGGTGGATTTGGGATTAGAGGCTCTAAGGGCTCATATCAAAACCATCGGCCTTTATAATACCAAGGCCAAAAATGTGATTGCGCTGAGCCGCTTGTTGATCGAAGAATTCGGCGGCGAAGTCCCCCGCGACCGCGCTGATTTAGAACGCCTACCTGGTGTTGGCCGAAAAACCGCAAACGTGGTTTTAAATGTGTGTTGGGGTGAACCGACCATGGCAGTTGATACACATATTTTTAGGGTGTCAAACCGCACTGGCCTAGCTCCCGGCAAAACCCCCCTGGCCGTGGAAAAGAAATTGCTGAAAGCCGTGCCGGATGAATTCATGGTTTATGCGCATCATTGGCTGATTTTGCATGGTCGTTATGTGTGCAAGGCCAGAAAGCCCCTTTGCGGGCAATGCGATGTGCAAGATTTGTGCAAATTTAAAGGCAAAGAATTAGCTTAAATCAAAAAGTAGCTAAACAGGCGTCCCGATCCATATTATGGCCATGGGAATTCCGTGCGTCAAAATGCATGACCGAAAGCGGTGCATTGGGCGTGATTTCGGAATACAGAAATAAGTTTAATACACAATCCTTATTTTTGTACATCCAAATACTGGCTTTAATGTCGGTGCGGATGAAATTCGGTTGACCCAATTTTTCGTGCAACCACGCCTCGTTTTTCCCCAGAACCTGTTGGCTGGTAAGAGCGGGTTTTGGGGCTTTTTTGGCTTTAAAGAAAGACTTAACGGCCTTGATCACCGACGGGGTTTCTGTGGGGCCTTGGGTCGTTTGAACGGGCTCCATTGGGGCGGCACAAGCCCCGGCGAAAAGCACGATAGATAAGATAAGATATTTTTTCATTGCTTATTTGTCCGGTCCGGGCAGGGAAATGACATCATCATTCTCTGACCCAGAAATGGATTCAGTCTGATTTTTGTCTGATTGATTAAGCATATTGATTTGATTATTTTTTAAAACTGCGTGTTCAGCCGGTTTGTCGCTGATGCCGTCTTTGGCCCGCCAAGCTTCAAACAAGTGCACCATGGTCGCCGTGGCGATCACGGGTGCGATCAAGTTCAAAATTGGCACAGTCAACAAGAAGGCAAAACCAATTCCGGCCATCAACAAAGGTGWCTTCCACCGCGCCTGCAGCAGCCGAGCATCTTCAACCGTAATGCGACGAAGCGCCACAAGTTCGAAAAATTCACGGCTGAGCAAGTAACCATTTAAGCCTAAATAAATGAACGGAATAAATGGCCAAAGAGGAGGAACGATAAAAAGTGGTATAATCAATAGGTTATAGCCAACGGTGGTGCCAAGGAATTTTAAAGTGGGTAACAAACTTTGACTAAACGTTTGACCTTGTGCAATTTGCTTGCCCGGATAGTGACGGTCTTCGACGGCTTCAACCACACCGTCCAACATGAACGACCCCACCGCCGTAACCACAGCGGGAAACAAAAACCACGTCAAAACCATCACGCCAAACTGGGCCAAACCATCAAAAATGGTCTCCAGCCAGCCAATGGCGACAAACGCCGTTAATTTAAGGCCAAAATACAGGGCAATGTACAAACCAATAAAAACAACAACAGACGCCCCAACCGATTTCAAAATAACCGAACGCGTCCGCGGATCGGACAACTGTCCAAAGCCCTTAAAAAACGAAGAAAGAATAAGCCCCATCCGGGAACCCCACCTGTGTCATGAAAATAATGAATATAATAAAGAGATAAACCCGAACTCAACGGATCGCAAGGGCGACTAAAGATTTAGGGGCTATGCGCCCCAAACCCCTGACAAGGGTACTGCCCTTGGAACCGGGGTATTGTTTAAATATCGTCATGCGCGGGCTCGACCCGCGTATCCACGACTTAACACTGGTCATCGAAAAACGCCGTCATGACGACCGGGTCAAGCCCGCGCATGACGGTGGTGGGATGGAAGGGCAAAGCCTACAGTTAGGCCGTCATTCCCGCGACGGCGGGAATCTAGAGCCACGAGCTAGCTTATTTGAAAGGACGCATGGATTCCCGCTTTCGCGGGAATGACGATGAGGGTTGGGGCTAGTCTTTCTTAATCAAACCCGTAAACACAGCCGCCGCCATGGTCGCCAAGATCCAGCCGAAGGCAATATGGAACCATAAATAAAATCGTAGCGGTTCATGTTTAGGCTTTCCGGAAGCAGGCTCCCAATAGGTTTCCTGATGTAAATCCACAAAGGGAATAAAGGTATCAATGGAATAAGCGATGGCGTTAAAGCTTGGATATTCTCGCGGTATGGAATCATCACCCAAATAGTCATCCTCCATATAAATTCGTTCTTTAGAGGGAACCATTTCGCCCTTTTGCTTAGCAGTATCGTAAAAGTCTGCGCCGAGGCCCATTAAAAAAAGCGAAATGAGAAGGGTCTTAAGCGGCTTATAGCCAAAGCCCATGGTCCACTTAAAAAATAACAACCAAGAACGATGAATGACAAAGCGTTTGCTGGTGAATAAGGCTGAGGGTGGCTTAAGGTCAGCGAAGCTTTTTGTGCGCAAGTATTTTACTTTACGCTTTAAATAAGCACGATAGGCTTCCTGTTTTTCAAAGGCAATCTTGCGCGCATCGTGCTCATGACCCGCATGACGCAAAATCTTGATCATGTGCTCATAAGGCTGCGGAAAAAAATTTGTGGAAAGCTTCGGCATTAAATTAAGCCACTTAATATGTTGCTCAGCACTCACTTTTCCGTCAAGGGTGTCATAGGTAAACCCTTCGATGTATAAATCTCCGGTTTTTGGCCACCCTGTTCCGTCATCTATAAAGTCCCCCACGTGGGTATGCATAAGGTCAACACGCCCTTCTGGTTTGAATTTTAGGCCTCTCCAAAAAAAACGTCCTGAAACGTGGAGGCGCTGGGCGTAGAAAGCATTTCCATTCTTATTGGTAAAGTTTGCGCCTGTGCAACCTAAGTTGCCATCGATTTTACCACCCATTAGGCGAACTTCACCATGGGCTGTGACGTTATTCAAAAAAACATTACCGTTGCAGGTCAACTGATCAGCCACAAGAGCAGTTGAATCTTTGTTAATAAAGCTCGCATCATTGCATTCTAAATTGCCACCGATTTTGGCCCCCAAGAGGCGTATTTCTTCGCAGGACGTCACCTTTCTCAAAAAAACGGAGCCTACGCTGGTCATGCGACTTGCTGTAAGTCCACGCAAGTCGCATTTATCGAGGACTAGGGCAGGCAGGCGACATTGAATAAGGTTTGGCGTATGAGTAAAATGCGATTCAATAATGCCGATTGGGATCGTTAGGGCCGCAAATTGGAGGTTAAGTTCGTCCTTAATAAGCGCCCCTATAATCTGTATACCTTTTGGATCCATTTCATAATGTTCGGGATTTAGGCAGATGTGGCGGATGATGTTTGCTCTTATGGTTTGAGCTTCGGTCCATGTGTCTGGGTCTGTGGGTTCGCTGTCGCCGGGGATTTTTGCGGGTTCGCCTGTTTTTACGGATTCTAAAAGGAGCCGTTCGGCGTCTGTTTCTGGTTTTGCGAGGCCTTTTATGATTTCGACTGGGCCTAAGGTTTTGGGTGCTTTTGTCATGAATACACCTTCCCGTGTGTAAGGCGAACTGTCCACTCTTTTGTTTTCTAGGTGAAGGAAGTCGTGGGTACCCGGATCAGGTCCGGGCATGACGTACTTTTAGGTCATGGGGTTTGGGGCTTTGCCCCATGCTGCTTCCCAAGCCCCGCGAGGGGCTAATCCAGCTCCAAAATCTCGCCAAACTCTCCCCCAAAAAACCGCTGAAAATATAACCTCTTGCCCCGTCGCGCGACCTGACTATACTGCGCGCAATTGGGGGCTCCATTTACCGTATGACGGTGGGGGCCTTTCTTTGATTTTTGTGCTTTGATTTTGGAGTGATAAAGACATGACGGCTCGCTTGCATGTGGTTGGTATTGGCAACGCAATTGTGGATGTTTTGGCTCATGCGGATGAGGACTTTTTGGTTCGTCATTCTTTGACCAAAGGCACCATGGCGTTGATTGATTCAGACACCGCCGACAAACTGTATGACGATATGGCTTCGGCTGTTGAATGTTCGGGTGGATCGGCTGCCAATACGATTGCGGGACTGGCCAGCCTTGGCGGCCGCGGTGCGTTTATTGGCAAAGTCAAAGACGATACATTGGGCAAAGTGTTCAAACACGACATCGAAGCCATTGGCGTGGATTTTCCAACGGCTCCGTCCACCGCAGGCGCATCAACCGCGCGGTGTTTGATTAATGTCACACCCGACGCCGAACGTACCATGAGCACTTTTTTGGGCGCGTGCGTTGAACTGAACACGGCGGATGTTGACGAAGCTGTTATTCAAGATGCTCAAGTCACCTATTTAGAAGGTTATCTTTGGGACGGTGAAGAAGCCAAAGCGGCGTTTGTGAAAGCGGCTGAAATTGCCCACGCAGCGGGCCGTGAAGTCTCACTGTCTTTGTCCGATCCGTTTTGTGTTGGCCGTCACCGCGAAAGCTTTTTGGAACTGGTGGAACAGCACGTCGATATCTTGTTTGCGAACGAAGAAGAAATCAAAGCTTTGTACGAAGTCGATACATTTGATGCGGCGTTGCAACACGTGCGCGGACATTGCAAAGTTTCCGCACTGACCCGTGGCTCTAAGGGCTCGGTTATTGTTGCGGGTGATGAAATTCACCTGGTTGACGCCGAACCCGATGTCACTGTGGTTGATACCACCGGCGCCGGCGATGCTTATGCGGCAGGTTTTTTGTTTGGCTATACGGACGGCGGACAAAACGATTTGGCGTATTGTGGTCGTTTGGGATCCATCGCTTCTGCAGAAATCATCAGCCACTTTGGCGCGCGTCCTGAAACGCCGCTGATTGAGCTGGTTAAAGCTAAGCTCGGCTAATTTTGAATAATTTGAACTAATTTAAACGCGCTCAAAACCTCATCTGGGCGAAGTTAAGGAAAAGAAAATGAAAATCCGCAATATTGCTATTATTGCTCACGTTGATCACGGCAAAACAACGCTTGTTGATGTGATGCTGAAACAATCTGGAACCTTTCGCGACAATCAAAAAGTCGAAGAACGCGCAATGGATTCAGGTGAACTGGAATCTGAGCGCGGCATTACCATTACCGCCAAGCCCACGTCTATTGAATGGAAAGGCACACGGATCAACATCGTGGATACGCCGGGTCACGCCGATTTCGGTGGCGAAGTGGAACGTATTTTGTCCATGGTTGACGGTGTGTTGTTGTTGGTTGATGCCGCCGAAGGCGCGATGCCRCAAACMAARTTYGTGACCGGYAAAGCTYTGAARCTTGGCYTGAAACCSATYGTTGTTGTGAACAARGTYGAYAAGCCTGAACAGCGCGCTTACGAAGTKCAAGACGAAATTTTCGATCTGTTTACGGCYTTGGATGCTACGGATGATCAGCTTGATTTCCAAACCATTTTTGCCTCTGCCAAAAATGGCTGGGCAACCGACACACCTGAAGGTGCTCAAGAAAACATCGATCTTATTTTCGACACCATCTTGGAACATGTTCCGGCCCCGACTGTGATTGTTGACCAACCGTTTTCTATGTTGGCGACAACATTGGAATCCGATAGCTTCTTGGGCCGCATTTTGACGGGCCGCATTCATTCCGGCACCGCGAAAATGGGCATGTCCATCAAAGCCCTGAACGCCGACGGTGAAGTGATCGAAACGGGCCGTGTTTCAAAACTGTTGTCGTTTCGGGGTTTGGAACGCGTTCCTGTGGACGAAGCGTCCTCGGGTGATTTGATTGCCATTGCGGGCCTGACCAAAGCCACCGTGGCCGACACGTTGTGTGATCCGGCTGTGACCGTCGCGTTRGAAGCYCARCCSGTTGATCCRCCAACCTTGTCCATGATGTTTGCGGTGAACGATWSCCCGCTTGCGGGAACCGAAGGYACCAAAGTGACYTCRCGTATGATCCGKGATCGCTTGTTCGMCGAAGCCGAAGGCAAYGTMGCCCTKCGYATCACCGAAGATTCAGGCACCGACGGTTATGACGTTGCGGGYCGTGGTGAATTGCAATTGGGTGTTTTGATCGAACAAATGCGCCGCGAAGGWTTYGAGCTGACCGTKTCWCGYCCMCGCGTTGTGATGAAAGAAATTGACGGCAAACGYCAYGAACCTTTGGAAGAAGTYTCCATCGACGTTGATCAAGAATATTCCGGCATCGTGGTCGAGGCTTTGTCGCTTCGCAAAGGCAAAATGAAAGAAATGCGGCCTTCGGGCGGCGGTAAAACTCGTTTGATCTTCCACGTTCCTGCGCGGGGCATGATTGGTTATTTGGGCGAATTTTTAACCGAAACCCGCGGCACCGGCATTATGGCCCGCACCTTCCATTCTTACATTCCTTACGCAGGCAAACTACCGGGTCGTCGCAATGGCGTGTTGATTTCAAATACTGCGGGCGTAACAGTTCCTTATGCTTTGTTTAACTTAGAAGGCCGCGGTCCTTTGTTTGTGACGTCGCAAATTAAGGTTTACGAAGGCATGATCATCGGCGAACATTCTCGCCCCGGTGATTTGGAAGTGAACCCSATGAAGGGCAARCAGCTGACAAACGTGCGKTCTTCGGGMACGGACGAAGCCGTKCGCCTGACCACRCCRCGTCGCTTGAGYTTGGAACAAATGATTTCTTAYATYCAAGACGAYGAACAAGTGGAAGTCACACCSSAAARCATYCGTATGCGCAAACGTTWYCGCGATCCAAACGTCCGCAAGCGTCAATCGCGTACAGAGTAAGCCCTTAAAGTGCAAACGATACAAAACAAAAGCCCGGAGCATCAAGCTTCGGGCTTTTTTTGTTAAAGATCGGCGCGTTTGTTGTCGATGCTGACGTTGCCGAATGTTTCTTCGTGCCGGGTGAAGGCCGATTCAATCAGGGCGGTTTCTTCGCGACGGTCAGCTGAACCACCGATGCGCGTGAGTTCTAAGGACAGCGCTTCGATCAACAGGCTCGCAATATCGTCCTTGCCTTCGTCACAGGCTTTTTGATGGGCGGAAACGATAGAATCACTCAGGCGTTTATCGGGCATGACGAAGCTCCTTTTATGAAGGTAAAGTATACTCTGTTTTTATAAGTTTTGACATCCAAAACCGCCTTATACGGGTGACATGATGATTTTATCGCGGCCTTGGTGTTTGGCTTGATACATTCAGTAATGGGCAAGGCTGAGCATTTCTTCGACGGTATTTTTGCGCAAACGCCCCGAAATATCAGACGTGCGCGAACACGACCGGATTGCTTCGGCGGACCGTTTGGCGGCCTCTAATTCGAACGTTTGCGCTTCAAGTTTAGCATTGGCGCGGTCTACTTTTTCCTTGGCCAAAACCAATTGTGAAATGTCGGTGGTTCTGCCAAGGTAGCCTATAAACAATCCGTCTTCAYCAAACAACGGTGTCGCATTCACCCGCAAATAAACCACTTTTCCCGATGTACCCGCATGTTTGTATTCAAAGTTTTTGATGGGTTCATGGCGGCGGGCTTGGACCATGTGATCAGCCCACATTTGTGTTTTTCGGGTATCGCCCGAGGCTAAATCAAATCTGGAAACGCCGATGTACGTTTCTTTGGAAATGCCCGTGATGCGTTTCACCGAAGAAGACATGTACATGATGATAAAATTCTCATCCGTTTCCCAAAACCAGTCGCTCGAAATCAAGGCAAGCTTGTGGTAACGCACCAATTGCTTGCGTTCATTACCTTGAAAAGATTTTGGTTCTATGTCTGAACAGTGACCAACCATGCGGCAACCTTGTGAAAGTACGGCTCTATTTAATCCTATAAAGAGGAAAATGACCCGTAAATTTGTTATTTAGCCGATGCTTTGCCTTTTTTGTTAACGGCTGGTCAAGACGCTTGGGGTACACTTTGCCATGATTTTTGTGACGGACACCCTTTCCCTATCCAAAGACGATATCGAAGAACGCTTTATTCGGTCCCCCGGTGCGGGCGGACAAAATGTGAATAAGGTGTCTTCGGCGGTGCAATTGCGTTTTGATGCGCGCCATTGCAAAAGCTTGTCCAATGCGGTGTATCTGCGCCTGAAAAAACTGGCCGGGCGGCGCATGACGGGCGACGGCGTGATTGTCTTAACGGCCAGTCAATTTCGCACGCAAATTGCCAACCGCAAAGACGCCCAGGATCGTTTGGTTGAACTGGTTCGCCAAGCCGCCGTGCCGCCAAAATTTCGCCGCAAAACCAAACCGACGTATTCGGCCAAGCTGAAACGCTTGGATGGAAAAAAACGTCAAAGCGGTTTGAAAAAAACCCGTGGCCGGGTGCAGCGCGATGACTGATTTTGGCCCTCAACATTCTGACAAAAGCTGGGGCGAAAGCGCCAGGGCTTTTTTAAATCCCAAAGTGATCTCGCTTTTGTTTTTAGGCTTTTCGGCGGGTGTGCCAATTTTGTTGGTGTTTTCGACTTTGTCCGTGTGGTTGCGCGAAGCGGGCGTGGAACGCGCGACCATTGGCTTTTTCAGCTGGGCGGCGTTGGCCTATGGGTTTAAATTTATCTGGTCGCCGCTGGTTGATAAATTACCGGTTCCGCTCTTGGCTGGGTTTTTAGGCCCTCGCCGAGCGTGGTTGTTGGTGGCGCAAACGGCGATCATCGGGGCTCTTTGTTTTATGGCGCTGACCGATCCTGTTTTGGGCTTAAAAGCGATGGCGATTGGGGCCATATTGTTGGCGTTCAGTTCTGCCACACAAGACATCGTGATTGATGCGTACCGCATTGAAAGTGCCGATGATGATCTGCAAGGCTTGATGTCGGCGACCTATATTGCGGGGTATCGCATCGGCATGATTGTTGCGGGCGCCGGGTCCTTGGAAATCTCCGGATTTTTAGATGTAACGGATGGTTATGATTTCATGGCATGGCAAGGCACCTATTTTGCCATGGCCGCGGTGATGGGCATTGGTGTGGTGACGACGTTTATGATTTCAGAACCGGGGCTTAAAAACCCGGTGGCCGAAACCTTAGATACAGCCTTTGATTACGGACGTTTTGTGGCGTTGTTTGCGTTGGCCGCCGCCGCGTTTGTTGTGGTGTTTATGATGTGGCCCAGCATGGTCGCTCTGTTGAGCACATTTTTGGGCCAAGGCTTGGCAAAGTTTGTGGACGGAGCCTTGCGCTTGAGCTTTTCAGCAGCCACGGCTTTTGGGGTTGGGCTGGCCTTGGTACGGGCCGGATTGGTGAAACGCCAGATTGCCTATGAAGCCTATGTTGCCCCCTTTGCTGATTTTTTTGCACGCTTTGGCCGGGTGGCGATTTTGATGCTGCTGTTGATTGCGACGTTTCGCATTGCCGATATCGTGATGGGTGTGATGGCGAATGTATTTTATGTGGATTTGGGTTTTGAAAAACAAGAGATCGGCCGCATTTCCAAAGGATTTGGTTTGGGGGCGACCATCTTGGGTGGCTTTGTTGGCGGTTTGATTACGGTGAAGTATGGCGTCATGAAAACGTTATTTCTGGGCGGGTTTTTGGCCGCTGCCACAAATGTTTTGTTTGCGGGGATGAGCACCTTAGGTCCCCAAATTTGGGCTTTAATGGTGGTGATTGCGGCCGATAATTTAGCAGGCGGTATCGCGTCTGTGGCGTTTGTGGCGTATTTGTCCAGCCTGACGTCACGCAGCTTTACCGCTACGCAATATGCTTTGTTCAGTTCCTTGATGATGCTGTTGCCGAAATTGATTGCGGGCTATTCCGGTGTGGTTGTGGATGCCGTGGGATACGTGCCGTTTTTCCTTGGCACGGCGGCGTTGGGGCTTATTCCGTTGGTGTTGATTGTATTTGTCGTGAAATACGCAGATAAACCCTAGATTTTAGCCCCTGTTCGTGGCATATAGCGCGCAACTTATTTCTTTTAATTTTCAGTTTAAGGCCTAATTCTTATGGATATCTCAAAACTTTCTATCGGCAAAAATGCCCCCGACGAAGTTAACGTTTTGATCGAAGTGCCCATGGGTGGCAATCCGGTGAAATACGAATTGGACAAAGAGTCCGGCTGCATGTTTGTTGACCGTTTTTTGCACACCGCTATGCATTATCCTTGTAACTATGGCTTTATTCCACACACTTTGTCCGATGATGGTGACCCGGTGGATGCGGCAGTTTTGGGCCAGCACACGGTATCGCCCGGCGTTGTCATTCCATCCCGTCCGGTTGGCGTGTTGATGATGGAAGACGAAAAAGGCTTGGACGAAAAAGTTCTCTGCGTGCCCGATCACAGTCTGCACCCGTATTATGAAGCGGTTGAATCCATCGAAGACCTTCGTCCGATTTTGTTGGACCAATTGGCTCACTTTTTCACCCACTATAAAGACCTTGAAAAAGGCAAATGGGTGAAAGTCACGGGTTGGCAAGGCGTAGATCAAGCGAAAAAGATGATCACCGAAGGTGTCGAGCGCGCAAAAGCCGCGAAATAAATCTTCAAATTGCATAAAAAAGGCGGCCTTTAACGGGCCGCCTTTTTTTTGTGCTTTAGTGTTGGAGCATTTCTCAATAGTATAGAGCTTCGCAATTATGGCTTGGGGAGCTCTAAATATGCCTACACCTTTTCATCGGATGATTTTGACCACAGCGTTTTGTGGAGTCTTGTCTTTTTCTGCTCAGACGGGCGCGGCCGAAAACGAAAGCCGATATGGCACGTGGAACGACCCTAATGCAACGCCCGCTACGGCTTCTCAGGATGTTAAAAGTCTGTTGAAAGACTTAAACAAGCTGATTGACGAGGCCGAACAGGCCCGCGCCGCAGACCGCATGTTTTTGCGTGATTTAAAAGATCTGGCGGCGCGCTATGAAAACCCCTGGAGCGTGCGCATTTTTTCCGACGACTTCAGGGATGGAGATTACATCCGCAACCCACAATGGTCGGTGAAATCAGGAAAGTACTGGGTCGAAAAAGGCTATGGCCTGCGCAGTGAAGTCACCGAGGTCAGCCAGGCAGATACACAAGCCCCCGCCAAAAAAGTCAGCAAAGAAGAAATGATCATTTCGATTTTTGGGGCCGTTTTAAATCAGAATAAAAAATCAAAAACACAAGCTCCGCCACCACAAACTAAAGCCAAGCCCGCCTTGATTACGGCGCGCACCCACATCACCAATGCGTTTTCTCTGACCACCCAACTCAGTTCTTGGAATGTTCAAGGCCGTTTTGAAATTGGCGTGACCCAAGGCATCAGCGGATCTGGATATCGCTTGGCGTACAGCCCCGGAGCTAATGGTGCAAAATCAGTGTTGGAATTGATTAAGGTCACGTCGCGCGGACAAAGCGTGATCGATCAGGTTTCCATCGCAGCGTTGGAAGACAAACGCACACATGCTTTGGCATGGACCCGCACAAATGATGGAATGATGAAGGTCAGCGTGGATGGAACGTCTGCCTTGAACGTTCGCGATCAAAGCTTTCGTGATGCTTTTAATGGCCTGCAACTCACCAGCGAAGGTGCGGATGTGATTGTAAAATCCATTACCATTATGGGAACACGCTAAGTGTCTGTTGTAAAAATCACCAATTTTCCGGGCCTTGAATCTTTGGAAAACGATGCCAAGGTGATCTTGGAAAGTGCGGCTCAAGATGCCATTGTTCCGGTGGGCACAACGGTGTTCACCAGCGGCGCCGCGTGCGAAAATTATTTATTGGTGATCGACGGTTCGGTGCGGGTACAGATGGTATCGGAAAATGGTCGAGAGATTGTTTTGTACCGGGTGGAAAATGGCCAAACCTGCATCATGACGACGACGTGTTTGATGTCGCATGAAAATTACACCGCCGAAGCCATCACCGAAACGGACGTGAATGCGGTGATTATTCCGGCTCAGACGTTTCATAAATTAATCGATTGTTCGACTGTTTTTCGCACCTTTGTCTTTTCATCGTACAGCACGCGGCTGGCCGATTTGTTGATGTTGGTGGACGAAGTTGCGTTTCATCGCATCGATGTGCGGTTGGCAAAATTTCTCAGCGAACGCATGGGTGGCCAAAGTCTGCTGAAAACAACGCACCAAGAATTGGCCGTCGAATTGGGCTCGGCCCGTGAAGTGATCAGCCGTCAGTTGAAAGATTTTGAAAACCGAGGCTGGGTAAAATTGTCCCGTGGACAAGTCGAGGTCACCGATTTAAAAGCCCTGACAAACCTTATGTGACACCTTATGTGACTTGGTTACAGACGGTTAGACTTCATCTATGTCATATTCAATCATCAACAAATTTAAAGGTTGCCCCGATGGGGGGCCGACCCGTACCAACTTAAGGATTATCAAATGCAAAAAAACGTAGGTTCCATCGACAAAGTACTTCGCATCATCATCGGCTTGGCATTGCTCGCTTATGCAATCTTGCCAAGTTTCGGCATGATGGCCGACACCGGTTATAACGTTTATGGCTGGGTCGGTATTGTTCCTTTGGGAACAGCTCTGTTGGGTCTTTGCCCTTTGTATTCCATCTTGGGCATCAAAACCTGCAGCTCTTGCGCAAGCGACGAAAAAGAAGCTTAAGCTCCAGCCCAAAGTTCTCAAAAAGGCGGCCTTTGATCGGGTCGCCTTTTTTTGTGGGCAAAAAGGCTAGTCTTGCGTGAGCTCTTCGCGCACCACGTCTAAATTTTCGAGGTAATAGAGGGTGTTGGGGTGTTTGGCGCCCAATTTTCGGAGGCCAATGTCCACTGCCCGCACCAACAATCGTTCGGACTTTTTAATCTGACCGCGTTCAAAATAAAAGAGCGCCAGATTGTTGAGGCTGGTGGCAATTTGACCATCTGTGGCTTCAACCGAGTTTTCTTCGATGTTTAACGCTCTCAACATCAAGGTTTCGGCTTGATCGTATCGACCTGTGTCGGCGTAAAGTTGTGCCAAATTGTTCAGGTCAATGGCGATTTCTGGATGGTTGGGCCCAAATTTTTCTTCATCTAAATCCAACACGCGCCGCATCATGGGTTCGGCTAAATCCAGCCGATCTGTTTCATAATACAGTACGGCCAAATTGCTGAGGGTCTGGCTGGTGTCGGCCCCTTCTAAGGGTTCAGAGGCCTTAATCACGTGTTTCATCAAGCTTTCGGCTTCTGTCAGGCGTCCGGTGACTTGAAACAGCTGAGCCAAATTATTTTGAAGCTTTAAGAGGTCTATTTGAGAGGCGGGAAGATTGCTTTTGGCCAGTAAAATGGCGCTTTGATAGAGCTCTTGGGCGGGCTTATATTTTGCGGCGGTTTGATAAGCATTGGCAGCCCAGCCCAAGGCGGTTAGACGTTGTTCAATATTATCTTTGGATAGGTAATCCAGAGCCTTTTGATAATGTTCAGCGGAAACTTCAAATTTGGAAAGAATTATATTTAGATGTCCCCGGCGAATTTCCAAATCGTATTGGGCATCATCGACCACAGGTGCACAGCTGACAAGAAAAACGGTGCCCAAAACACTTAAAAAGCCTATCCGTGAAAAAAGTCGTGTTTTAAACATAACCTTGTCGCTTTACGCCGTAACGTTCAGCGCCATCATGATGTGGAATAACCCAGCGGCCAAAATGGCGGCCAAGGGCACCGTGATGATCCACGCCGCAGCGATGGTCCACATGTGATGACGACGCACAAGCTTGCGTTCGCGCGCTTTGTTGAGGGATTTTTTGCTGGGCTCGCCCGGCGTTTGGTTCAGGGCTGCGGCTTCTGCAAATTTACGGCGTTCCATATATTCGCGCAAAAACCCAACGCCAAACACACCGCCAACGGCAATGTGGGTGGAGCTCACCGGAAGACCCATGGCAGACGCGATGATCACGGTGATGGCGGCGGATAGCGCCACACAAAACGCGCGAATAGGATTCAGTTTGGTGATTTCTTGACCCACGGTTTTGATCAGTTTTGACCCAAACAGCACCAGACCGATGGAAATACCTACGGCTCCGACCAGCATCACCCATAAAGGAATACTGGCTTTGGCGGTGATTTCACCCGTATCGGCAACCGATACGATGGCGGCCAGCGGTCCAACGGCATTGGCAACATCGTTTGCACCATGGGCAAACGACAGCAATGCGGCGGAAAAAATCAACGGCACCACAAACAACTGGTTTACGGATTTATTTTTGTTTTCCATGTCCTGTGCTTTGGCGGCGATGCGGGTGCGCATCATGGTCCAAGAAATGCCAAACAACAAAGTCCCGCCCGCGATGATTTCCATCCAGCTGGATTTATAAAGTTTTTTGAGGCCCTTGCTCATCAAATACATGGTGAAAACACCGGCCATAATGGCCACCAATAACGGAACCCATTTTTTGGCGGCTTGAATTTTGTCTTCTTTCATCAGCACATTGCGTTTGATGATGTATAGAAAGAGCGCGGCAATGATGCCGCCTAGAACCGGGGAAATCACCCAGCTGGCGGCAATTTTGCTCATGGTGGGCCAGTTCACCGCACCAAATCCGGTGGCGGCAATGCCCGCACCCATAACACCGCCAACGATGGAATGGGTGGTCGATACAGGCGCGCCTAAAAATGTTGCTAAGTTCAGCCATAACGCAGCCGCCAACAGGGCCGCCATCATGGCGGTCATGAACGTATCGGTATCGGGCATCAGGCTGGGGTCAATGATGCCTTTTTTAATGGTTGAAATCACATCCCCACCCGCCAACAACGCACCGCCGGATTCAAAAATTGCGGCAATGATGATGGCAGCGGTCAGGGTTAAGGCTTTTGATCCAACCGCGGGGCCGACATTATTGGCCACATCGTTGGCCCCGATGTTCATGGCCATGTAACCACCAATCACGGCGGCGGCGACCACAAATGGCGTAAAGCCCGCGCCCGATTGCATAGACGTGACAATCCAAACGGCGATCAAAAACAGCAACGCCAATCCCACCCGAGCAATAGCTTGGCCCTGGACTTGGGCGGCAGCTTCGACGATGGCGATCTTTTTAAGATCTTTATCCAGGGCTGTTTTGGCTTTGSGTTCTGTAGGTAACTTCGACATTTGTGCGTTCTTTCGAAAAGCGGCAAGGATCATCAAGGTTAAGGTAATATGACATTTTCGTTACAGAAATATGACAAGACTCGTCCGTCACCGCAATCAAAAAGCATCCACAGGTTTACAGTCCTTTAATTGTATCGTGTGCGGCCAATGCGGCCAGGTTCACCAAATCAGAAACCGTGGCTCCGATGGGGGCAATTTGCGCGGACTTTGAAAGCCCTAACAACAATGGTCCAATCACGGTGCCGCCACCCAATTGTTGCATCAAACCAGACGCCGTGCTGGCGGCGTTTAACCCCGGCATGATCAAGATGTTGGCGGGTCCGGTTAGTCTGGTGAACGGGAAAATACGTTTTTGCAGGTCAAAATCCAAAGCCACGTTGGCATTCATTTCGCCTTCATATTCAAACGATACATCCATATCATCCAAAAGGTGAACGGCGTCGCGCATGACTTTGGTGCGGTTGGGCATGGGATTGCCAAAGTTCGCAAACGACAACAAAGCCACACGGGGTTCTTGACCCAAAGCCCGCACTTTGCGGGCGGCCTGTTGGGCGGTGTCGGCAATTTGGCGAGCATCGGGGGTCACATTGACCGAGGTATCGGCCAAAAATACGGTGCGGCCTTGGGCCACCAATAAAGTCAAACCCACAACACTTTGTTCCGGAGCCGGGTCGACAACCCGCGTAATGTCGCGCAACGCCACATGATAGTTGCGGGTTAGGCCCGTGACCATGGCGTCTGCATCACCCTGAACCACCATGGACGCGCCAAAAATATTGCGGTTTTGGTTGACCAAACGCTGGCAATCGCGAAACAGCAAACCTTGGCGTTGTTGGCGTTCATATAAAGCATCGGTGTATAGATCTGTGTGTTCAGATAGCGCCGCGTTCATGATTTCGACACCGTCCAAATCGGGCAGGCCCAATGATTCCATTGTTTCTTTGATGAGTTCAACCCGGCCAATCAAAATGGGCGTGCCGTAACCCGCATTGTAAAAGGCCTGAGCCGCGCGAATGGTTTTTTCGTTTTCGCCTTCGGCAAACACCACGCGTTTGGGGTGCGCCAGGGTTTCTTGGAAAATCGCCTGCAGACTGGATGCAGCCGGGTCAAGACGCGCAGCCAACTCATTTTTATAAGCATCCATATCGATGATTGGACGCTGAGCAACCCCTGAATCCATGGCCGCATTGGCCACCGCCATGGGCACGCAGGTGATCAGACGCGGATCAAAGGGGGCGGGAATAATGTATTCTGATCCGTATTGCAGGTGTTTTCCAGAATACGCCATGTCGACTTCATCGGGCACGTCTTCGCGGGCCAAGGCAGCAATGGCATGGGCAGCGGCGACTTTCATGTCTTCGTTAATGGTGGTGGCGCGCACGTCCAAAGCCCCCCGGAAAATATACGGAAAGCCCAAAACATTGTTGATTTGGTTGGGGTAATCGGACCGTCCGGTGGCAATGATGGCATCGGGACGCACGGCCTTGGCGTCTTCGGGTAGAATTTCCGGATTGGGGTTGGCCATGGCGAAAATAATCGGCTTGGGCGCCATGGTTTTGACCATTTTGGCACTCAACGCGCCTTCGACGGACAGGCCTAAAAACACATCTGCGCCCACCATAGCGTCTTCTAAGGTCCGGGCATCGGTGGCGACCGCGTGGGTGGATTTCCACTGGTTCATGCCTTCGGTGCGGCCTTGGTAAATCACGCCCTTGGAATCGCACATGGTGGTATTGGCTTTGCGGACTCCTAAGCATTGCGACAGTTCGATACACGCAATGGCCGCCGCCCCGGCGCCATTGACCACGACTTTAAGGTCTTCCATTTTTCGTCCGGTCAGATCGCACGCATTGATCAGGCCCGCTGCGGTGATGATCGCGGTGCCGTGTTGATCGTCGTGAAAGACCGGAATGTCCATCAGTTCACGCAGGCGTTGTTCGATGATGAAACATTCAGGCGCGCGGATGTCTTCTAAATTAATGCCGCCAAAACTGGGGCCTAAGTACCGCACAGCATTGATAAATTCATCGACGTCAGTGGTATCGACTTCCAAATCAATGCCATCGATGTCGGCAAAGCGTTTGAACAGGACCGCCTTGCCTTCCATCACGGGTTTAGAGGCTTGCGCGCCCAAATTGCCCAATCCCAAAACCGCCGTGCCGTTGGTGATGACCGCGACCAGATTGCCCTTGGCTGTATAATCATAAGCCAATTGCGGATCGCGTTCGATTTCCAAACACGGTGCCGCAACACCGGGGCTGTACGCCAGCGCCAAATCATGTTGGGTGGTCAGCGGTTTGGTCGGGTGGATTTCGATTTTCCCCGGCCGCCCCCCGGCATGCATACGAAGAGCTTCTTGATCAAGGGCGGAATATGTTGGTTTATCGTTAGAGGACATAATGTCGGGGACTTTCTAAGATTTAAGATTTACGTTCGTGCACATGGATGTTTTGCGCCTTAAATTTGGACAGAACATTTTGGGCTTGTTGTTCTTGGGGTTCGGTTTCACACAGCACCCACAAAATCACCCCACCCGCATCCAAAGCATTGGCAAAGTTTTCAGTGTGCGGCGTTGCGGTGACTTCGTCTAAGATATCTTTGGCGACCACGCCCGCGGTGGCGGCGCCGATCACGCTGGCGATCACGGCGGCGGTCAGCCCACCGGCCAAAAGCACGGCTCCGGACGCGACCAAGGGGCCTTCGTATTTGATTTCCCCGACCAACGCGGTGAGCACGTCCTTAAAGGGTTTTCCGGGTTCGCCCGCCACATCAAGGGTTTCGTGACTGTCCAAAACAGAAAGATCCGTGCGGATAAAGCCCGCATCGTCCAACAGGTGATGCACGGCCGCTTCAAAATCCAGACGATCTTGAAAGACACCAACAACCTCGCGGCTTGATTTCGGGGCAAAATCGGTCATGACGGCTCTCCTTAAATTCTTTAATTATTAATCGTAACAGTCAAATACGCTTTCGCATATTGCTAATCATGGTTATTGTGCACCTATGAATGAAGACAGCAAAATTAAACCTCAAAAATCCGCAAAATCAGACGGCGTAACGCCCATGATGGTGCAGTTTTTAGAGATTAAATCCAGACATCCCGATAGCATTCTTTTTTATCGCATGGGTGATTTTTATGAGCTTTTTTTCGACGACGCGGTGCAAGCGGCGGCTGCTTTGGATATCACCCTCACCAAACGCGGAAAACACAACGGCGAAGACATTCCCATGTGCGGCGTTCCGGTGCACAGCCATGATCAATATTTGCTGAAATTAATCCGCAAAGGGTTCCGCGTCGCCGTGTGCGAACAACTGGAAAACCCGGCCGAAGCCAAAAAACGCGGTCCAAAATCCGTGGTGCGGCGCGACGTGGTGCGGGTGGTGACGCCCGGCACGATTACCGAAGACGCTTTATTGGATGCGCGCGCCAACAATTATCTGGCTGCTTTGGGCGAAGCCGAAGGCAAGCTTGGTTTGGCATGGGTCGATGTATCGACCGGGCAATTTTTCACACAAAGCTCAAGCGTACAAAATCTGGGCGCTCAATTGGCGCGCTTGAACCCCGGCGAGCTTTTGGGCGCGGACAACTTGCTGGGCCGCGAAGCCTTAAAATTTGTCTTCGCCGATTGGCAGCACGTCTTAACCCCGCAACCTGCGTCGCGGTTTGACAGCACCAATGGGGCCAAGCGTTTGGAGACCACCTTTGGTGTGAAAACGCTTGAATCTTTTGGCGGTTTTGAGCGTGCGGAAATTTCCGCCGCCGGGGCCTTATTGGATTACATCGACCTGACGCAAAAGGGCAAAATGCCACGGCTCAGCCGCCCGGTGCGCATTGCCAGCGATGGGGTGATGGAAATTGATGCGGCAACCCGGCGCAATTTGGAATTGGCCCAGACCTTATCGGGATCACGCAAAGGCTCTTTGTTAAGCATCGTCGACATGACCATTACGGGGTCGGGCGCGCGTTTATTGGCGGGTCGTTTGGCGGCTCCGTTGACGGATGTTGAGGCGATTGAAAATCGGTTTTGTGATGTGCAGTTTTTCAAAGACAAATCCCGCCTCAAAGAAGACCTGCGCACCATGTTTGCCCGCTGCCCTGATTTGGAACGGGCGTTGTCGCGTCTGACGTTGGGCCGTGGTGGTCCTCGGGACTTGGCGGCGATCCGTGATGGATTATTAATGAGCGCGGCGGCCCGTGATTTGTTTGCCCAAGACACCTTATCCAAAGGGTTAGAGCAAAGTTTAGTAAATTTAGGCGCGCACGGTGAATTGGTCGGTGCCTTAACCGAAGCCCTGGCTCAAGACTTGCCCGTATTGGCGCGCGATGGTGGATTTGTGCGCGCGGGTTATCGTCCGGATTTAGACGAATTGCGCACGCTGCGTGATGAAAGTCGGCGTTTGATTGCGGGCCTGCAAAAGGGCTATCAGGATGATACGCAAATTTCGGCCCTGAAAGTCAAACACAACAATGTGTTGGGTTATTTTGTCGAAGTCCCGACCCGTCATGGCGATGCGATGCTGGCGAAAGATAATGATTTTTCTCACAGCTATATTCACCGTCAAACCATGAAAGGCGCGGTGCGTTTTTCGACCGTGGAACTGGGCGAACTGGAAAGCAAAATTGCCCGCGCTGCTGATGGAGCCATGGCCATTGAATTGGCCGTATTTGGTGAAATGGTCGATTTGGTTGTTGATCATGCCGATGCCATTGCGTTGACTGCTTTGGCTCTGGCCGAATTGGATGTGGCGTCCAGCCTTGCCCAATTGGCCGAAGAAAAACAGTTTGTGCGGCCCACCGTGGATGAGTCCCGTGATTTCGAAATCACCGGCGGCCGTCACCCGGTGGTCGAAGCCGCCCTGCAAGCCGGCGAGGGCGAAAAATTTGTCGCCAACGATTGTGAGCAGTCCGATGAAAGCGGGCGGTTGTGGTTGCTAACTGGACCCAACATGGCGGGTAAATCAACGTTTTTGCGCCAGAACGCTTTGATTTGTGTGTTGGCTCAGATGGGCTGTTTTGTGCCCGCTACGTCCGCGCGGATTGGCATTGTCGATCGCCTGTTTTCCCGCGTCGGCGCCGCCGATGATTTGGCCCGTGGACGGTCTACGTTCATGGTTGAAATGGTCGAAACAGCGGCTATTTTAAATCAAGCGGGACCGCGCGCCTTGGTGATTTTGGACGAAATCGGCCGCGGCACATCCACCTTTGACGGCCTGTCGATTGCGTGGGCGGTGGTTGAACACTTGCACGAAGTCAATACATGCAGGGCTTTGTTCGCCACCCACTATCACGAACTGAACGCGCTGAAATCCAAATTGGATGGGCTCAGCTGCCACGCCATGAAGGTCAAAGAATGGAAAGAACAGGTGATCTTTCTGCATGAAGTCGGTGCCGGCGCCGCAGCCCGGTCTTATGGCATTCACGTGGGAAAATTGGCGGGGCTTCCAGATTGTGTGGTTGAGCGTGCACAAGTTATTTTAAAATCTTTGGAAGAAGGCGAACAGTCTTCGATGGTGACCAAGCTCGCCGACGATTTGCCGCTGTTTTCCCATGCTCCGGCTTTGTCGGGTGGAACGTCTGGTCCGCGCAAAGCGTCCGAAGTCGAAGACGCGGTTAAGACCGTTCTGCCCGACGAAATGACACCGCGCGAAGCTTTGGACTTTTTGTATCGGCTTAAGGTGATGGATAAGACGGTTAGCTAGCTTTCTTCGGCCGTGCGGTCCTTGGGCGTTTTGGCGGCGAGTTCTGGATAGGCTTTTTTCAGAGCTTCGAAATCTTTGAACGTGCTGAGATGTTTAAATAAATCAATGACGCCGTAAAACGATGGCCCGGTTATGGAGCCTAAGGCGACGCGCAGCGCGCTGTATTTGGTACCTTGAACAAAGCCCATTTCAAAACGGTGAGATCGAAAACCAAAACTACTGCCCGAAACAAAGCTTAAGTTACGATTGCGGCTTTCGACTTCCAAAATCATGCGCAACAAGGCCCGGTCGCTTCGGTCTTCGGATTTATAATGAATGTTTACAAACGGGGCCTTGGCCCATGATTTGTCTTTATCAGGACTGAGGCTGGGGTGGATGATTTTGTTGATGAACGACTGTTCAAAATCAACCGTATCAGACAGCGCCATGGCAAAGGCCTGATTGTTATCAAACACCGCTTGGCCATGAATGTTGAGGGATGTTTTATCCAAAATAAATGGMGCACTYAACGCCGCRCATTCGTCTTGGGATAAGCCYGCGCCAAAGGTGGTRCGCGTGACCCGCAAAGATTCCGMSACRCTTTTWARGCTYTTTGTGGTRGCTTYGGTAGCGGGSGCCCAYAAYGTCATCAGGCCCAGRTTTGAAAATTCYAAGCCCAACTGGTCCAGTTTTAAACCAGACCGAATATTGACGATCAGGCTGGGCGGATTGTCTTTTAACAAGGCGCAAAACCGTTCTAAGGGAAAGGCGTCGCCGCTGAGTGAGGTATCCAAAACGATCACGGCGGAACGGCCTTTGGGGCGTTTGACAAACGCCTTGGCAAAGGCCTCCATATCAAAAACTTCTAAATTGATATCGGCGGAAATGGGCTCGACAAAAATCAAATCGCCTTGCCCGCGTTCAACGGCTGCAAACAGATTTTTTTGCAAAGCATGTTTGCGGCCTTGAAATTGTTGATCGCAAATCACCTGCAAGGCTTTGACAATTTCAAAATATCCGCCAAACATTTGTAGCGACAGGGGTCTTTTGGGAATGTTCCATAATTTGTGACCAAAGGCCCTAAACACTTGTAAAAATGTGGTGATCGCGGTCATGCCACTGGAAAATACGCGGGCCTCTGAAACCCAGCCATCCGGGGCCGGGCGGTGTTCGTTCAGGCGCCGTTCTAAATCTTCGGGTTTAACCCAACGATCATAGGGGTAAGAAATCCGCACATCGCCGGGCAGTAATTTTCTTTGGGTGTGCGGGGGCGACATCAGATAGCTGTCGGACCGCAAATGGGCGTGTTGCAACCAAAGCCGCCGCAGGTCCAAGCTTAGATTGCCCAGAAGCTGTTCGCCTTCGACGGATTCAAGCTCTGGATGTTTTAAAAGTTCATCCGCACGTTTTCGCCAAGCGCTTAAAAATGGTTTATCATTCTTGGTGGACGGAGCCTCAAAAACCTTGGCCAATCGGTTCGACAAAGCAATCAATTGCATGCATTCATCTTTACAGGGGTGCTTAGTCATGATGATTGGCTCATGGTTATTAGACCGAAGGCGATAAACCCTTTATACAAGGATTAAATAAGAATACCACCGAAGGACTGAATATGCGTGCAAACCTTAAAAAACCCACCGAAATTATCGACCGCAAAGCCTTTCAAGGCGAGCTGATGGCGTTGTCTGAGGGTTTGGATATTGCCGATTTCACCAAGCCTAAATTACGCAGCGGCGTTTTGACCCTGTTTAAGGCAAAACTGGCGACCGGACACAAAGAAATTCAACGCCGTTTTGAAAGCCAAGAATGCAGTGGTGCCGGGGCGATGCGGGCGGGCGCGTATTTGTTGGATCAGTTGATCCGTACGCTCCACGAATTCACCCTGACCAAGGTCTATTCCAGCCTTAAAAATCAAGACATGTCGGTGGTGGCGACGGGCGGTTATGGGCGGGCGGAAATTGCCCCGCAATCTGATTTGGACATTATGTTTTTAATCCGTTCCCCCAAGGGCAAAGACGTCACCGCAGCGGTGGAATGGATGTTGTACATGTTGTGGGATCTGGGCCTGAAAGTCGGCCACGCCACCCGCACGGTCGATGAAACCGTCGAAATGGCAAAATCCGATATCACCATTTCCACCAGCCTGTTAGAAGCGCGTTACCTGAGCGGCGATGCGGGTTTGTTCGAAGTGTTCGAAAAAAGCTATGAAATAAATGTAGTCCGAGGCACGGGCCCCCAATTTGTCAAAGCCAAATTGGACGAACGTGATGCCCGCCATGACCGCATGGGGGATACCCGTTATGTTTTGGAACCCAATTTAAAAGACGGCAAGGGCGGTCTGCGCGATCTGCAAACGTTGCTGTGGATTGCCAAATATTTGTACCGGGTGGACACCGTCGAAGGTCTGATCAAAGCGGGCGTGTTGGATAAAATTGATGCCAAGCGTTTTGCCAAAGCTCAGCGCTTTTTGTGGACGCTGCGCTGTCACCTTCATTATTTGTCCGGTCGCCCCGACGAAACCATCAGTTTTGATGTGCAAACGGAACTGGCGGCACGCATGGGGTATCAGGACCGCAAAACCGGCAGCGCCGTCGAACGCTTTATGAAACACTATTTTGTGGTGGCGCGCGATGTGGGTGATTTGACGCGGGTGATTTGTGCGGTGTTGGAAAACCAACACAGTAAAAAAGCGCGCATAACCTTGCCGTCTTTTAACTTCCGTAAAAAACATATCGAAGGCTTTAAATTGGAACGCGGGCGTTTAAATGTCACGGGCATCGATGTCTTTCGCAAAGAACCCATCAAGATTTTACGCCTGTTTGCCGAGGCTGAAAAATTTGATATCGATATTCACCCCGAAGCCCTGCGTTTGGTGCAGCGTAACTTAAAACTGATCAACGGCAAAGTACGCAAAGACCCCGCTGCCAATGCCTTGTTTTTGGATATGTTGTGCGCCAAAAAAGGCCCGCGTTTGGTGTTGAACCGATTGAGCGAGTCCGGCGTATTGGGCCGTTTTGTGCCTGATTTTGGATACGTCACGGCGCAGATGCAATACGACATGTATCATGTCTATACGGTGGACGAACACACCATCCGCGCCATTGATATTCTCAGCCGTATCGAACGCGGTTTGCTGGCCGATGACCATCCGTTGTCCACCGAAGTCATCAACGATGTACAGTCGCGCCGGGTGTTGTACGTGGCGGTTTTCCTGCATGATATCGCCAAGGGTCGCGGCGGCAATCACGAAGTCGTGGGGGCTGAAATTGCCAAGAAACTGTGYCCSCGYTTTGGCCTGAATGAATGGGAAAGCGAAACCGTTGAATGGTTGGTGCTGAACCATTTGAACATGAACCGAAATGCGTATAAACGCGATTTATCCGATCCGCAAACGGCCAAGGACTTTACGGAATTGGTGCAATCGCCGGAACGTTTGCGATTGTTGCTGATCTTGACCGTCGCCGATACCCGTGCCGTTGGCCCCAATGTGTGGAACGGCTGGAAAGCGTCGTTGTTGCGCGAATTGTATTACAGCACCCAAGAAGTTATGTCCGGGGCTCTGCCCATGGATCGCCGCGAAGCGCGCGCCGAACATGTTCGCGATGGGCTACGCGAACGGTTTGATACAACGGATAAGGGCTATTCCCTCGAAGATATCGATTGGTTCATTTCTTTGGGCCATTCAAATTATTTCTTGGCCTTTGATGTGGACGCCTTGGCGCGTCATGCGGAAATTGTGTGCAGGGCCAAGGACGAAACAGCGCCGTTGCATATCGAAATCCGCGCGGTGGAAAATATGGACGTGACCGAAGTGCTTATTCACGCCATTGATCATCCGGGATTGTTTTCATGCATCACCGGGGCCATGGCGTTGTCGGGTGCCGGTATTGTCGATGCAAAAATCACCACATTGGGCAATGGTACGGCCTTGGATACGTTCTGGATTCAAGACGTCGAAGGCCATGCGTTTACCGGAAAAGAACGTCTAACCCGCTTAAAAACACGTATCCAAGACGCCATTGCCGGGCGTTTGCGGCCAAAATTTGAATTGGAAAATGAACSTTCACGGCGCCTAACTTCGCGCACCGAAGTGTTCGAAGTTCCGCCGCGCGTGCTGGTCAATAACAAAGCCTCCAGATCGGCCACGGTCATCGAAATCAACGGCCGCAACCGTCAGGCTCTGTTGTATGACATCACCCACGCCTTAAGCCAAACCGGAGCCCAAATCATCTCCGCCCACATCTCAACCTACGGCGAACGCGTCGTCGACGTCTTCTACGTCAAAGACATCTTCGGCCTAAAAATCGACCAAGAAGGCAAAATTAAAAGCCTGAAAAAAGCCGTGCTGACGGCGATTGGGGATGCGCGGGGGGAGCCTTTGAAGGGGTAAATCACTTTCCTTGTTTTGTCATGACCGGACTTGATCCGGTCATCCACGGCTTTGCATCAGCGACTAAAGCCAAAGGTCATGGATACGCGGGTCAAGCCCGCGCATGACGAGTTTTGTAATATGTTTAATCACAAATACCATTTATAGTAGTTGGCATATTATATTTGGAGAAGTGATTCATGAGTAAATTTGTAGGCTACATAAAAGTGGCTATTGGAGTTTGTTTTATATCGTGGTTGTTCTGGTTATTTGTTCAAAATATTCAGGAAGCAGATGCCAATATAAAAGTAGGTCTTATTGGGTTTCTGGGGATGTTGAGTGCAACATTAATAACTCATAATCAAACCAAGAACAGAGAAATCAATGCTCGGCATTTTGCGGAGAAACGGGAAGCTTACAAGCTTATGTTTGACCTCCTTTTTGATTTGATTGAGTCCACAAAAAATGACAAGAAGATACCTGAAAAGGGTCTTATCAAGAAAATGATGGAGTTTAAAAAAGCACTACTTATATGGGGTGGGCAAGAAATCATTCATAGCTGGAATGATTATGAAAAAAAGTCTGAGGAGGCGATGAGTTCTGAGGAGACATTAATGCAATTGGAGTCTATTTTTAGAGCCATTCGGAAAGACTTAGGCCATGATGATAATTTGTTACGGGATGGGAGTTTAGTGGGCTTGATCTTAAAAGCGGAAGATAAGCATATGGTCCTTAAAAATTAGAATGTGTTAAGTGTTTTTATAGTGGCTCTACTTTTGTCATCACCGGGCTTGCCCCGGTGATCCACGACTTTCTTTTTAAGGACAAGGCGCATGTCTGGTGGCTGGGTTTATTTTATGACGAACCGCCCCGATGGTACGTTGTATGCTGGTGTGACGTCTGACCTTGCCCGCAGAGTTCAAGAACATCGTGATGGGCTTGTTGATGGTTTTACCAAAAAGCATGGTCTGAAAACGTTAGTCTATACAGAGTTTCACGATGACATTCGCACGGCCCTGCAACGTGAAAAAAACATCAAACACTGGTCACGTGCTTGGAAAGTCCGTCTTATCCACGAAGATAATCCCGACTGGCTGGATTTACATGGTCAGTTAATCTGATCGGATTTTAAGTCGTGGGTCACCGGGTCAAGCCCGGCGATGACAAGTTATTCTATAATCACTTTAAAGACTGTCAGGCGTGGACTTGCCCGGCGTATTCACGACTTTTTTCATGGCCTGTTTTCCCTCTCCCTCTTTAACCTTTTGATTTTCCCCAACAACCGTATACTGAGCCCACTGTAAATATTTGGAAGTTATTCTGGTGCTTATTCGGTCGATTGCCACGGTGGGGAGTATGACGTTGATTTCACGGATCTTAGGATTCGTGCGTGACGTTGCTGTCGCTTGGGCTTTGGGTGCCGGGTGGATGGCGGATGTATTTTTTGTGGCGTTTAAATTGCCCAATTTATTTCGCCGTTTATTTGCCGAAGGAGCCTTTAATCTAGCCTTTATTCCGATTTTTGCGGGCAAGTTGGAATTGGAAAACGAAAGCAATCCCCGTGTATTTGCAGCCCAAGCGCAAAGCGGATTGTTGTTGGTTTTGCTGCTGTTCACGGTGGCCATGGAACTCGCCATGCCGTGGGTGGTTGCCCTTATCGCGCCGGGTTTTGTGGATGAGCCTGAAAAATATAACCTTGCGGTTGAATTGGTGCGCATCACGTTTCCGTATCTGATTTTCATTTCCATGGTGTCTTTGCTGGCGGGCATTTTGAATTCGTTGGGTAAGTTTTGGGCGGCGGCGGCGTCGCCTATTTTGCTTAATATTTGTCTGATTTCCGCCGTGTTTGGCCTGACGCCTTTGTTGGAAAGTCCGGCTCATGCCCTAAGTTGGGGTGTTGCGGGCGCCGGCGCCGTACAACTGTTGTGGATGATGTTTCACGCGGCGCGGGCAGGTTGGTTGCCACCTTTGGTACGGCCGCGCTTAACTGAGGATGTCAAACGCCTGCTCAAACGTATTGTGCCTGTGGCCTTTGGCGCGGGTATTTATCAAATCAGTTTATTAATCGATACCATCATCGCCTCGCTTTTGGCGTCTGGTTCTATTTCCTATTTGTTTTATGCGGACCGCTTGGTGCAATTGCCGTTGGGCGTTGTCGGCATTGCCGTTGGCACCGCGTTATTGCCCCTGTTGTCGCGCCAAATTAAGGCGGGCAAAGATGTCGAGGCGTTGGACAGCCAAAATCGAGCCTTGGAATTTGCCCTGTTGCTGACCTTGCCCGCTGCCGTGGCGTTGATGGTTTTGCCCGATACTCTTATTGGGGCGCTATTTGAACGCGGAGAATTTTCCGCCGAAGCCACTCACAAAACGGCGCTGGCTTTGATGGTGTTTGCCTCTGGCCTGCCGGCGTTTGTTTTGGTGAAAGCCTTGGCCCCCGGATATTTTGCCCGCGAAGACATGGCGACACCGATAAAAATCGGCACGTTTTGTGTCCTCTTGAATGTGGTGATTGCGGTATCTTTGATGGAACCGTTGGCGCACGTCGGTTTGGCGGTGGCGACGGTGGTCAGCCAATGGCTAAACGCGATATTGCTGGCGGTGTTTTTGATCCGCCGAGGTCATTTTCATTTTGACCCACGCTTTAAAAAACGCCTGCCGCGCATGCTGCTTGCCAGTATGTTTATGGGGGTCGCCGTGATGGTTTTGCAAAACGTACTGGTGGATCAAATTCACGGGGCTTTGTTTGAAAAGGTCTTGGCCTTGGTCGCTATTGTGGGTGGCGGCATGCTGGCTTACGGTGTTTTTGTTTTGATCTTTGGCGTGTCCTCAATCGGTGAAGTCAAAGGGTTGATGCGAAAATCTTGACCCTTTGGGCCTAAACGTCCATAACCTTTTCAGCTTAATTTTAACCATCCGGTCCACACGGAAGGGACTTTTTCATGGAACGTATTTTTTCGGGCATCCAGCCCACGGGCAATCTTCATCTGGGCAATTATTTGGGTGCGGTGCGCAATTGGGTGAACCTGCAAAACGATTTTGAATGTYTGTTTTGYGTGGTTGATATGCACGCSATTACGGTGTTTCAAGACCCCSMMGARYTRCGCRACAGCACYCGTGAAGTCGCSGCCGCSATGTTGGCSTCKGGCGTTGATCCGAAAAAWCACATYATCTTTAAYCAAAGCCAAGTCCCCGGCCATGCRGAAYTGGCGTGGATTTTTAACTGTGTYGCGCGCATGGGCTGGYTSAAYCGYATGACCCAGTTCAAAGAAAAAGCCGGAAAGCACAAAGAAAATGCCTCGGTTGGATTGTATGCGTACCCGAACCTGATGGCGGCGGATATTTTGTTGTACAAAGCCACCCACGTTCCGGTCGGCGAAGACCAAAAACAGCATTTGGAATTGGCCCGCGATATTGCGGCGAAATTTAACAATGATTTTGGTGTGCCGGATTTCTTTCCGTTGCCCGAACCGCAAATTTTTGGCACCGCGACCCGCGTGATGAGCCTAAAAGACGGCACCAAAAAAATGTCAAAATCAGACCCGTCTGATTTATCGCGCATTAATATGACGGATGATGCCGATACCATCGTCAAAAAAATCCGCAAAGCCAAATCAGACCAAGACCTCTTGCCGGACAATAAAGACGGTCTGGAAGGTCGCGCGGAAGCTAAAAACCTGTTGGGGATTTATGCAGCGTTGGCGGACGTTACGTTGGATGAAGTCTGCACTCAATTTGCGGGCGAAGGTTTTGGCACGTTTAAAAAGGCCCTAGCCGAAGTCGCGGTCGAAAAATTAGGCCCCATTCAAAGCGAAATGCGCCGTCTGGTCGCCGACCCCACCAGCGTCGACGCGGTCTTAAGGGACGGAGCCGAACGCGCCCGCGCCATGGCCGAACCCATTTTGGCCGAAATTAAAGACACGGTTGGGTTTTTGAAGGCTTGAAAACGCGCTTAATCATCCCCATATTCTTAGCAACATAAATTCACATGAGGACTAACGAATGTTTATTCAGACTGAAGCGACGCCTAATCCGGCGACTTTGAAATTTTTGCCGGGCACCGATGTTATGGGTGCCAACGGAACGGCTAACTTTGTGGATGCGGCTTCGGCGACGGGGTCTCCTTTGGCCTTGCGTTTGTTTGACATCGATGGCGTTGACGGCATTTTCTTGGGCGGTGACTTTGTTACGGTGACCAAGGACGAAGAAACCTCTTGGGAAGTTGTTAAGCCCCGTGTTTTGGCGGCGGTTATGGATCACTTTACCAACGGTGAAGCGGTGATGACCGAAGCGGCAGCGGCAGAATCAGGCGAAGACGATTCCGAAGTTGTTGTGAAAATCAAAGAATTATTAGACACACGGGTACGTCCCGCTGTGGCCCAAGACGGTGGCGACATTGTTTTTCGGTCGTTCGAAGACGGCATTTTGTATCTCAGCATGCAAGGGGCCTGTTCGGGTTGCCCAAGTTCTACGGCAACCCTGAAAAACGGCATTGAAAACATGATGCGTCATTATGTCCCCGAAGTTTTAGAAGTGCGCGCAGCATCTTAAACCACCCTAAGAACGGCTCAGCGAATCGCCTAAAACTATTGTTTTTTTAAACCGCCCTTTCGGATTTTCGAAAGGGCGGTTTAATTTTTCATAATTTTTTGCAATATGATCAGGCACTTGCTCCTTGTGGAAAAAAGATGCTGGAAAAAGTTCAAAAAATCCCTTAAAAGCTTTGCCAACGCCAGATGATTGGCGGCGATATCGTGACAAAAACACTAAATATAGAAATTATTAAGGTTTTTGCACCACATTATGATCGAGACTAAGACCGTGGTCTGAACCCGGCATCTCTTTCGATAAAGCTTTGAATATTAAGCATCTCTAACGGTTTAAATTGGCGAGAACGACAAACGACATGAAAATGTTTCACGGGATTTCTTTTATAATTGCCTGCTCTATGGCGGTTATCTTGATCAACATGGGGCTTTTGCTGCCAGTACGCACGGGCGTGTCTGTGGCCAACGCCAGCTTCCCCTTGCCCGCATTTGTCAGCGCGTCGGCCTCTGTTAAAAACGGACAAAATGGCCCGCGTTCGACTGTTGATTTAGAGACAGCCTCTGGTCCCGACGCCGACCTTAAACTGCACCCGTCTTTAAATTATGATTTAGAGGCCGTTTTAGAAGGCCGCAGCGACGTTCCGCGCATTACATTGGCCAGCCTGCCTTCGGATTTATGGCGTGAACGCGAAACCAGCAAACGYAAGGCGYTGTTTTTGAAAAGCGTGTTGCCTTTGGTKTTGCARGTGAAYGAGCAAATTACACAAGATCGCARMCGYCTGAARAATTTAGCAACCGCMCAAAAACAAGGSCMRCTTYMRGCTCTTGATCGTTTGTGGTTGGCKGTGATGGCGGAACGCTATGGCACAAARCGTGGYGATATTRRTGCGSTTTTGAAYCGTCACGATGTGGTGCCRCCKTCTTTGGCTTTGGCTCAGGCGGCAACGGAAAGTGCKTGGGGRTCRTCCAGATTTGTCCGCGAAGGCAATGCGATGTTTGGCCAATGGACTTTTTCATCCCAGCATTTAGGAATCGTTCCGGCGGCGCGCGATGAAGGAAAAACCCACCGCATTCGGGCGTTTTCATCGATTTATGACTCCATCGACAGCTATGTCACGAACTTAAACAAACACCGGGCTTATAAAGAATTTCGGGCCATGCGCTCGGCCATGCGGCGTCAGGGYCARCCCTTRGATGGCYTGCGTTTRGCMGGSACCYTGCAYCGTTATTCYGAACGCGGTGSSGATTATGTCAACGAWTTGCGGGCGATTATTTYCAGCAATGATCTYAGRTTGGTGGATGGGGCAAGGCTGAGCCCCGACGGAGCCTTTGAGCCCCTTATTTAAGCTTTATCTCTTCTTTACATCTGTTCGTTACATGGGAAACTTTAAAAGCGCCACCGTGCCCTTTTCTTTGGGACAATACAGTTCAAAATTACAATCTAACTTTTGCGCATTTTCGGTGATCACTTTGATGCCGATGCCCCAGCCTTTGTGTTTTGAGGAATCGGACGATGTGGTGACCTGTTCGCCGCGCCGCAACGCCATCAAAACATCGGACGGAATGCCTTTTCCGGTGTCTTGAACCACCAAAATTAACGCATTTGATTTCATATCGACTTCACCATTCACCTTGACGGATCCACCCTTGGGCGTGAATTTGATGGCGTTGCTGATCATATTGTTGAGCATTTGCGTTAACAAGATCGGGTCGGTTTGCAAAATCGGAAAATTATCGCTGATTTTGAAATCTAAGCGCACGCCTTTGCTTTTGGCCTCTTCTTGAAACTGCGCCACGATGTTTTTGCCAAATTCGTGAAAATCGACGTCTTCAATACGAACAATGTCGGTTGAGGTGTTGTCTTCTTCGAGCACGCGCTCGCAAATAGCCGACAAGCTGAGGGCGGATTCATGGACAATTTCCGCCCAATTGCGCATTTGCTGCAGGGTTACATTTTCGCGGGCAGGATCGCTCATCACTTGGGTAAAGCCGATGATTGCGGTCAGCGGGTTTTTGATTTCATGGGCAAGTTTTGATATGGCGGAAACAGAACTTTTTTTTGTCAACGGACACTTCCTCCCAAATGGCATAACATTTTCAGACGATAAGCTTAATACTTTTGAGCCCACAAACCAATGTTAAAGCGGGGCTTATTTGACGTAAAAAAGTTGGCCCAGCCAGCGAAAGCGGCCATCGCCGGACGGCCCGGTGGGCAAAGTACAGTTCAAGCGGGTGCGGCCTTGGGGCAGTGGCTTTTTCATGCGCACTTCGATACGCGGGCCTAAGTGTTCCACGCTGAGTTTGCCTTCGTGATTTGAAAAACAGGCAATTTCCGTGATGCGATTGGTTTCGTTCGTAACGGTGAAGCCAATCAGCGGCGGATTGCGGTCAGAGCTGACAACAGTATCGGTGGGGTCAAAATCACTGACTTGAATGGGCAAGGCGCTGGCGGCCGTTTTCAGCCGGGTGAGGGACCCGTAATTTTCATTCATGGCAAAACGCGGCAATCTGAATTCATCATCGCCCAGACCAAAGGCTCCGGAATGCTGGCCAAATCCAGCGACAAAACCGGCCTTTTTTGACGCTTTAATCACATGATTGTCAAATTCCCCATAGGGGTACGCAATCAGTTGCGGCACATGGCCCAGTTCTTTTTTAAACAAGTCATTAGACACGGCTAAATCGGCGTCCAGCTGGTCACTTTTGGCCTCAATCATATGCAGGTGAGACGCGGTTTGGCTGCCAATGGTGACCAGCGGGTCCATGGAAATTTCGCGCAACTGAGCCCAGCTCATATACCGTGAATATTTGCGGTCTACGGGATCGGTGGCGACAAAGATGGTGAACGGCAAGCCGGCTTTTTTCAAGCGCGGCCAGGCTTCGGTAAAGACCGACAGATACGCATCATCGATGGTGATGCCGACGGTTTTTTCGGGAAAGTGTTCATTGGCTTTTAAGCGGCGCACGATTTCGGGAATGGCCAAAACCGTATATTCGCCGGAGGTGAGCTCTGTGATATGAGCTTCAAACTGGTCAAGGCGCACGTTGGTGGTGGGGAAATCATTTTCGCCAAAACGGTGGTACATGATCACACTGGCGCCATTCTCGGCGCCATCTTCGGCCGCATTTTGGGCCAGCACTGGCGCGGACAACAACATACCCATGCCAATGCCCAGCCCAAACAGGGCCGCGCGACTGGCCTTAAAGCCGATCTTTAAAAAGTGATCTTTAAGCATTCTTCCCACCTAAAACGTATAACTTAAGCCGCATTGTTGCCATTTTAGCCCGTTCTGCAAGTGATATTCATCACACTTTGGTTGACGTCATGGTTTTGGCCAAGTCCTGATCGCCCAAAACATCGAACTGGCGCGCGTCAAACATTTGATAATGCCACCATTCATTTCGGTAAAAATCCCACCCTGCGGTGGTCATAAGTCCCATTAACAAAAGGCGATTGTATTGGGCTTTGGCCGAAACATCTGTATTTCCATGATGGCTTTTGGGGGAAAATGTATCAAAGCCCGTGCCCATGTCTAAGGTTTTTCCGGTTTGAATATCAATCAGGTTTAAATCCACCGCGACCCCGCGCGAATGGGGTGATCCACGGCGCGGATCACATAAAAAATCAGGATCAGGTGTGTGGTTCCACAATTTCCATTGGGATTCAGATGGGCGAAAAGCATCAAAAATGCGCAGATGCCAACCTTGGTCCAAGGCCAAGTCGCGCGCCACAATTAACAATTGTTCGGCTTGGGGGCGCAGATAACAGGCGGCGTACTGATAAACAGGTTCGCCAGTGAAGTTATCAGGCGTCGCGTATTTTAAATCCAGCTGAACATTGTGGTCGGCTTCGGTAATTTTGACCAATTTCGTCTGTGACATGTGGCATCCTTTCGTTGGACAGAGTATAACGTCAGGATGTTAAGCAAAACTTCAGGCCCTTTAATTTTAGCCATTGATTCTGCCACCAGCGGATGTTCCGTGTGTGTGAGCAATAACGATGGTCCGTTGGCGAAAATGGTCAAAGAAATGTCGCGCGGTCAGGCCGAAGTCCTGATCCCCATGGCCGAAGACGTCTTGAAACAAGCCAAAGTTACGCCCCAAGATTTAGACGCCATTGCCGTCACCAACGGTCCGGGAGCGTTTACCGGGTTGCGTATAGGGCTGGCGGGGGCTCGTGGTCTTGCGTTGGCCTTGGGCATTCCTTGTGTTGGCATCACCACGTTGGAAGTTTTGGCCGCTGCAACGGCCTCAGCCGAACGCAAAGACAAAGTGATCTTGGCCTGTGTGGAAAGCAAGCGCGCCGATATTTATGTGCAGACGTTTGCGCCGGACTTAAGCCCGCTCAGCGCACCGTTGGCTTTGGATGGTCCGGCGTTGTTTGAATTTTGCAAAGATATTTCGGCCCTGCTTTTGGTGGGTGACGCGGCTGGGCGGGCCCGTGAAATGTTGAACGGATGTGCAGCGGACATTGTGTTGAGCACGGCGGACGCTCTGCCTGATCCGGCCCTGATTGCCCAATTGGCAAAAGATCGCATCGATGGAGCTCAGACGCCTGAACCTTTATATTTACGCCCCCCTGATGCTAAATTGCCCAAGGCTCAAGGACGTGCGCGCGCATGAGGTGGGCATGAATATTGTTTCGGCGGGGATTAGCTACGTAAATGTCTTGGCCGAACTGCATACAGAAGGCTTTGACGCGCCTTGGTCGGCATCGGCTTTTGAAAGCGCACTCGCTTCGCCCGGAACCTATGCCCTGATTGCCAAGGATGAACAAGACGAACCGCTGGGTTTTGTCTTGATCCGCACGGTGGCTGATGAAGCCGAAATTCTCACCATTTTGACGAGGCCTAACGCTCGGCGTTCTGGCGTGGCGCGGGGCTTGATGGTTGAGGCCTCAAAACAAGCCTCACGTCATCATGTAAAAAAAATGTTCCTAGAAGTCGCCGTCGATAATCCAGCCGCGCACGGTCTGTATACAGATTTGGGCTTTAAAGAAGTTGGTCGCCGCAAAGCCTATTATGATCGCGGGGATGGTGGGCGCGTGGACGCGGTGGTTATGACTTTGGAGCTCTGGTCTTTTTAATAATCATGCGGTGCACGGAAAATTCTTCGCCATCGGGATCTTCGCGTTCAATACTGACGACGGTTTCACCGACTTCACGAATGCTGCGGGGGGCGTTTTCCAAGGGGATTTCACCTTGAAGACGAATTTCAGCGGTCTCTCCAACGGTCATGCGCTCCAACAACAAGGTGATGCGCACAAAAGTTAATGGACAAACATCATTGGTAATATCCAAGTAGTAATCGAATTTTTTATCTTTATCTAAATCAGTCATGGTGGATTTGAGTCTTTATACTTGTAAGAGTCTGTGCTTATCATTTATATAATCGTCAAGCATAAAAGGCAAATATAGATTTAATGAGAACCCAATGACCGATAAAGTTGATAATGCCGTAATTTTAGAATTAACCACCGAAATTGTGGCGTCGTACGTCAGCAACAACACCGTGGGCGTGGCCGATTTGGCCAGCGTTATTCAGGGCGTTCATAAGACGCTTCAGAGTCTGGGCACACAAACGGGTCAACCCGATCGTCCCAAGCCCGCCGTGTCGATCAAAAAATCCATTACGCCCGATTATATTGTTTGCTTAGAAGATGGAAAACAGCTGAAAATGCTTAAACGTCATTTGAAAACGGCCTATAATATGAGCCCGGAAGATTATCGTGAACGTTGGGGTTTACCCGCCGA
>NVTL01000112.1 GCA_002401565.1 Rhodospirillaceae bacterium
TAAACATGCGCGACAGCAACCTGATTGATACACACATGAACGCTTTGGTGCCTATGGTGGTTGAAACCACCAATCGCGGTGAACGCGCTTACGATATTTTTTCACGGATGCTGAAAGAACGCATTATCTTCCTGACGGGTGGGGTTGATGATCACGTGTCCAGTTTGATTTGTGCACAGTTGCTGTATTTGGAAAGTGAAAATCCAAATAAAGACATTTCGTTCTACATCAACTCACCGGGCGGCATTGTGACCTCTGGTTTGGCGATTTACGATACCATGCAATACATCAAGCCTAAGGTTTCGACGGTTTGCATCGGTCAAGCCGCGTCCATGGGATCGTTGTTGTTGGCAGCGGGTGAACCCGGCATGCGGTATGCTTTGCCCAATGCTCGGGTCATGATCCACCAGCCTTCTGGCGGGGCTCAGGGGCAAGCCACCGACATCGAAATCCAAGCGCGCGAAATCCTTAACCTGCGGTCACGCCTGAATGACATTTATGCGCATCACACCGGCCAAAAATTGAAAAAAATCGAAGAGTCCATGGAACGCGACAATTTCCTCAGCCCCGAAGAAGCCAAAACCTTTGGTCTGATTGACGAAGTTGTTTCCGCCCGTCCAGAAACTGACGGCGACGATGATGGCAAAGCTAAAAAGGATTAATTCAAAACAACAATGCGGATGGCCTTAAGGATTCCGCAAGTTTTTTTAGGTTATATCTATTAAATAGGACTACACTTACCATACCTTCCGCTGAGCGGATGAAGAAGAAACGGAGTTTTCATGAGTAAATCCAGCAACAGCGGCAATGGCGGCAATGGCGGCAGCGGCGGCAATGGCGGCAGCAGCGGCGACACGTCCAAGAACACGCTGTATTGTTCTTTCTGTGGCAAAAGCCAGCACGAGGTTCGCAAACTTATTGCCGGGCCAACCGTCTTTATTTGTGACGAATGTGTCGAGCTGTGCATGGATATCATCCGTGAAGAAAGCAAAACATCGCTGGTTAAATCCGGCGATGGCGTGCCGACTCCCAAAGAAATCTGTGACGTTCTTGACGATTATGTGATCGGTCARGTRAAGGCCAAACGGGTTTTGTCSGTGGCCGTGCACAATCAYTAYAAACGTTTRAGCCACGCCGAAAAGAATGACGAAGTCGAATTGGCGAAGTCSAACATYTTGCTGTTGGGCCCWACGGGTTGCGGTAAAACMTTGTTGGCGCAAACTTTGGCCCGCATTTTGGACGTTCCGTTCACCATGGCCGATGCCACCACATTGACCGAAGCGGGTTATGTGGGTGAAGACGTCGAAAACATCATTTTGAAACTGTTGCAATCTGCTGATTACAACGTTGAACGCGCTCAACGCGGCATCGTGTACATCGATGAAGTCGATAAAATCAGCCGTAAATCCGACAATCCCTCCATCACCCGCGACGTTTCGGGCGAGGGTGTTCAGCAAGCCTTGTTGAAAATTATGGAAGGCACGGTTGCTTCTGTGCCACCACAGGGTGGACGTAAACATCCTCAACAGGAATTCTTGCAAGTCGATACCACCAACATCTTGTTTATTTGTGGYGGYGCGTTTGCGGGCTTGGAYAAAATCATTGCYCAACGTGGCAAGGGATCTTCCATTGGCTTTGGCGCCGATGTACAGGGACCAGAGGAACGCGGCGTTGGTGAACTTTTGAAGGAACTTGAACCCGAAGATTTGCTAAAATTTGGCCTGATCCCTGAATTTGTTGGGCGTGTGCCGGTGTTGGCCACCTTGGAAGACTTGGATAAAGACGCCTTAATCACGATCTTAACGGGGCCGAAAAATGCTCTGGTTAAACAATATCAACGCTTGTTCGATATGGAAGACGTGCAGTTGACGTTCACCGAGGGCGCGTTGGAAGAAATTGCGGCCCGTGCCGTTGAACGCAAAACCGGTGCTCGGGGTTTGCGTTCAATCATGGAAGCGATTTTGTTGGACACCATGTTTGATCTTCCGGGATTGGATGGCGTCGAAGAAGTCGTGATCAACCGTGAAGTGATTTCAGAAAGTGTTAAACCGCTGTTTATCTATGCCGATCGCACCGAAGAGGTGGAATCGAGCGCGTCTTAAAAAACGCCAGCAACTCGAAAATTGGCTTTAGAGCCCTAAAACAGACCGCCAGACCCCTAAAAAGTCTGGCGGTTTGTTGTTTTGTGACCCTAAACGCCTTTTTTTTTGCCTTTATCCCCAAATTATTGATCTCAAGCCTTGAAGACGGAGGCAAACAGGATCATCTTAAAAAATAAGATAACTTGCGTTGATGTTGACGCGTTCGGCCTGCCGTATTCGGGGGCCAAATAAATATAGGACTTTGGCAATATGAGCCTTGAAATTTCTTCTGGTGAACTTCTTCCCGTTTTACCCCTGCGTGACATCGTGGTGTTTCCGCACATGATCGTGCCGTTGTTTGTCGGTCGCGATAAATCAGTACGGGCTTTGGAAGACGTGATGCGCGAAGACAAGAAAATCTTGTTGGTGGCGCAAAAAAACGCGGCCCAAGACGAGCCAGAACCAGAAGACATCTATTCCGTGGGCACCGTGTCCACCGTATTGCAATTGCTGAAACTGCCCGACGGAACCGTCAAAGTTCTGGTCGAAGGCGGACAACGTGCCCGCATCGTCAAATACGGCGAAAACACCGATTTTTTCCAAGCCGAAGTCGAAATGATCGAAGAAACCGATGACGATGATACAGAATTAGAAGCTTTGTCCCGCTCGGTCGTTACAGAATTTGAGCAATACATCAAACTGAACAAAAAAATTCCGCCCGAAGCTTTGGTGTCCATTAACCAAATCGAAGACGAAGCCAAGCTTAGTGATACCGTGGCGTCTCATTTGGCCTTGAAAATTTCCGAAAAGCAGGAATTGCTGGAAATTAAATCCACCGTCGAACGCTTAGAACGCGTGTTTTCCTATATGGAAGGCGAAATCGGTGTGTTGCAGGTGGAAAAGAAAATCCGGTCGCGCGTCAAACGCCAAATGGAAAAAACCCAACGCGAATACTATTTGAATGAGCAAATGAAGGCCATTCAGAAAGAGCTGGGCGAAACCGAAGAAGGCAAAGACGAAAACGCCGAGTTGGAAGAAAAAATCAAAAAAACCCGGCTGTCCAAAGAAGCCCGCGAAAAATGCGTGGCCGAGTTTAAAAAGTTGAAATCCATGTCGCCCATGTCGGCCGAAGCCACCGTGGTGCGCAACTATCTAGATTGGATGCTGGGCATTCCGTGGAAAAAACGCTCACCCGTTAAGAAAGATTTGGTCGAGGCTCAACTGGTCTTAGATACCGAACACTATGGTTTGGAAAAGGTCAAAGAACGCATTTTGGAATATCTAGCTGTTCAGGCCCGCACCAAAAAACTGAAAGGCCCGATTTTGTGCCTTGTGGGTCCTCCGGGTGTGGGTAAAACCTCGCTGGGTAAATCCATCGCCAATGCGACCGGACGTAAGTTTGTCCGTATGTCTTTGGGCGGGGTACGGGACGAATCCGAAATTCGCGGACATCGCCGCACCTATATTGGCTCTATGCCGGGCAAGGTTGTCCAAGGCATGAAAAAAGCCAAGGTTTCCAATCCTCTGTTTTTATTGGATGAAATCGATAAAATGGGGGCCGATTGGCGGGGCGACCCGGCGTCTGCCTTGTTGGAAGTTTTGGACCCTGAACAAAACTCGACCTTTAACGATCACTATTTGGAAGTCGATTACGATTTGTCCGACGTGATGTTTGTGACCACCGCAAACACCATGAATATGCCGGGGCCGTTGATGGATCGCATGGAAATCATTCGTTTGTCGGGCTATACCGAAGACGAAAAAGTCGAAATTGCCAAGCGCCACCTGATTGATAAACAAGTCGAAGCCCATGGCCTTAAAGAAGGCGAATGGAGCATTTCTGACGGGGCTCTGCGCGATTTGGTTCGCTATTACACCCGCGAAGCCGGGGTGCGGAACTTAGAGCGCGAAATTGCTAAATTGGCGCGCAAAGCCACCAAAGAAATCTTGATGAACCCAGAAACGGACCACATCAAAGTCACCACCCGGAATTTGGAAAAATATTCGGGCGTGAAACGCTTTATGTTTGGGGAAATCGATGATGAAGATCAAGTCGGTGTCACCACAGGACTGGCGTGGACCGAAGTCGGCGGCGTCATCTTGCAAATCGAAGCCATCATGATGCCGGGCAAGGGGCGTATGACTGTCACCGGGCAATTGGGCGACGTGATGAAAGAATCCATCCAAGCCGCGAAATCTTACGTTCAAGCCAAGGCCCTTGATTTTGGCATTGATCCGGTTCTGTTCGTTAAAAAAGACATCCACGTGCACGTGCCCGAAGGCGCCACGCCAAAGGACGGCCCCAGTGCCGGTGTTGGCATGGTGACGTCCATGGTATCTGTGCTGACGGGCATTGCGGTGCGCAAAGATGTGGCCATGACGGGCGAAATCACCCTGCGGGGACGCGTATTTCCCATTGGCGGCTTGAAAGAAAAGCTTTTGGCAGCGTTGCGTTCGGGCATTAAAACGGTGCTGATCCCCAGCGAAAACGAAAAAGATCTGGCCGAAATTCCCGACAACGTGAAAAAGGGCATGAAAATCATTCCCGTGTCTCATGTATCGGAAGTTTTAGAACATGCCTTGGTCGAAAAATTGGTGCCGATTGAACTCAGCGAAGAAGAAATCGATGCCAGTTTAGCCAAAAATGATGGCGACAAAGACCATGATGGTGTGATCACACATTAGTCTGATAAAAGCGTGGTTTTCTCTTGAATTCCGGCGAAGCAATTGTTTCGCCGGGATTCTTTTTTGGGCGTGCTTCGGCTTGAATCAGGTAAACCTAAAATAAAGCCGAAAAGCCTTAAAAAACAGCGAAAATATGCGTTTGAATGATTGACTAAATCGGCTTTTAACCCCTAAAGTCCCCTCACGAAAAGAATCGTAACGCTGGGCTTTTCAAGCTTCCGGCGACCTAATTGAAAATCCACTAAACCTCAAATCCTCTTAAGGGAGTTTTACTTTGAACAAGAACGATCTTATTGCTGCTGTTGCGGCAAGCACCGAACTTTCTAAAGCTGATTCAACCAAAGC
>NVTL01000022.1 GCA_002401565.1 Rhodospirillaceae bacterium
TACACTTTACGCCCGCCACAACATTCCACAACTTCCATGTCGTAAAGAGGGGCAGGACATGGATGGTGGTACCACAATCCGCACTGCCCACTTTCGTGGGAAACTTATTCGCATCAGAGATGCTCAACGATGTGAAGAATGAAAATTACGGTTAATTGAGGGCCTCTATTTGGGGTACGTTTTTTTTGTGCTATCCAGTTAAAATTGACTATTGAGTATATCACCGAAGTTGCTTGCCTGTAATTGGGTTGTCTGATAAAATATTACAACTTTCCAACTTTTGTAATATAGAGGTGTTATTATGTCTTTGGTCACGGTGAAGCCAAAATTTCAAGTTACTATTCCAGCCAAACTACGAAAGGGAATTGATTTGCACGAGGGTGATCTCATGGATGCAACAATTGTCGGAGACGGTATTCTTTTGCGGCCCAAAGAAGTGGTTAATCGCAATGCTTCCGCAGATCGGATTGAGGCTATCTTGCATGATCTTAAACTTTCCCCTGAAGACGAGGGGCGATCTGAAGAAGAGATCATGGAAGACATTATTTCAGATATTGCCAAAGCACGAAAACAGCGTCGTGAATCTAAAGCATGAAGGTCGTCATAGACTGTAATATCCTTGTTTCTGCGGCACGGTCGGGGGGAACCTGTGGTCGGGTCATTGGTGAGGCCTTGCGCCATCACAAGATAATTCTATCGCAACCAATTCTTGACGAGTACTTAGAGATATCGCACAGGGCCAAACATGCTCAATATGCTAATAATATGCTGACCATCATCAAAGAAATCGAACAGGTATCAATGATGGTTGCTCCGTCAAATGTTGTATTTGGAATCCGTGACCCCGATGATGAAGTTTACCTTGCCACCGCAGTTGCTGGTGGTGCGGTTGTCGTGACTGGAAACACCAAAGATTTTACAAAACCAAAATATGGCCCAGTGGTTATTCTTACACCACGCATGTTTATTGATCATGTGAAATAGCTTTTTTTTGCCAGCAACACCTGTATGACACAACGTCAAAATCCGTTGAGCCCGAAGGGCGAATAAGTCCCCCACGGATGTGGGCAGAGCGGAAAGTGTAAGCACTTTCCATGTCCTGCCCCTCTTAACGACATGGAAAGTCCGTTTTCTTTCGATGTTTTCCGTTTGTTTTTATGTATGCTATATTTTCAAAGGGATACGTTATTATTCAGCTTGAACAAAATTATATGAGAAAATGGGAAACATGAATTTGGGTGGCTGGCGTGCGTCAAAGTCAACGCGGTAAATAAAGACATTGAACGCGAATTACAACGCGGCGGTCCCATGTAACAAATTCATGATTCCTTGGTAAAACCTGGTCGAGTGATGATTAATAGAAACGTCCTTTTGAACAGCAGCTTGAATTTCCGCAGCTTATATCCAAGATATTGTTCTTTTTTCTGAAAAAATATTTTGGATGTATTTCCGCCTGGAACGATCTTGATGTATGGCCCCAGAAAATCAATATAATGCATTATAATGATAACCTTTATTAAAAACCTTCTTCTTAATAAACCGCCATTTTCCCATTCTTGTTTTTGATAAAATCATTACACTTTCTAAAATTATTTTTCACGTTGTTAGGAGATAGCTGGAGTTGCCTAGAGATAGCTGGGCTTAGCTGGAGATAGCGGGCGTTGCTATAAGCTACTGTTTTTGCTTCATTTTTCACCTTGACTCTTTCGCTGTTTTGGTCTTTCTTGCTGGCGACACGACATCAATGGCAAGAAGGAAAAACAGATTTAGCCCCTCGACACATGATTAATAAAAGAGACTTCACTATCAAATGACCTATTTTGAGAAAAAATAGCACTTTTTTCAAATTAATTTCGTTTAGGTCATGCGGGGTCATAGAGGTTCATACGATATCATAATGGGTCATACAATGTTATAACTAACTGTTATAATTGACTTTTTACTTGACAAATACGTTTGTATCAGTTTATATCCATTCGGCAAAAGGCGTTAGATAGAAGATCGGAAAATACCTGCGTTCGATATTGTTTCGTTTTAAAATAATCCCGACCGGGACTATTTTGTTGAGTGCTCGTAAGATTAATGAAACATAGTCCCGTAAGGGGTGATTGCATGTTTCTGTTTTTGGTATCAATGATTTTGGGGATGTCGTGCGTAAGGCCCGTAAAGCACAGGGTTTAACGCAATTGCGACTCGCCGCTACGTGTGGTTTTGGTGTGCGCTTCATTCGTGAACTTGAGCACGGCAAGTCATCTTGTCATGTTGCAAGGCTTTGCATGTGATGCCTATGTTGGGGCTTGAATTGTCTATTCGTGGTTTTGAAATTTTGGAGTTCAGAACTGGCTATGGTTCCTGAGATTTGTGGCAAGGAGAAGGTGATATTTTATCGTTTATTTATGAAGATACTTAATCTATAGGAACGTCATTCTGTCCGCAATGGCTTTGGCTGGGCTGCCGAGTTGTTTTGCGGACGGACGTGATTGCCTTTTTCGCATATTGAAGTGGGCCGATAAGCTTAGCTCCACAAGGCGGAAAATGGAGCCGCTAAAAYTTTATCTCCGAAGGAAAGGGTGTTGTCTCCGTCATGAAGCACAATGCCAAGTTTAAAATTGTCCCCGGTGGCTGTGCATAATTTTTGCAGTCCCCGGAAGTCGCTTTTTTGTACGGTTGAGGCGGCCTTGACTTCAATGCCAATGATTTCACCAATGTCATTTTCCAAAACGATATCGACCTCATCACCGTCTTTGTCACGATAGTGATAAAATGAGATTTCATCTTCGAACCAAGTGGCTTGTTTCGTGAGTTCAGAATGAACAAATGTTTCAAATAGAGGGCCACAAAGGGTGCGATCCTTTTGTATACGTTCCAGTGTCAATCCTTGAACGGCTGCCATGAGGCCACTGTCGAGAAGATGTAGTTTTGGGGCCTTAACCAGTCTTTTTAATTCATTGCGGTGCCATGCTTTTAACCGTCGGATCAGGAAGACTTGCTCAAGAATTCCGATATAACGTTGAACCGTTTTATGATCAAGGCCGACTTTGTTCCCGATATCAGCCGTATTTAAAAGCTGTGCTGAATAATGGGAAAGGACTTTTAGAAGGTCAGGCATTTCCGTAAGTTTGTGAACGTTAGAAATTTCACGCACGTCACGTTTAAGAATAGCTTCGACATAAGAGCGATACCATTGCCGTTGTCTGTTTGGGTTCTTTTTGCTAAGGGCTTCGGGGTAGCCACCACCTAAAATAAGACCAAGCAGATCGTCACCAACGATATTCTCTATGGGTTTTGGAACTTTACCTTGGAAAGCCAAGCTTAAAAATGAAGGGGGACTTTTAATGATTTCGCTTTGTGAAAATGGATGAAGGTCCATGACCTCCATCCGCCCGGCAAGGGATTCAGATACCGTTGGAATTGTCAGTATATTCGCCGATCCTGTCAGAATAAATCGTCCAGGCCGTGTATCTTCGTCCACTGATTTTTTGATGGCAGGGAGAAGTTGTGGCGCGCGCTGAACTTCATCAATAACAGCCCGGTCTAATCCTCGAATAAATCCAATCGGATCATACTTTGCCGCTTCAAGAACATTTTCATCATCCAGCGTCAAATAGTCGTATCCGTCATCGATGAGCACTTTTGCCAATGTTGTTTTCCCAGACTGACGCGGACCATTAATCATGACAACGCGGGTGTCTGTCAGCGTGTCTCGAATGCGCTGTTCTATAAACCGAGGGATGATCATAATCAGAATAAAGCCTTCGTCTGTTTGGGTATRTTATAACGTCCAATTGGGAAAGGTTCAATGTCTGAATTGGGAAAGTCTAAAATTGAGAAGTTTATTATTCCTCTTCCCCCGCCATCAACGCATCAATCCTGTCCGCAATGGCTTGGGCTGGGCCACGCAGTTGTTTGACGGTCCAGTCGGCGGCGTAACCCTCAGTCACGTCTTGAGGRCGGGCGTGRTTGACRAGGCGTTTKGTSAGGCTGGTRGCGAKGCCTAWRTCACGTTCSGCGATGNTRATCAGGCAATTBCGMAGGGCRTGAAACCAGAACTTKGTTYYBGCCRCYTTGGTGATKGTSGGRTARAYRTGGTGMAKGTCTTCMWWGTGTCYGRWTTTGGTWTCSSYRTTGGGAAACACCCAYKSGGTRTYRTTGTTCARYTTRCGSCGKTCAAGGATTTTGGCAAGTTGGGTGGTGATGGGCAGACGAAGGGTCTCRCCTGTTTTKGTTTCCTCGACGGAYAATTCATCGTCTTGAATGTCGTCCCACTTCAACCATAAAATTTCACGGAGCCGCATGCCTGTRTAMAGKCCAACRTAAATGGCMTCAAAGATCATCTGGTTTTGWATGAYWGCGAACCCTTTTTTCCATTTGGGCAGGATTTCAGAAGGGGTGTCGATTTTGCGCCGGGTTTTGCGATTAAAGCGGCCACCCCCCGCCAGCCAAATTTCAACGGGATTACGCAAAGTCTCATTTTCAGCGCAAGGCGCACGGTAAATAGAGCGGAGCAAGGACATGATCCGATTGGCGGGGGATTGCCCATGCTTAAAGGTAATCAGGTTAAAGCGATCTTGAATATCGGCGCGTTTGATTTGGTTAATGGGCTTGTTTTGCCAATCGCCCAAATACCGATCCATTTCATAACGATACAGTTCATTGGTGCGCGGTTTRCGGTTTGGGTTGGCCTTCATGTATCCATCAAATATKTCTGCCAGCGTTGGYGTTGCSCGTAAATCCTGACGATCAGAYGATGGGTCTTTKCCGCCCGCAACAGAACCYAAAATCTGCTGAGCCTTTTGCCGTGCCATRGCGACTGATATRGTSCCTTGTCGWCCAATGACCATGCGTTTGTTGGGGGAGYYGCGWCCRCCGCCATTGGTGCGGTAATTGACYAAAAATGATACGGTTCCGCTTGGCATGACCTTAAYGCCAAATCCGGTTAGCTTGCTATCCCAGATGATGCGYGCTTTTTCACCCGGTTTGATCTTGCTCAAAGMTCGGTTGGAAATCTCAATTTTYTCTGCCGCGACCTGCTTACTCATYRTAAATGYCTCMTCWMAYYCYATCTCGTGGAAWAGTCAACACCAGAGTCAACACGGTTTTAGTACCTCCAGCTATCTTATGACCTCTTATGACACCATATGACCTTTYCGCCGTTAGGTCAACCTATTGAAATGTATGYATAAATAYAMTAAAATCAATGAGTTAGGAAAATATAGAGGTTAGGCTCATAACCTGAAGGTCGYMRGTTCAAATCYKRCTCCCGCAACCAYYWARACCCYRYMRCYKYWATAAGTTACGGGGTTTTTGATTCTTGGGTAATTTCCTTAAAATACAGTTCGGAATTCAGTCGGAATTTTTGAAATGACAATTCTACCCGGAAACTTCACCAGTTTTTTTTGTCTAAATTTTTGCACATTTTTGTCAATTTTATTCCAATTTTCCCGGCGCGAGAAAATCTCGGGAATTTGGGGTGGATATTTACGCGAAAATGCGACTCATGAGTTATTTTAATGAGGCTTATCAGCAACAACAGCTTTGGACTTTCCGGCACCGTTCAAAAGATCGATCATGACTTGACTGTCATGGACCTGACCGCCCGTTATGATGAGATGCCGTGGGCGTCCGCTTTCATCGACAACGGCGTGAACTTTACTTGTGCGGCCGCCGCGTGAGCGGCCAATATCCTGCGCCAGTTCCCCCCTTGCGCCCGTTGCCGCACGGTGAGCCTTGACGATTGAACTGTCGATAAAGAATAAACTATCCTCGTTTTGATGGGCAAGAGCATCAAAAATTGACTTCCAAACGACTCGTCGTGYMYARMGRKYATNAACRRTTGTRMNNGMGSSCCSTARCGWTCWGGMAGRTCRCGCCACGGCRCWCCTGTTCGTAAAATATARAAMATACCRTTYAAAACACGGCNGGTCATCAACACGTTTAGGGCCTCGTCCACCCCGTGGCAGGTGTGGCTCAATGACGGTCCATTCTTGGTCTGATAAATCAAATCTCATGATGCAAATCCTCCTGAGAAGGATCGAATCATACTTTGCCTTAACAATTCAATAAGTTAAATTGGGTTCACACCCTAGTCAAACCTCAATGATCTTTTAAAGGGTTAGGTGCTCGTTCTTGTATGTTAAAGCGACATCATCAACGCCCAATAGTATGCCAGTAATTCATCACCGAAAGGAAGCACAATAGAACACGCGGCGATTAAAAATGGCCCAAAAGCAATCGATATGCCCCGTTCACGGTTTCCCCAAACGATTAAAGCAACACCGATAATGGCCCCTAATCCGGATGCCAGTAAAAGCACCATAAATAATTTATGCCAACCCAGCCAGGCTCCAAAAGCGGAAAATAATTTGAAGTCGCCATATCCCATGGCTTCAATTTTAAACGTCAGTTTCACGCCCCAATACAGGAACCACAAGGCTAGATATCCGGCCCCAGCCCCCCAAAGAGCATCTTGGAAACTTGCAAAGACATTAAAATAATTAACAATAATGCCAAGCCCGATGAGGGGGAACGTCATGACATCTGGAATGATTTGATATTTAAAATCCAAAACAAAAATGCAAATCAAAGTGTATAAAAAAGGGATGGTGGCAACAAATTGCCACGTGGGTCCGAATCGCCAAAATGCCCCAATGGTCAGCAACATGGTTACCGTTTCCACCACGGGATATAGTCTGGAAATTTTTTGTTTACAGTGTGAACACCGCCCGCGTAAAAAAAGATAAGAAAAAATAGGGATGTTCTCAAAAAATTTGATTTTATGCCCGCACAAAGGACAAAAAGAAGACGGAAAAGAAAGATTGAATTGATCGCCTTTTTCAAGGGCTGAGACGGCTTCATTGGTGGACTGAAACAGCCCCAACATAATTGACAATCGAAAGATCACGACATTCAAAAAGCTCCCAAATACAGCCCCAAAAACAACTGTGGATGCCCAAAATATATTTTCATCGATGTACGTTAGATTCACCAGATTCCCCACGCCTCAAACCCGAATAAGGTCATAATTCGTCTTCACATCGAATAATAATCACGGTCACGTTATCAGGTGCCCCGTGTTTTTTTGAAACTTCAATAAGGTTCTCACATGCTTTTTTAACGCTTTGAGCTTTGTTTTTCGTGAGGGCTTGGCAAATTTCTTCATCGCTTACGAAGTCGTGCAATCCGTCAGAACAGAGTACGTACGTATCGCCGCCTTGACTGGAATCGCGATCAACGAAAACGGGGATTGAATCGCGCAAACCTAAAGCATAAGTGATAATGTTCTTTTTTGGCGCCTCTCCAATTGATCCTCCATCCAACCACACTTGGTGGGCCGAGTGATCTTTCGTTAAGGGGACCAAAACACCCTTACGATATCGATACACCCGGCTGTCTCCAACATGGGCAAAAACAAGGGTCGCTGCCTTCAATACATAAAGAGCCCCAACGATTGTTGTGGCCATGCCCTGTCCGGAATTGATTGAATTGTTGTTGACGGTTTTAATGCGAGAATTGGCTTCAATAAGGGCTTGCTCAAGCACAACATGGGCTTGGTCCACACTGAATTTGTCCTCAGATCGTTCAAGGCTTTGATCAAAACTTGAGTCCGTGTCTTCAATATGTTCTTCAATCACATCCACAGCAATAGCACTAGCGACATTGCCGGCACCATTGCCACCAACACCATCAGCCACCAAAAAAAGGTTTTCTGTATCATTGACGAGGATCGAATCCTCATTTTCATTGCGGCGCAACCCGGTATCTGTAATCCCGAATGTTTGAATGATCATGTTTTAAACCAGTTTATACTCTTCATGTGTGGGCTTTGAAAATAAGAAGCGATTAAGATTCAACAAGAAACACCTCCATGGGGTTTTGAATGCCTTTGAGCATGGCCTTGCCGCAGAATTCGACTTGCATACCTTTGGATTGCAACTCGTCTTCGACTTCATCTAAAAAAGCACGAGAGCATAATGTTCGATTGATTTTAGGAATATCCGTTTGAGGATCGTCAAAACTTTCCTGTTGCAAACCTTCTATACGGAAGGTGATGTTGACATCATTTCCATGGATATCGCGTCCCGTTTCATCGGATCCGATTTCAAAAAATATACCAAAATGGAGGCTGATGCGAATATCGATATCAGGGTTATTGCTTTGTTTGTTCCGCGTGCGCGTTCGGTGCAAAATATCGCTAGAGACTTTTAGGGCATCGCGGGCATCATGGAAGGTCGTCAGAAAACCATCTCCTGTGCTTTTATAGAAAATGTGTGCCACATCATTCAGTGATTTTTGATACATTTGTTCAAGACGTTTTTTGGTATGATAGGCAATGGTTTCATCACGATTAGACATATCCGTTGAACGACATAAATCAAGAACCAGAAAAGCGGCAACATGTTCTTCATCATCGATACAGTCAACGATCGATAGATCGCTATCGTTTTCATCATCGTAATTGGCCATAACGGCCTCGGCTTCATCAATGACATCGTTCCAATTAATTGTCAGAAATGTATCGCTTCCAACTCTTATGGATGCTGGAAAGTTGAATTCTTTGCTGCCGTGTAACGGAAGCCAGTTGTCATTGTCGTCAAAGGCTGTTCCATTTTTACTGCCCGTGTCTTGTGCGACGAATCCTGTGGGTGTTCGGCTCATCGTGACATGGGCCCGAGAAACACTTTGATTAGATACAACAACATCGTTATCGGAACGACGACCAACTAAGATGTTGGGCTTATCTATTTCCAGAACGTAGTTTTCTTTCGAAACCGTATCGACAACGGTAATGACCCAAACCATGATATTAACCTACTCAGAGAATTTGTTGCCAGTGCCTTCCTGTAATTTAGGAAGACGGCATTTAAGGAATAGCTCTATTTATTTTTCTTTTTCTTTCTAAATTTCAGCACATAACGCACGGTTCCATTCGCATCTTTTTTAACCAAGCGCACAATGCTAGATGCAATTTTTTCGACAATCACACCTTTTCTAAATTCGTCACCTTGCTGATAGTCTTTACTGTCGATCGTAGCATAGCGTTGATCGCCAATACGACCAATACCGGAAAGCTTATGAACCCAGCTTAAATCAATGACTTTTTCAATTTTGCCAATTGAACTGGCGGCAAAACGTTGGAAAGGGTTGCGTTTGTTTGGCTGGCCGACACGCTGGCTCAGTTTTAAAATTCGGTCACCCTGTAATCGCGCCGCATCGTTTTTAGGGGTTACGGAAAATGAAATGGCATGAATTGGTGGCGACACACTGGTGTCATATGGATGGATTTCGATGTTATGAATGCTAACATCCAAGCTTTCCAGCAAGGACAGAAATTTTAATAACTTTGCATAAGATTCAATCAGCCGAATATTAAATGTGGCTTGATCTTCTGTGTCTGGTGTCAATTCGTGAATGATGATTTCCGTTTGTTTTGCCAGGTTATTAAGGCGGCTCAGAACGGATGGCAGCGATTTTATCTTAAACTTAGTGCCATCACCATCAAGTTTGCGTGCTGCGACCTGCATGGTTTGATTTTCTGTGGTCAGTATTGAATTGAGCACAAGCGCATCGCTTCGCCATGCCGTTTGCGTGGAATAGAAGGCTGAGTACCCAAAGACAAGCAGACCAAAAACCAAATACATCACAGATATGATGAGGGGTTGGTGACGATGAACAAAGGCTTCCATATTATCTTACCGTTTCTTTAGCAGGCCCCAATTTGGGTATTGTATCTGCTTTATTATATATTTTATTGCCCTGGTTTCTGGCGTTTATTTTTGTCGTACCAGGCATTGATTGTGAACCGAACGATGTGTTCTTGATCTGTTGTATCGATATGTGCGCCGCCAAATGTAATGTCACTGAAATCAGCCATAAACGAGGCTTTATCATTTTCCAAACGCTTAATATATTCTGATATTTCCAAAATATGGCCAATGGTTGAAGGTAAGACAGCGCCTTCGATGGTCAGCTTTTTACTTCGAACGGTATTACCTGATATAATTCGTGTGTCATCGCCGAGGTAGATGTCTGAAATCCACATGGCATTGTCCATGTTATCAGCAATGGACAGAAATTTTTCAGCCCATAAAACCTTATCAACGGTTTGAATTTTGGCATTGCTGTTGGTGCTCATTTCTGGCGGAGCGATACGGTTGCGCAAGACCGCATTGTTTTTAAGTTTTTGGGAAATTCCCGCAGATGTGTTTGCGTATTTGGTTTGGGCCTCATCTAAATAGGTCCATCCGACATAGAGGACGGCGACCATAAAGAGGCCAAAGAGAGAGAAGAACATACGGTCTTCTTTGAGTGTTTGCTCGAAAGTGTCGCTGGATTTATTTTTTTCGAAGGTTATTTTTTCGAACGCTATCGTGTTGAGCATTTCCATGAATTTTGAAATATCAATGCCAAACATCATATGCGCAGATTCGGGGTTGGTATTTCTTAATTTGCGAACTTTCTTTTTGGCCTTTTGAAGAAGCGTACCTTTGCGGGTCGCAAGCTTAGTCGACGAAATAATACGGCTTTCGGAAAATGTATATTTAACTTTTCCAACGGAAAATAAGTTCCCGGTTGAACCAGCCAAAAGGTTGATCGTAGCGGTCTCTGGCTCGTTGCACAACAAATCAACCGGCATTTCTGAAACTATTTTTCCCGGTACGAAAAGGCTTTTTTCGATAACGCTATCTAGGCCCCGGATTGCGGAAAGGTCGCCAAATATTTCAATAAATTCGATCATCCCGCCTAATTTCTGAGCTTCAAAATAGGCGATTGATTCAGAAACATTTTCAACAACTTCGTTCAGGAGCGGACGTAAAACTTTACCATAAGAGCTTAATAGAATTTCATCTTCGGGTTTTAAATGTTCGCCCAACCGTAAATCTTTAACGTAGTTTTGTTTCGCCATTCCCTTTTGGGCGTCGCTGAGCGAAATGCCCATTTTTTCTGCAATGGCGGTCACCAACGATACTGTGCCAATGGGAATGGTTCGAACAAACACCTGTCCCAAGGCCTTGTCGATCGCGACAAAGCTGCTGCTCATGTCAGACATATGCAAAGTAGCGTGGACCTTGTTTGGTTGTTTTTGGGCCCGTGAAAAAAACAAAAATGGGCTGGGGATGACCTTGCTGATTAATGTTGCATGCTGGTCAAGGGCCCCTAAATACCGCCGCAGATCATCCACATCTATAAATGCAAATATTTGTTTTTGGTCATCCTCAGATCCGTACATCATAGAGCCAAAGGATGCTTCTTTAACATTCAGGCGTTGTTGCGCAAAATCACGGATGCCACCGGGACTGATGCCTTCGGGAATATCTGGGCCATAATCTGAAATCACCACTTTCGAATCATCCAAAAGAAGCAAAATTTCGCCGACGTCCTTTAAGGATGTTTCAGGAATTGTTTGAAATGCAATGCGGATATTCTTTTCCGTGCGTTCGGATGAATTGCCTTCTACGTCCAATTCGATGCTTTTAAAGGATTCCAGGGTTTTATGTGTGTCCGGCGATAAAATGCGGGCAACCCAACTGGCTTCACCAACATGAATGATAAGTTTGTTTTTCTTTTGTGAAGAATTATCAGACTCTGACCGCAGTGCGGGAGCTTCAACCTTCTTTTTTCGTAAACCAAACATGTGTTCTGACCCAATTATTATAAGAAGCTCAATCTTGAGAGTGTGACGGACAACCGCCCCGATAATAGTTTTTATATTAGCTACCAAACACTTATGCGACAATAAGAAATTGCTTTAGGCAAAATATTGTGTCTGCGAAATTAATAGGGAATATGAAAGAGTGTTATATCCGTTTTCCCATCTCCGGAAGCGACAGCCCCGCCACCGCCACCCGTTGATCCATCGTTACAGCTGGTTTGATAAAAACAGAGTTCCACCTGTAGTCTTTGTTTCGTAAAGTCTTCGAGCGCCAAGTATTTTGCAAGGCCCGCTGCACTTGGCGTTGTTGATACATCAACTTGCACATGACCATTTTCGGATGTGTCCGTTTCCGCGACAGTATAGGTTACATCAAAGCCATATGCGCCGGATTTGTACCAATTTTGAGGTTGGGGGATTTCATCAAAAAAAGTTTGAACGGCCGCCGCTCGCGCAGCATCATTGGCACAAAAACCACCACAAAGCGTTGTATCTGATGCACGGGTCCGGCTTCGCGCATACGTCACAGCTCCGCGCATGGCCCAATGAGCGCGAATTTCAGCCAATTGGCGTTCAATTTCCAAATGCTCACTCACGCCAAAATGGTTGACCAGAGTTGAGGCCGTTAACATTGAAACCATCATGACGACCATGATGCTGATTAAAACGGCCCCGCGTTGGTGTTTCAGTTTGGTGTTCACGAATGTCATCATTCTCGTCCCAACCCAAAAATGAAATGCATATCGCTGGAATATTCAGAAGCAACAGCATCTTTTTTGTTGACCAGATAAGGGTCAAAAATCTTTAGCCGATATGTGGCCCACCGCCGCTTGCCATTGAAGTCTATGGCCGTGTCCGTGCCCAGTGTTGCCAAATAACCTGTAACGTCTAAGGTTTCAGAACCCGAAACACATTCTGGAACGGGGTCGTTCACACCTCGACACGTTATGGATACGGGGGTTGTAAGGGTGCGGCTTGTCAATACTGGATTTGTTGGACCGGCGCCAAAGTCTTCATTGCTGGACAGGTTCAGTGTGTAATTCGACCTGGAAATTGTTGGGTCAACATTGGCATTGGACTGAAATCGTCCGCGCACGCCGGGGACATAACGGATCGTTCCCGAAATATTTTCAAGGCCGCCGTTCGCCAGAAGTCTAAACACTTCCCGGTGTTCTTGGTTCATGCGGACTTTAGCAACAATTTGATCGGCCATGCCCGCCATTTGAAACATGATACTGAAAATAACCGCGATCAAAAGCATCCCCGCAAACGTCGCGACCATCAGTTCAATGAGCGTGAAGCCGCGCTGGTATATTGTCTTACAGATCATTGCACGCCCCCGACAATGGTGACCAAATCAATTTCGGACTTCACGGGGAATTCTGTTGCACTGAGTGTGCCGTTTGTCGTGTCCGTCATCCGAAAAGGATATTCTATATGCATCGTGATCAAATTACACTGGTTCGACAAGCCACCAATGACACATTGAGAACCAATATTTAAGTAATTGGCATTTTCCCACGTAAGTTTACCAACGATTTGTTTGTTGTAATCAATCCATACCAAGTTTCGGTCATCGGTTGTTCCGGCAATACCATCAAAATACAAAAGCTTGCCGTCGTATGTTCCAACGAAGGTCGCGATGTTTGCGGCCGGGTGTACAAAAGCCACCGTATCACTGTAAACAAAACGACCCGTGGACCCCACCGCCGTCACCGTCGGCAAAGTGTTGCTTGCATAAATAGCGGAGAGCCGTTCCATTTCTCCATTTAAGGCAAAAACCGCGCGCTGGCGATAATTGAGGTCTTGAAATTGCGTTGTTATCACGCTCCATAATGAGGTTAAGCCCATGACCAAAATTGAAGCCAACACCATACCCACCATCACTTCTATGAGGGTGAAGCCACGTTCTTTTTGAAGATGTGTGAGGGGGGGGTGTTGAATCATGGTTATCGTCCGTTACCGGATCACATCTGAAATTGTAATTCCAGCTGACCAGTCATAGGCCCCGCTAATGCCATCTGCGGGGGGAGGATAACGCAAGATAATCATACGAGATTCACTGCCCGCAGTTGCCGACGCCAAGGTATCCACCCATCCGGTTGCATCATTTTTCACATCGGCTGTAACACAAGAAAATGAGCCCGTAGACGTCACCGTATCGTTGGCGCCATTGGTGCCATCATTGGTGCGCAAGATTGCCCAGACTTCAAATTCAGGTGTGGGCGTTGTTGGAGCTGCATCTGTTAAATAAGCTGTTCCTGCCATATTGCCTGCTGCTGTTGCTGTTTCACAGTTGGCTTCACAAACCACAACATAACAAAAATCCGCAGAATCACGGAGATCAACACCCAAATTACTTTCTAATAATTGTTCGTCTTGGCTGCCCGACGTCGCCGCAATGTAATAATTACCTTCGCGTATTTTATACATGCGTTCTTTGGATGCGATTTGCATTAAATAGGGCAAAGCATCTTTGGCGCGAGCCGTTAATAAAAAATTGTTGAACAAAGGGGCGCCAAGGCTTGCCAAAACACCGATGATGACAATCACCACCATCAATTCGACTAAGGTGAAGCCTTTCTGTTTTTTTACGCTCTTAGATTTGAGGTTTATTTTTTTCATGCGTTCCATCGTCCTCATTTTCTTTTGCTGTTTTAGCCAACAACATTGCCCATTTGAAAAACAGGCATAAAGATAGCAACCATCATTCCAGCGACAAAAAGTCCGGTAAACATCGTCAGCACTGGGTTGATCAATCCTGTTACCGTATCGAGCCTGTCGGCCAGCAATCGGTCAAAATAATCAGCCGAAGACAGCAACAAATCATCCAGCTTTCCGGCTTCTTCACCTGCGGCAATCATTTGCAAAACGATACCTTGGAAAATGGCATGTTCGCGAAAGGCTTGGGCTAATCCTTTGCCAATGGAAACATCGTTGGCAATGCGATAGATAATGTCACGAATATAAATGTTGTTTGAGGCATCCCCCGCCAGAAAAAGAGCATCCAAAAGACGCACACCATTTTTCATTTGCACCGCTAAGGTCCGCAAAAAACGAGCCAAGGCCCCCATACGCCACACATTGCCCAATATGGGAATGTGTAATTTGTGTTCATCCCATAGGGCTCGCCCGTCAACGGTAGAAATCCACGTTGCAAAACCGACAATGATCATGGCACCGCCACCGATCACCAGATACCAAGAGCTTGCCCAAAAGTCACCAATCTCCATCAAGGCTTGTGTGACCGGGGGCAATTCCTTGCCAAAACTGCTGAACATTGTCGAAAAGCGGGGAAGAATGAAAAAAATCATTCCATTAAACACAGCAAACAAAGCGGCCATCATGAAAATCGGATACGTCATCGCATTTTTGATTTGGCGCGTCATCTTGTCCATCACCTGTAAATATGTGGTGATTTGACCAAGAGCACTGCTCAATTGTCCTGATTCCATACCCGAACGAACAACGTTGACAAAAATATCATCAAAAACGAGAGGATGTTTGGCTAATGAATCTCCAAAATCCAACCCATGCTTAACATCACGAGAAACCATTTCCACAACCTTGCGCAAGTGTTTTTGCGGCGTTTCTTTGGCGAGATTATCAAGCACGTCGACCAGTTGCAGACTGCTTTTCATCATGGACGAAAATTGTTCTGTAAAGATCAAAAGGTGCGTGGTTTTTACGGCTGCCATTAATAGCTTTCTCCCAAAACACGAATGACTTCTTCATACGTGGTGATGCCATCTTCGATCAAATGGACACCGTGACGGATCAATGTGGTCATACCAGCAGCCATAACCATATTTCGTAATTTATCAGCATTAAAATCGGGCGACATAATCAATGTTCGCGCTTCGTTGGTCATTTCGAAAACTTCAAACACCGGGTGTCGTCCAAGGTAGCCGGTGTTCCGACAATGCAAACAACCTGTGCCTTCGAGGTATGTCAGATTATCATCGATTTTAATGCCAAGACTATCAAGACGTTCCGCAGACACGCCATCATCTTTAAGACGTTGGCGGACATCGTCGCCAGTGACTTCGACTTTACAACGTGTACAAATGCTGCGCACCAGTCGCTGTGCAATGGCCAAGGTCAACGAGTTGGCAACCAAAAACGGATCAATACCCATGTCTAGTAAACGCGTCACCACGCCAATTGCATCATTCGTGTGAATTGTGGAAAAAACAATGTGACCCGTGAGTGAGGCCTGAATAGCCATTGAGGCCGTTTCTTTATCTCGGCACTCACCAACCATAACGACGTCTGGATCTTGACGTAAAATGGTGCGCAGGCCCGATTCAAAAGTCAGGTCAATCTTTTCGTTGACCTGCATTTGATGAACACCTTTCAGACGGTATTCAACGGGGTCTTCGACGGTGAGGACGTTTTTGGAATTTTTATCAATGCTGCCAAGGCAGGAATAAAGCGTTGTTGTTTTACCAGAACCCGTCGGGCCACTGATCATGACCAAGCCATAGGGTGAATTAATTTTATCTTTGAGTAGCCTTAAATCGCGGGGCAATAAGCCTAAGCTTTCTGGTGAAGGGCGCAGGGCATTTTTATCCAACAAGCGCATCACAATTTTTTCACCATATACTGTGGGGAAACTTGACACGCGGATGTCAATGGGGGCATCGCGAATGACCGCACCAATGCGTCCGTCCTGGGGCCGTCGACGTTCGGCAACGTCCATGCTGGAAATGATTTTAATACGGGAAGAAATTTCGGGGTGCAAACTGCGGGGCAGGGTGGTGTCATCATGCAAAATGCCATCCACGCGGTTTCGAACCAAAAGCATTTCTTCCGTCGGTTCAATGTGAATATCTGATGCCCCCTGAATATAACCCCGATGGATCATATAATTCACAATTTGTGGGATATCGACATTGTCGATGTTGTTTTGAATGGCCATTTCCTGATCAACACTAATATCGATGGAAATGCCAACTTCGCCTTCTTCTTCGACTTGTTGTGTTTTTAATTGATGGGATACAACGGTAAAGACATCCGGAAAGACCAAGACAATTTCAGTTTCATCGGCACCAGAACACTTTTTAATCCAATCATTCAAAGAAATGTCAAAGGGATCAATCGTGGCATAAACAATTTTTGTAGAGGTGCTATCTGCTAAAACAATAGCCCCCCAAGTTTCGACTTGGCTAAAGTTTAACCAATCCGTTTCGATGGCTTCTTTGCGCAACCAATCTTCGTCTGTGATCAAGGTGTAGTTAAATTTCTTTGCGATGAACGCGTAAACATCTTTTTTAGATTGAAGGCCTTGGTCATCGGCGAGCGTTCTAAAAAATGTGTGCCGGTGCGCCAAAGCAGAACGGGCAATACGTTCTGCGGCGAGGTCATCTAATAATTGTTCAGATACCAACAGATCACTCATACTGTTCAGAGGCGCAGATCGCTTTGAAAGTCGATGAAGGCTGGGATCTTTTTTTGGATTAGACACAGCTGTCTGGTTCTGTGTCTTAACGGATGTGGCGACTTTCTTTTTTGAACGTCGGGTTCTTTTGGGCTTTGTTATAACCGTCGCATCATCATCATTTTGATTTTTGTTTAAATCTTTTACGACCACCGTTTGATCAGTCACATCACTTTCGGATTCCGGGAGGATAATGATGGTTTCATCTTCGTCCTTGTCAGCCACGTGCGTTTCATCTTCACCCATAGCTAGCGTGGCATCGAGTTGTTCTAAAACAGGTGCTGGATTCTTTTTCTTGGGGGTTCTCTTGCGTTTAGGGCCCTTGGTGGTTCCCGTGGTTCCGGCGGTTTTTTTAAGAGACTTCATCCAAGCACCTTTTTTGTTTTGACGGGGTGAACATGAATAACCGTTGCCCCTATACTGATATCTTCAAACCCAATCAAGCGCTGCGCTATGACACTATAATAGCATAGGAAACATAGCTATGTAATCATGGTCTGTCGACTTGTATTCATAACATCGTTTTTCTGATTGATCCTTAAAACTCTGCTAATTATAGACGATCCGAAAGCCGATATTAGAACGGCGTTCGGCACTGTTTTCATGGCCACGAAAGGCACACCGCCCCGTAATTTCGAAATCTTGAAAACTACCGCCTCGGATAACTTTTTTATCGCTGTCGGTGATGTTTACAGGGTCTTTCGTATCGGATGATATTGATCTATAAAATTCTGGATCATAATCATCGCGACACCATTCCCACACATTTCCGCATAAATCCCAGATACCATCGGGGTTTCGTCCGGAAAGATAGGCATTGACCGGGGTCGTGCGTTCCCAATTGTTTCCTATATTGGCTTGCGAAGATGCTGGGGATTCCATGCCCCAAGGGTATTCAGAAAATTGCAATCCTCCACGTGCGGCGCATTCCCATTGGGCTTCGCTGGGCAGGCTGGCTCCAACCCAATCGGCAAACATATTGGCTTCTTCCCACAACACGCCAACAGCAGGTTGAAGGTCTTGCCCGAAGTCTTGTGTGTCCATCAACGGTAGGCGCGGGGCGCCTGTGGCTTCGACAAATTTTCGATAATCTGCATTGGTAACGCAATAAATACCGATGCGAAAAGGGGAAAGCTCAATGCGTTTTGCCGGCTTTTCATTCGTGTTTTGTCCGGACGGTGGGCTTCCTAAATAATACTGTTCAGCTTTAACCTCGGCAACTTCAACTTCGTATTTCTGGCTTCCTTTGCCTTCCATCGATTTTGTCGATTCAACACTGACAGCATCCAGCGTTTTCAAAATTTCTAAAGTATTTTGCGGACGGTCGCGTTGTTCAAAAGCCGTCATTTGTAAAATTAGCGTATCCAAAGATGGCGGAATTAAAGGACAGTATTTACTGGGTACAGGAATGTCAGAAATTGATATTTTTATAGGTTTCTTGGTTTTTAAAATATTACGGTTTGAATTTGGCGGTATGCGGCCTGTACAAATTTCATAAGCCATAATTCCCAACGCAAAAATATCTGTTCGCAAATCAATAGCAGATGGGTTCGACCATTGTTCTGGTGCCATATATTTGGGCGTACCCGAAACGCCATCTCCACGTGCATCGTCCAGTGTAGAAAGGCCGAAATCCATAATAACGGGCTGGAGAATTTCACCTTGTAACAAAAATACATTTGAAGGTTTAAGGTCGCGATGAACAATTTTAGAATGGGCCGTTAAAAGCGCGCGTGTCAGGCATTTCAACAGTTGTAGCCGTTCTTCCATTGTGCCCAAAATATTGTTTTGATTTTCCTTTAGCCATTTGCCAAGGTCATTACCAACCATCAAATCCATAACGATACCGATGCCGCGTTCGCCATCATAAAGATCGTGAATTGGGCAAATATATTGATGACGTAAGCTTCGTGATATGATGACTTCACGGCGCATGCCTTCGACAAGGTTGCGATCTTTGCTGGCTTTTTGATTCAGCAGTTTAATGGCAACATGAAATTGCAGTTCTTGATCAAAAACACGGTACACATTCGCATGCCCGCCTTTCCCAATTTTTTCCCAGTCTGTGTATCTTTGTTGTGTATCCATGTGGGCGGCCTTAAAAAAGGGGACGTTATTCAAACTAATTAAATCAGCAAAATTAACTTAACCATTATGGGCAACCGTTGCCGTGGGGGTGTTGGACAAGCAATTTCCACCCGCCACAAAAGTTGCGTTTTCAGTTATAAAGTGTCGACTGTACACCTTGCCGTGCCACGTGCTTTTAAGCGAAGGTTGGCTTGAAAAATATAGGCTTCGGGCATCCTTTGTGGCTTTGATACAAACATAAACATCACGATTTACAGCATCAACATCGGCATTGACGACATACACCCAGCTATGCCCAGTTTTCAGTGTTAAGGTTGGTATTAACGTTGAGATACAATTCGTGGCACATCCATCAGATAAGTTTTTATAATTTGTATTGAGGCTGGCTTTAAAGGTCGCAAGGTTTAGGCCCAAATGTGAAGCTACATATTGCCGCACATTTTTGTCGATAAGATCGGTTACCAGTACAGCTTCATCAACGGCAAACGATCGCATGACATTGGTATATTGCTTCGCCGCGAAACTTGCCAAGATACCGATGATGACAATGACAACCATCAATTCAATCAAAGTAAACCCTTGTTGCCTTGAACGACAACAAGGGTTCTTTGAAAAACAGGTTAAGCTAACTGTCGTTATTTTGCGGACGAGCAATTTGCGCATTGGCTAGCCTTGTCGTTTGTTTATTGAGCCGCGCCTGTGGCTGCAACGCAATCACCACCATTTACGGTCGGAGCGACATCCGTCATATAACTGGTTTTGTTATAATGACCTTCCCAGCCGACTAATCCGGTTGTGATTTCGGTGTTGCTAAACAAAATATAACCCGTTGCGCCGGTATCCGTGCCGGATGCCGTAAGGCAATATGAACCATCAGCCAAGGTGGAAATGGTGTAGGCAAATTTTGTGCCTGAGGTTGGGCTCCATGTCGTTAAAACAGATGAAATGCCTATTGTTCCCGCTGCAATAGCCCCAGGAGTCGTCGCTGCATTTACTGTGGAGTTTTCTTGTTTTCCAGAAAGGTTTGTGTTGGCGGTCGCAAGGCCATTTAAAGACTGATAAGCTTCAATCTGTTCGGCGAGTTTGCCAAGGTTTGTAACAGCTTCTGTGGTTTTTGCACTGGTCACAAATTTAGAAAACTGAGGAATTCCGATGGCTGCAAGGATGCCGATAATGGCGACAACCACCATCAACTCAACCAGAGTAAAGCCTTTTTGTTTTTGTAATGTGTTCATTTTGTCGTCCTTTTGGATTTAAAACATAAGCTCTACGCCATACGGCTGAAGCGTTTACTTCTTATCTGGTTTTTACGGAAAATCGTCTAAAAGCGCTGTGCGTTTCGTCACACAGCCTGAATTTTTGTATATTTTTACACCCTAAACCATAAATGCATCTTTTTTATGACATAACATAGCACATGATACGGTGAAGTATTAGTGGGTATAAGACATTAATACGCGTGATGAGGCTTGAGAATCCCCATATTTGTATTCCATGCGCACATAATTATTAACGTCCGCACTGTACCACCAGCGTTCAAATCCAACCCAGTTTGTATCTAAGCTTTCTGTTCGCATGACAATGACCCAAGTGTCAAAGGTGCCCGCAGGAACAGAAATTTGTTCTTTGCCTTCAATCGTCCACGATGTTTTATGACGAATCAGCTTTTTATTTTTTGTATATTCTCGGATGAAATGTATGGATTGGCCGGCTTGTACTTTAAATAAAGTCATGGGGTCTAGGGTTCTAAAAACAACAAGGCGGTGCGCTCTGGGATTTGAGGATTCTTGTTTGAAAATAGCTTTGCGAACAACCCAGGTTTTTGGCACGTCCAAGCGAACAAGTTTGGCGTTTCCGTTGGGGAAAACCTTTTCAACCTGCAAAGCGTATCCATCGCTGTACACCCACGTATGGTCTTTTTTCCAGACTGGGGGCTGCAAGTCCATGACGACTTTGGGAGGTTGTGGGGCTGTTGGGGCAGGGGCAAGAACAGGCTTGTTTGATGGTGTTGGTGTTGTTTGGACACAGCCAGCCAGAACGGTTGCCATAACAAGCGCAGCGGGGAGTTTGTTGAGAACGGTTTTCAAAATATGCATGTTCAAATTTGCCTTCTTAATATTAGAATAATCCAGAAAGTAACCCGGGTTCTTCACCTGACAATTGAACCCACTCGCCTTGTCCTACGGCGGCGCCTTTGGGAATGGTATATTTGTACATCAAAGGTGGGATGCCATCTTGGTTCATGGCGGTTGACCGTGTTGTGGCGCGCACAATGAGGGGCGTGTTCAAAGAACCAAATGCTTCGACAGAAAATGAAGGCGCATCAATCTGTATGCCCTTTAAATCCCGTTGAGCCCGATTGACCTGCACCGGATCTGGCGCAAAATAAACATAGCGTTTGTTTTCTGAAAAATGAATGAGTTGGGCTTTTACCACTGTGTTCACAAGGCTTTGCAATTCTTGGCGTGCCGGTTGAACAACCACCATGTTGATCACATAAGGATACATCACGGCCATAATCAACGCTAACGTACCAAACACCCAGCTTAATGATGTTAAGATGCGGGCCATATTACAGGCTTCCCAACGTCAAAACTTTGTGGTCCATACTCATTTTTGCTTTTCGCAACATCCTATTCGTCTTCGGCTCTGGCCATCCGGCTTTTAGATTGTAAAGTTTCCCGCATTTGACCTAAGTATGTTTTGCGGTCATTGAGATAGGTCCGTTGGCTAACATCACGCGACATAATTTCTTCGGGATAAACCACATGCGGCGTGATGAAGAATAATGTTTCTGTGAAGGTGTCTGCCGTCGTATCTGTCCTAAACAATTGCCCAAAAAATGGAATGTCTTTTAAAAGAGGAATGCCTCTGTTTGTATCAACGCGGCWGNCATCAACCAAACCACCCATGACAAACGTCGTATCAATGGGAATAATGATTTCGGTTTGGACTTCCTGACCAGATGTCGAAGCGTTGCCGCCAGCCGCCGCAGTATTAACAGATGTATTCGCCGCCGTGACGGACATCCGGACGAGTTCTTTTTCAGCACTGTTTTCGGCGAAAATAACGGAAGGCGTGATGTCTAAACTAAGACCAGCTTGAATTTCGGTTAAGGATGTTCCTGAACCATCGCCATTTTGAGTGACAAAGAATTCAGAACCAGAGCGTTGGATACGAGCCGTCATATTGTTCAGTGTTACCAATGTTGGGGATGCTATGGTTTGTGTTTTGCTGTCGCTTTCCAAAAGGGACAGTTGGGCTTGCAAAGCAAAAGATGTGCCTTGATAAACAAAACCGGCCAACAAGCTTTCCGGCGTACCGGACAAAAGACCTGTTGCACTGGCGGCGGCTGTTGCGGATAGTCCGGATGTAACGGCAGAGGGATCCGCACCGGAAATGCCCGTATTTATGCCGCCAAATTGCCGGCCAAGGTTGCGTTCAGCAGCCCAGTTAATTCCCAATTGTTCAGAAACACCGTCAACAGCCCGAACGATTAAAACTTCAATCTCAATCATAGGCACAGAGCGATCAAGCTTTTTGATTAACGCTTTGACTTCCGCAACTCTCTCTTCTGTCCCTCTCACAATTATTGAATTCGTGCGTTGGTCGACAACAATTTGCTGAATGCCGTAACCCCATGTCGGGCCGTTCGCGGCTTGTAGTTGGCCTTCTTTAGCGGTTGGGGCAATGCCCATTAAAGCTTTTAGGGTTTTTTCAATGCCGGGAACTGTGATGGATTTACCATGAAAAATACGAGTTGTTTCCCCAACGTTCGCGTACCGCAAAGGAATAACTTTAAATATAAGGTCTGCAGGGTCAATAAATTGCGCAGCTTCGGCTACAGCTTGCGCGGCTTTAGCACGGGCCAGCATCATGTCGGCTTCGGACTGTTTGTTCGCCACATTGTATTTGCGGCGATCCGTTTCAGCAGCATCAAGATCTTTTAGCAATTTGCGCAACAAACCGATTTGCTCAGTGTTACCTTTAAGCGTTGCAATCCCGGTATTTGCATTAATGCGAACATTGCGCTGCAGGTTGAGGTCACGCGCCGCGGCCATAACGCGACCTTCAATGCTGGGGTTTCTTAATGTGACAAAGTCTTGTTTAACCGTTGTGGTTCCCTGAACAAACACGGTCACCATATTGGTAACATCGTCGTATTCGAAACCAAGGGCATTTTCGACGATCAGCTTATTAAAAGCACCCTGCAGTGGCATGTTGAAGCTACCATCTATGGTGCCTTTGACGCCGGGACGGAAAATAACCTGCATACCATTTTGACGAAGAACCTGACGAAGGGCGTCTTTAACATCTGAATCAGCATAGGTTGCCTCAAATGTGTCCGGTTTCCATTCGAGTTCGGCGGCGGAGGTCATCGTGGGCGTGAATTGAAGCCCAACGGAGATGACGGCTGCCCATGCCAGCAAACTTAACTTTTTATGTGTTCTAAACATTATGTCTAATCGCCAATACTTCTAATAAACGTAATAATCACATTGACCGTTGTTTCGGCATTGGAGAACTGTGAGTATTTTGTTCATACAAAACTGCAGAAAACACGCCACACTTGGCAAGCTTTTCTCCGATATTTTTTTATTGTTCTGTTGATTTGAAAGCCCTTCTATCACACAACAACTCTGAATATTTCAGGGTAAAGTACCTGACCGACCCAACTAAATCAACCGTCTAGTCTAGGGCACCTCGAATAATGCCCTCATTCACAAAGATTAAGTTAATTCAGCCCTTATAGGAAGGCGTTTTGCCTTGGCTTCATGGTATATTCCGTTTGAGCGGTGTATTTGCTTTGCAAATCACCCCATCAGACGGATTTCTCCCTTGGTTTTGTTATGGCGGTGCCGTTGCCATGCGCTCTAACTGAACAAGGCGGCGCATGTTATAGGCCAAATTCTTGAGACCGATGTTTGCTTTGGCACGCACCAAGCCAATGCTGCGAACCAATGTTCCGCCCATGTCGTTGCTTTGCGAGCCAAAGATATGCTCCACACGAACACGGACTTTTGAACGGGTGTTATTGCCTTTAATTTCGCGCTTCGTCAGAGGCTTGTTCCGACGACCCTTACGATGAATGCGGCTGGTCAGGCCTTTGCTTTTTAGCAACGTTTCAATGTCTGCCGAACGATAGGCGCTGTCGGCCCAAACGCTGGATGCGGTATTATCCCCATCCAAGATATCGGCAATAACTTGACTGTCATGAACGGAAGCATCCGTCACTTCATAATGGCGAACCAATTTGTGTTGACGGTCAATATTGATGTGGTTTTTGTAACCGTAGTGGCTCTTGCCATGCTTTTGCGTCCAACGGGCGTCCGTGTCTTTCTGGCGGAATTTGGCGGGTTTATCGATCCAATCCTCTGGCGTCTCACCGACTTTGATTTTTGTATTCTCATCGCGTTTGTTGTGTTGTGTGGGAACGGAGACGATGGAGGCATCGATAATCTGTCCGCCCATTGCCAAATAACCGCGATCTTTTAAATAGCTATCGAAGTTCTCGAACACCGTCGCGATCATACCAGCCTGTGCTAACTGTTCTCGATACAGCCATACAGTTTTGGCATCGGGAACTTTATCTTCAAGACCTAAGCCTAGAAATCGAACGAAGGAAAGCCGGTCACGAATTTGATATTCTACCTGATCATCTGACAAATTATAAAGTGCGCAAAGCACGATCGCCTTGAATATGACCACTGCATCCCACGGCTTACGACCTGCCGTTGACTTGCGCTGATGAACTGGCTTGCGCCAAACCGCCTCAAGGTGCGGACGGAATTCTTCCCACGGGACGACGCTGTCTATCTTCAATAGCGGATCATTCTTGGCATCCAAGCCAGCATAACGATTAGCAATATCAAAAAATCCAAGCTGGCTCATATTTTATTCCCATAATCTCAACGACGCAATATTGTGATTCTATCAGATCAATGACTGGGGTGGGTATTTTTAGAGATGCCCTCTATTCGTTTAACGACAGTTTTTTTAACTTTAATAAAGCCCGACGAAGAACATCCGAAGATCGTTTTTCTATAGAAAAATTACGGCCCTTTTACAATGAGTGTTTTCAGGCCTAAAAGGGACGTGAGGTGTATTCCAGAGGTCTGAGCCAGCGAAAGGGTTTTGAATGGTCCTACTCTTAACCGATATAAGGCCTGTTCTTTGCCGGGCAGTTTTTCTTTGTAAATTGAAATGTTGTTTTGAGCCGCTTTTTGCTCGATTTTGGAGATGCCCTTGAGATTTCCAAAGACGCCAAGCTGGACCATGTAATGACCATTTTCAATGTGTTCTACGGGCGATGTGAAAAACGTTGTTTTTTGCTCAGACACTTTAGAAGTGGAGCTGGTCGATGCCAAATACAGATTTTTATGGTTAGGGGTTTCGACGGCTTGTAACGTTATTTGTCGTTTAGCCTTTTGATAATATTTTTGGCTCAACAAAAGGCTTAGTGAAATATTTTTTGAGCTCATTTTTTCAGACAGAGCTTCGCCATTGCGTAAAGCGATACGGCTACCACTGATTTGAGCCGTTTTAAACCAAGCCAAGGCTTTGACTTGGTTGGTTTTAACGCCCGCACCATCCCGATACATCAAGCCCAAATTGTTTTGGGCATCCACGTTGCCCAATGTTGCCCCTTTGCGGTAATATTTGACGGCAGTTTGATAATTTTGAGGGGTGCCAAGGCCCTTGTGCCACATCACGCCCGTCCAAAAAGCGGCCTCTGGATCGCCATGGTTTGCCATAGCTTGAAGCGGCTGAAAAGCATCATGATATTCACCAATTTCGAAAGCGGACCGGGCCTCGTCCAGTTGGGAAGCCTCTGTGGGTGTTGCGCAGATATAAACAACGGCACTTAAGCCCAAAACCATGTACGAAAAGTTTGAAGTCCACATTATTCATCTCCGAAAACATTACTTATCAAAATGATCATAGGGGGAAAATAGTTATCATTTTGTTATCAAAGTTACTTTTAAATGCTTTACTCCGTTTGCCAACCCAACATAACAATCAGTTACACATTTACTTGCAATGTAGGTGCTTGAATAAATCCCCATCCTGAAACCATAAAAAGACCGTAACTTCAATAAGTTACGGTCTTTTTGATTCTTGAGCCACCCATCAAAATATCGCTTCGGAATTCAGTCGGAATTTTTAAAACGACAACTCCAGCCCCTATTTCGTCGAGTGCCGTACAATTTCAGGTTTGTCCCGGAAAATTCACCAGCATTTTTCCGTCCTAAATTTGAGATATTTTTTGCTCGTTTGTTCAATTTCTCTGCAAATTTTCCGGCGTGAGAAAATATCATAAAGTTTGGGTAGATGTAAGCGTCCGGTGAATCACACGATTAACAACGTCAGTTCAGAACGCCCGAAGATTTCTGCATTTTCATCCCTCATGGCGTTCCCCAATTCCACGGCAGCAGCTCGTCGATCCTGTTGATCTTATGGTCAGCGATGCGGTCCAGAACGTCGGTCAGCCAGGCTTGGGGCTCGACGTTGTTTAATTTGGCCGTCTCAATGACGCCTTAGCGCTCCTTCGGAAACACCGTTTCCAGGGGTAGAGTGTAAGCGATGGCGGCAGCTTTTCCACCACGCTCCGAACCTAGAAACAGGTAGTTTTTACGGCCCAGCGTGATGGGGCGCATGGAACGTTCTGCGGCATTGTTGTCGAGTTCTAAAAAACCGTGTTCCAGATAGTCGCGCATTTTGCTCATCCGCGTCAGGGCATAGCGGATCGCCCTAGCAAGAGGGGATTTACCGGATATTTTGGGCAGTTGCTCCTGCAACCAATCTTCCAATTCGTCAAACAACGGCTTTGCGCGTTCTTGGCGGGCCGCTCGGCGCTGCTCTGGTGGCTGTCCCCGCACCTCTTTCTCAATGCCGTAAAGTTTGGCAATGCGTTTGATGGCGTGTTCGGCGATAGTTGATCCTTCGGCTTTATACACATCAACGAACTTGCGACGGACGTGGGCCATAACGATACTGTAAGATTGTAGACGGTCGGGTGAAAATAAGTTCGAACATAATCTTGTTTCCTTGTTGTTATTGGAAACTGGATTATGCCAACAGATGTGATGCAAAAAAATATGTTGCGTAGATTACCGAAGAAGGGAGGTCTATCAAGGAGAAATCGAGCCTCCGCAACATAATTTTGTACGCAACATATTATCGTTTATGTTGAAGTCAACATAAACGATAAAGAGGAAGATGATCGGCATATTTTGATACGCCTTAGCGCGCTTTCGGAAACACCGTTTCCAGGGGCTACCAACACAGCCCTGACCCCGGACGACCGCGTTCAATCGGCCGTGAAGGAAGGGCGGCTTGATGAAAGGTCTCACAGCAGGCGCAGGCCATACGGGGGCGAACAATCTTGTTGACGATAAACCGACCGAGAACATATTCAAGTTCTTCGGTCACATCTTGACCAAGTGTTTTAAGTTTGCCGCCGCAGTCCCCACACGCATCGCCGGGCGAAAGAACCTGTTCATGGCAGGGCAGATGTTTTAGCAGTGGCTTGCGTTTAGGTTGGTCTTTTGACTTTGGATCACAAGCCGCCTTGCGGTCAGGTTCCTGTGAYGCCTCTGTTGCGGCTTGCGCTACTTCTTCATCTTCAAGGCTTAACTGTAACTGATCCAAAGCTTCAGAACTCGACCCAAAACGATGTTGCCGCATGCCCGTCAATTGATGCTTAAGCTTCTCGATCAACAGCGCCTGAGTTTTAACTTCATCAGCCAAAGTACCGACCAATTTCTTGAGCTCGGCTGGTTCATCTGGGAGCTTTTGAGCGTTATTCAACATGCCTATTTTATAGCAGATGGCCCCTAAAAAAGGAACCTAAAAGGCACCCTTTTAGGCCATAAATATCAGCTTTTTCAACCCTCACCCAACGGTCAGTGGTCGCCATGTTCTGGACGGTGCCCGCCAGTCGATGCCTTCCATCAACATGGCCAATTGAGCCGGGCTGAGCGTGAGCGTTCCGCCCTTGGCCGAGGGCCAAACAAAACGGCCTTGTTCCAGACGTTTGCTAAATAAGCAGGCCCCTTGGCCATCCCACCAGATGATTTTAATCAGGTCACCCCGGCGACCGCGAAAAACAAAAAGGTGGCCCGAATACGGGTCCTGCTTCAGAACCTTTTCGGCCAATGCCGACAACCCTGCGAACCCTTTGCGCATGTCGGTCACGCCGGCGCAAAGCCACACCTTGGTTTGTGCGGGAACCGGGATCATGTTGCGGGTCCTCCCGCAAGACCATGGACTAACCGCAAAATGACATCTAGGTCATAAGCGCCGCTGATCTCAAGATGGGTGCCGTTCACCAAGCCGATCTTGACCTTGCCCAGCCCCCCAGAACAAATTAGTTCCGGCTTAGAAATTGGYGTATTTTGKGACACCTCAACAGGCAARAAKGYCGGGKCRAYAGRAACAYKATCGTTGGKGCCRCAAAACCGAGGATCACGYSMCCACTTGAARACYAAATTCGCATTCACATCATAACGYCGYGCAACTTGAGAAACCGACACACCCGGCACAAGCGTYTGCKYWAYAATCATACGCTTTTCAKCATCGCTCCAAGTTCGMCGTTTACGCCTATCTGTCATCGCTTAGTGTCCACTTAATTTAAGCGGACACATATTGCCCACTATCTGCAGACAGTGTCGCTAAAAACCAGTTATAATGATAGGGCGGGGAGACCGGACGCTTACTCTGCCTCCCTCACTTCGTCGGGAGGTCCTTGAAATTAAAGCTCACAGAGACACGTTGTGGCCAAGAYTCTGATGGATTTTCGGGAAGTTTAAGAGGTTGTGACATGCGAAGGGCAAGGTAAAAGCTCTCCAATGCCCGCGTTACAATAGTGTTATTAGTTCGCTCAGCCTCTGCATACTGAGGCATAGCTTCCTGTGGGTTCCACCGCTGTGCTCCATTAAATGGTGGTGCTAGCATGCCATCCGGCATTACGGTCACATATCCATGCAAGGTGATATCCTGTCCACTCGGACTATTATAATTATAATTCCAAAATTTGAAAATTTGGGCCAGAAGAAAATCTCGTGACGTTTGTGTTAGTGTTCCTTCGCTCAGGTCTTGTGATGCCTCCCTTGGGACTGTGCCGTCCGCTTGTCCTCCGACATCCACAACAAAACTGCCAGCATCAGTTGGAAAATCAAAAACCGGCTTGGTTTGTCCATCGGATTGTTCCACTCGGGGCTTGATATCAGATTTGCCGCCAAGATGTGACGACGCATCTTTGACAATGTCGCCCCCCTTAAGTTGAAGTGGATTGGGCGTCGGCAGGGGTGGGGCAGGCTGTTTGGGGTCTAGTTTTTGCTCAGGAGAGGCCTTCTCCTGAGGTTTAAGCTGCGGTGGAATTAAGGTTTGTTCCGGCTGAACAGGCTGCTCTGTTTGAATGGATGGTTGAGCTTGGGGTGTTCTGGACTTGTCTGAATAAAGTGGACAGCACCTTCGAGATTTTTAATTGTTATCTTGGAGGATTAAATGACACGCAAGAAATTTACAGACGAGTTCCGCAAAGAAGCCGTTCAACTGGCTTTAAATAGCGATTTAACACGCCATCAAATTGCTGATGACCTTGGCATTGGTCACTCAACACTTGGCAAATGGATTGCCGAATACCGCCATGCAGACCTGATGTCCGGACCGCATGATGATGTTCAAAAAGAGCTCAAACGGCTTCGCAAAGAGAATAAGATATTGCGTGAGGAGCGTGACCTCTTAAAAAAAGCCACAGCCTTCTTCGCGAGCCAAAAATGATGAGATATCAATTCATCAAAGCGGAGAAGGCCAAAAACAATGCGGGTCGATTATGTGTTCTGTTTAAAGTTTCCCGTTCTGGGTTTTATGCTTGGGCGAAGCGACCTGCCAGTTCCCGTCAGCGCGAAGACATGGTTTTATTGACCCATATTCGAGCTCAATTTAAAGCCAGCTTGTATTCTTACGGGCGTCCAAGGATGGTTGAAGAATTACGAGAAGAAGGCTTTCAAGTTGGTCATCATAGAGTTGGAAGATTGATGCGTGAAAACGGCATCCAGGCTGTTAGGACGCGGAAATCAAGGCGTTACTTCAGTCACACGCCAGCGATGGGCTTTGCACCGAACCTGCTGAACCAAGATTTTACGGCAATGGCGCCCAATCAAAAGTGGTCTGTCGATATCTCGTATATTGAGACACGTAAAGGCTGGCTTTACTTAGCTGTCGTCATTGACCTCTATTCCCGCAAAGTTGTTGGTTGGGCAGTCAGTGACCGTATGAAAATGGATCTGGCCTTGCGAGCTTTACGCATGGCGATCACGTTACGTCGCCCAAAACCAGGCCTCATTCATCACTCGGATCGCGGCAGTCAATATTGTGCAACCGAATATCAAATGGAATTGAAACGGCATGGCATCAAAATATCCATGTCAGGAAAAGGCAACTGTTATGATAACGCACCTGTTGAGAGCTTCTTCAAAACCTTAAAGGCTGAACTCGTCTGGCGGATGAGGTTCGAAACAAGGTTGAAGGCTGAAACGTCAATCAGAAATTACATTAATAACTTCTATAACAGTCGCAGACGCCATTCTGCATTAGGAAACATCAGCCCAATGCGGTATGAAAAAATGGCAGCCTAAAGAGCGAGGTGCTGTCCACTTTTTTCAGACAAGTCCAGACACCCCTGCCCCCGCCCAGTCACTGTGAGGACGGGACTGGCCTAGTTGCCACTGGACACAGAAACGCTGACGCCACTCTATTAAAGCAACGCCAGCGCCTCTTTCTCCAAAACCACCAGTTTAGGGAAGGCTCTGGAAATAAGTTATTTTGATATTCATCATCATAAACCATAATTTAAGCATGTCTATTACGCAGACGGACTAGGCCAAGGACTGGAAAATGGACCGAGAGAGAAGCCGAATCAGCCCTCTCCGGTGTCAACTTTCACACTGACCAAGTGGCTCGGCTGAGATAGCCGTAAATATAGAGCTTGAGCAAAATCGAAGGATGATAACTCGGTCTGCCCGTCGATAGAGGTTCAACGCGGCTGAAGCCTAAACCGCCCAGATCAAGTTCATCGACAAACACATCAATGATGCGAACAGAATTGTCTTCGCCAACATAGTCATCAAGCCGTTCGGGGAATAATGTGCTCTGGCTACGGTCTTCACCTTCAACAAAACGCTTCATAAAACTCTCCCTCAAAATTATGAGAGAATTATAGCATGGCCTGCGTTTTTACACAGCCTGGACCCTAAGACGACTATTTTTTCCTGACAAACATGATTGTTTTTATTCCCCCAAAATATCGGAAAGACTTTTTTGTACGGGACCTGCTGCTCTAGACGGTTGCCGCAAATTTCTAACTGGATACTGATAAGTATTTACAGTGGGTTGCTGAGCAACTGCGATATTTCTTGTTATAGGCTTTGCAAAAAAAATGCCGTTAGTATTTATGGAATTAGAGGCAGAACTCAGACCCAATTCAGTATCGTCCTTAATTCGGACAGCCTTTCCAGTAAAACTAACGGTCTCAGTGTTAAACAACCCAGGCACGCCTCGTTCTTCAGATGTGAACCCCTTTTTCAAAATTGCATCTGCATTGGGGGTAGCGGCGAGTGCTTTGTAATAAGCTCTATCGTAGATATTTGACGAACAGATTAAATTAAATAAATAACACTTTTTGCCATCTCTGAAAGCATAACGTTCTTCAAAGAAGGGAATGCCTAAGACCGAAATATTTTTATCATCATGGATCTGAAAAGCACCAAATAGATATGATGTAGTTTTCGACGACCCTTCCACGGACGCAAGTACTTCATATTCCTGTCGGTCAAGATTGGATATATTAAAATCGAATTGCGCGGTAGGACTTGCTTTACGAGCCCCAGCAGAGCAACCGCTAAGTGCAACAATCGCGACTCCAAAAAAAATACCTAATTTCATATGAACAAACATAATTTTTCCCAAGCGATCAATCATTACAACATCTGTATCAAAATCCATTAAGTATTAAATAAATGAATTTATGATTAATTTTGTATGGCAATTATCGCGAGATTGTTTGTGCCGGAAACCTTCCATAAGTTTCCACGTCTTCCATGTCTTCCATGTCGTAAAGAGGGGCAGGACATGGATTGTGGTACCACAATCCGCTCTGCCCACATCCGTGGGGGGCTTATTCGCACTTTGTGCTCAACGATTTTTTTGAGATTATGAAACGACAAAATTCACCCTGTTAGTGCATGGGTCGCTTGTTCAAAAGTCCCGTGACATAGGGCATTGGGGAGTATGAAATTTTTAGGAAATGTCCCAGAGGTGCCGGGGCGTTACACCGATTGCCGAAGGGAACAAAAAAAATAGAGGTAATGTGCACTCGGGCACTGTTTCGTTTTGAAACAAAAGAAACATGCATTAGGGGCGTCAAAGGACTTGTTGTCCGTGTTTGAGTGTTGTTAATAAAGTTTGCTGACTACGGCCTCCCCCTACTGGCTGCATGAAAAAACTGTTTTTTGCTACCCGGACAGCCCGGTCAAGGGGTTGGTTACCTACCAACGGTGTATTTGAAAGCTGGAGAATTAGTGCTGGACTGCATTGCAAAAGCGATGCTTCAATGGCAAAAGGTGTTGAGGGAAGGATTCGACGCACTTGCTGAATTACTACGACCTGTCTGACGATCAGTTTGAAAAAGTCATTGTCACATTGGGGCAGCGCCTTTTCGGCGCTGGCCTCATTGGCTTTGCCAAGGGAAAAGATGGCGGAAAAGATGCCAAGTTCCAAGGGACCGCAGAGGCTTATCCTTCTTCAGCATCGCCTTGGAAGGGTACCACGATCATTCAAGCGAAGCATACCAACGGGATCAACGCATCTTTCAGCGACAAGGCATTCTTTAATCCCACCAAAAACACCGGCACCCTCACTGAAGAACTCCCGCGCATCACAGAAATGGTGACCTCCGGCGAACTTCAGAACTATCTCGTAGTCTCCAACCGCAAGCTCACAGGAATTACTGAAGGGAAGCTGAAAACGTACTTCTACGAGGCCACAGGAATCGAGGAAGAGAGATTGGGCTTTGTAGGCACAGACCAGCTGGATCAATGGTTTGGGCTGTTTCCAGATGCCAAGAACGCATTGAACTTCAAGTCACTGGAACGCCCACTCATCGTCAACCCAGACGAGTTGGCTACAACAATTGAAGCATTTAGCGATGCATTCGGAGAGATCGAGATTCCCGACGCACAAGATTTTCCCACGGCTCGCACCCCGTTCAGCGAGAAAAACGTGTTAAACAACATGAGCGATGAGTTTGCTAAAAAGCTTCGCACCCTCTATCTCCCTCTGACAAAGCAAATTGATGTTTTTCTTAGAGATCCGAAGAACGTTGAGTTCCAAACCACTTATCATGAGGCTGCCGAAGAGTTCTCTCTGAAAATTGTTGAATTCCAAGGAAATGAGGACACATTTGACAGCGTCTTTAACTATCTGACAGATTTGCTAATTGAACGTTCACAGATGCTGAAGAGCAACAAGCGTCTTACCCGTGCTATGTTGTTCTACATGTACTGGACATGCGACATTGGGAAAAACAGCGATGCTTAGACCCTCCAAACATTCCCACCCCGATCTCACTGTCATGAATATGGCTTATGTTCTCCTCTCTCGCCTGCGGAAGGCACGAAGCGCAGGGTACTCGGACCTATTCCGATACGCGACCAAATCACATCCGAACGGTGAGACGCTTTTTCTACCTTCATTGAATTTACTCTTCTTACTTGGGCTGGTTCAATACCACCCCAAGGGAGATCGGCTTGAATACGTGGGGGTAAAATGAAACTTGTCCGCCTTTACTCCAATTTGGACCACTATTTCACGCCAGTCGATTTCAATGCAGGCTTAAACGCGGTGGTAGCCGAAATTCGGCATCCAGAGAACCGTGCCAAGAGTTCCCACAACCTTGGGAAATCCACCTTGGCCCGACTGATTGATTTTTGCTTGTTGGGGAAAGTCGACAAGAACCATTTTTTCATGAAACGGCCCGACCTTTTTTCTGAGTTTGTTTTCTTCCTCGAAATCCTCCTTCTTGACGGAAGTCATTTGACAATCAGACGAGCTATTGAAGCACCATCAAAAATCTCATTCCTGAAATCTGAGTTGGTTGAGCCTGATCTTACATCGCTTCCTGATGAGAAATGGACACACGCAAACCTCGCATTCGAAAAGGCGCAAGGCCTTCTGGACGGGTACCTCAATTTCACTGACATTAGCCCTTGGAAGTATAGAGAAGCACTAGGTTACTTTCTTCGTCGCCAGTCAGACTACGACGATGTTTTCAAGCTTCAACGCCATATGGGGCCTGACATGTATTGGAAGCCGGTGCTTGCCCGCGTTCTGGGGATGGATGCAGGCCTGTTCATAGACAGATACTCTATGCGAAACAGCATTGAGCAGAAACTAGCAGAACTTCATGCATTTGAGGGCCAAGTCGGTGCCTCAGAAGAGCAACTGGAAAACGCCGATGCACTGCTACAACTCCGCGAAGCAGAAGTTGATCGTATGCAGACGGAGCTTGACCAGTTTGATTTCGAAGACGCCGATGTAGCCGCAACTGATCGGTTGGTAGAGGATGTTGATCAAAATATTGCCGAGTTGAATGAACGACGGTACGGGCTATTGTACAGTTCGCGGCAAATCCAAGATGCGTTGCAAGAAGACAAAATCACATTCGATCMAGACAAGGCTAAAACGCTGTTTGAGGAAGCTGGCGTATTGTTCCCTGATCAAATCAAGGCAGACTTCGAACAGTTAATCGCGTTCAACCGTGCAATTACCGATGAGCGCCGCCAGTACCTCCAAGAAGAGCTCAAGGATACCAACGCGGAGCTTTCGGCAACAAGACGCGATTTAGAAATGTTGAATATGGAGCGCAAATCTGCGCTTGAGTTCTTGCGGTCGGAAGACGTTTTTGCGAAGTATAAAGAGGTCTCAGCCAAGATTTCGAAATTAAATTCCGAAATTGCTATCTTGCGCAAACAGCAGGAATATATAAGTAACATCCAAGATAAACGAGAAGAGCTTCGGCAGTTGAAATCCGACTACACTACGCAGCAAGGCACTGTAGAACGGCACGTCAGCGCCGTCAGTCGAGACACAAAGAGCCTTTTGGCTGAAATCCGAAAGCACTTCAGTTCTATCATCGAACGTGTGCTGGGACACAAGGCATTGCTGAACGTGCGCGTGAATTCAGAGGGTAACCTCGAGTTCCATGCTGACTTTGTTGATGAAAATGAGCTTTCAACAAGCGAAGGTGATGGCACTTCGTACCGGAAGCTAATGTGCGTGGCTTTCGATTTGGCGGTTCTTCGTTCCCATCATGATGGGAAGTTCCCCCAATTCGTCTATCACGACGGGGTTTTTGAAGCGTTAGACCCACGCCCAAAGCAAAACCTCTTAGATGTCATTCGTGAGTATAGCGAATTGGGCATTCAAACGATAATAACTCTGATCAGTTCCGATGCGCCCCCATCCGAAGACGGAAAACCGAGTCCGTTCCTACCTGACGAGGTAGTTGTTAGTCTGAATGACGACGGAGCCTCTGGAAGGCTCTTTAGGTTTGAGAGCTGGTAGCGAAAAAGCGGCTGTTTAATGTGCCATTCCAAGATTTTTTGATCTAGGGTATATAGTATCGCAATCTCTGCGTATTGAGTTAAGTTGACTGCTACGTTTTTACCAATGTCCACAGACTTATAGGCTTGCTCGGGGGCGATCTTGTGTATTCGTGAATTGTTCAGATGATTTATCGCTCCAGATTTGAGGGGCGTTTTTTATTTGGTTTTGTTTTTTGCAAAGTAAGAGTTTGTATAATCTTCTTATGGGACTGAATAATGGCAATGGCCAAGGGATCATCAATGGCCCCCAGCGATAAATATTCGCGCCAGGTGTTGAAGGTTTTTTGTGCGAACGTATCTGGCCGGTTGCGAGCCTTCAGGTAACGATGCCAGAGGGTCGCCTGGTCAGGGTGGTGCGTGATGGGGGTGCGTTTATAGCGAACAGTCGCTTTGATGTGTTCTGTAGTCTTTGTGGGGCCTTGAAATGGCCCAAACCGTTTCTCTAACGTGCCTTTAGAAAATGACCGATCAAGGGCACTGGCTTTGATGTGCTGTGCCTTCGTGTACTGGTTGGTTGGGCGGCTGCCAATGATGAGGCCGTTGCCACGCTTGCGAAGTTCTAGATCGTACTTGGCAAAGGCTGTGTGTAAATCTTGCCAGCCTTTGGCTGTGTTCAACGCCTCCATCAAGGGTGGTTTAAAATTTTGCACATAGGTGTAAAAGCTTTGTTCCCAAGTATGCGCTTCCTTGTCWCGGGCRGCTTGGGGYTTTTGRTTTGCTTTAACTTTTTCATCCTTTCCYAAATCAACTTTAAGGCCATATTTCTGTTCCATATYCCGACAGACYTGGTCTCGCTTGGGAAAATCATGTTCSGGCCAGTGGGCTTTRARTGTTTTAGGRTGAATRCGGCTATAACCAACATGCATGTGGAARTTTTCGGTGTCGCRATGGGTKCCAATYACACGGGGATGATCAGYAAACCCGAGGRCTTCTGCAAAATGGTGTTCAATATCRCGTAAGGCATCAAGTGATGGCTTTTCATCTTTTGGAAARGAAACCACAAGRTGATAGCTYTTGTTTCTTTTGACACTTGTGTTKAGGGCYTGKGTCGCATCGATTTCACAWATGGCAAGGTCGAGGTTCTCAAAATCACAACCTGCTTTGGCATTGACGATCCAAAGGTTATCAAGCTTTTCACCTTTTTCCTTTGCGGCGGCAATGTATTCGGCCAGATCCCGAAACGACCCCGGTTCYTTTTTGTTGTGACGYCTAGAAATCATYGRATKTCAYARGGCCATRATTTTWGATTTTAARATGTCTTGTGTCRTTCTGATGTTTTCAAAGAGGGYATTCAGGTCCATGTTTTGAGGTGGTYTAAAATCTTCATCCATYAARGCCATGCGCAAAAGRTTGCCAAGCCGGGCTTGATCCGCATTGATCTTAACCAGGTCAATGACKGCTTCATGTTGGCGCACGTTGGGAAGTTTTTGATTAAGCACMAGGCGRCGGATGAGCTCAGAGGTCGTGAGCCGCGCTTGGTTTGCAAGCGCGGTCACTTCCCTTTTTTCATKYGGCGTRAKRTACGCCTTRATYTGYRCGCGAYCTKTCATCGTTTCCACACCAACGTATATTTTCCRTCCTGATTGATCAGAYAYGCAAACACCGCTTTGGGCAGGGCGGGGCARTCGAGTTTGACTTTSARRAAYTCTTKYCCKGYYTTGCTGRTTTCTTTCCATGCGGCTCCYAGCTCYGCGTTGTCATTGCCGTGAATGCGATAGTCCGGGGCTTTGTCGTTACCGTTTCTTGGGTTGGTAACAATGCTTGCCGGAATATCCAGCGTTAGGGTGCGGATCGTTCCGGTGTATGTGTCATCGGTTTTCTTAAATGTGCCAATAATGGGCATGGGTATTTCTCCTTAGGAAGGGTGCTAAAGGCTTAAACCTTGGTCTTGTTTTGTTTGACTCATGGTTACAGATTGTTGTCGTTTGAGCTCTTTGCGGATTTGCGTGACAATCGCCATTTTGCCGCTGTCCTTGGCAAGGTCATTAAAGTCCGTGAGGCCTTTTTGCTTTTGGTCATCGGTCAWGATGGGCATGACCATCRCTCCACCAACGGCTTGAGCYGCCTCAGATGCACGTATTTTCCCGACGTTGCCRCGYTTKGWGCTTTYAAGTTTGTGATCATTGTCMGCRGCCAATACGATYTTRGCTTCGGGATAGCGTTCACGAATGGCCTCTGCCACGGGCTTTAAGTTGCCCGCATCAAAGGCCACCACGGCGGGTCTTTTGGTCGCCATATGAATGCTGGCCGCCGTGGCGTAACCTTCCGCAATAAAGATTGTGCCTTTGTCCATTCCAGAACTTGCACCGGGGCGATGAGCCTCACCTATTTTTTCCTTGGGATCAATAATGTGCATCAGGCCATTTTTTCGACCATTTTTCTGGAACCGCTTTTTGCCGGTTTCAGAGTTAATGGTTTGAACCGACCAAAGGCGATCTTGAATGTCGCGGGCCGGAATCAAAAGATTACCTTTTTCATCCTGGCGAATGCCAATGGCCTGAACATCTTTGTGGGCCAGATATGTATTTTGTGGTTCTGGCATTTGTGCAGAGCCCCATTTTTGTTTGGCAACATTGGCGGCTTTTTCCTGGAGTTCTTGGCATTCAGCCACGCGCTTGGCCCAAGCCTCGGCAGATTGGGCCTGGAACATTGCTCGTTCTTGAGATGTTAGTTTCTCGCCACGCGCCACCCAGCGGGTGAGTTCATCGGTTTTGAAGTTTTTAATCTGACCATTTGGACGGCCTTCCATGAATGCACGATAGGATGCATTTTTGGTGCCGGGGCCATCTTCAGCCAAGGCGGCGCGATGCCACTTGCCATCCATGACAGGCGCACCTTTGATGACAATACCTTGGGCTTGAAGCTGATCGGAAAACTCATCAACAGGATTGATCGCTTGGGTTTTGTCTTTGGGTGCGGGTTGGTTCTCAGGGTTCCACTTTTGGAATGGTGCAGCCTCAACGCTTGATGGCACAAACCAGCTTTTTTGTTTACGGTCCCATTTTGCGCCCAAAGCCTTGGCCTGATCTTTTTCTTCAAAGGGAACGGCGATGTAGGAACGCAAGTTGGCTTCGTTTTGATTAGCAGAATCTATGCTTTTATCAGTCTTTTGGGTACGGTCC
>NVTL01000023.1 GCA_002401565.1 Rhodospirillaceae bacterium
CGGCCCAAGCCGAACAAAGTGAAGCCGAAGCCGCCGAAGCCGAAGCCGTCGCAGCTCAGGCCACCGCCGAAGCCACGCAACAACAAGCCGCGACCACGGCCGCCCAAGCCGAACAAGCTCAGGTCGAAGCCCAAGTCGCCGAAGCCGAAGCCGTTCAAGCCCAAGCGATTGCGACGACAACGGCCGAATACAGTTCGCAAGCCAGCACCGCCGTGACCACACAGGAAACCGCGGTTCAGGAATTTTCGTCCAGTACGGCGGAACCCGATGATGAACCGGCCGAGACGGCGGCGGAAACGGCTAGCACAGCGGACACTGCGGAAACTTCGGACAGTTCAGACAGCGATGGCACAACATCTGCGGAAGAAGAGCTCAGCGCCGAAGAATTTGCCAATTTTGATACCGCCGCCGGGGGCGATGAATTTGCTACCGAAATCGATCCAACCCTCGCCGAAGACAATCCGTTCGCCGACGATAATCCGTTTGCCGATGATCCAGAACCCTTGCCCACCGATACAACGTTCGAAACGGTCGTATTTAACGAACCCCATTTGACCGTCGCAACGTTTCAAACCGATACCCCAACCATCGATTTGGTGAGCGTTGATTTGACCACGGATACAACGCAAACGACCACCTCTTCAACGACTGATGCCCCCACTCAGGTTGTTGTCGAACCCGATCCAGACCCCGTTGTCGAAGATGAAGGCAGTGGCCTTGTGGCCACGTCAGACATTGATAACTTGGTCGGCGATACCGACAATACGACGTTTATCTTTGACCAAGCCCAAGACGGCAACATTGAAGTTTCGGTCGCCGGGGCGGGGGCCTTCACCAGCCCATATCCCGGAAACTTTTATGACTTTGTGCAAACCGAAGACGAAGGACGGGCCAGTTCAGGCGGTGATCACATCGTATGGAAATTCACCAGGGGATGCTTATGGGGATGTTGCGTACAATGATCTATCCATCAATGGCACCGAATATATTGGTGCCGAACCGGGCGTGACGGTCGAGACATCGTATGGCTATACCTATGGTCAGTACCTGTTGCAAATCAGAACCGATCCCGATGATGTTGAAGTGTCCAGCGGGGCTCAAGCCCACGTGGATACCATCACAGACGCCGGTGGTGACGATGATGGTGTGGTCTTTCAAAATTTAGAAGGTGTGGCGATTCAAATTACAGCTCTGGGTGATGGCGTTACTCAAGCCAAGATTTTGGATTTGGGTTATGACAATTACGAAGAAGATGAAGGCGCCGGGTTGTCGTATTATTTCGACAGCTATTATTTCGATTACGATCTGCCGATCACCAATACCGTCAACATCGACAACAGCATCGAATTTATCGAAGTCTCGGCTGGCTTGGCCCGTTTAAACGGCGTGGACGTAGAAGGAGCCATGACGTTGAACACGGGCGACCACGCCTATGTGGTCGCAGGTGGTCACAACGATGATTCCCTGTACATTGATGATTATTATGCCGTTTCGTCTGTGTTGTTTGGCATGGCCGGAAATGACAGCCTGCAAGGCGGTTATGGCAATGATATCTTGGACGGTGGTATCGGTGAAGATTACTTGTATGGCGGCGATGGATCAGACGTGTTTCGTTATACTTCGATCTTTGATTCTTATGTCGATGTGGGCTCGGCCGATACCTATGATTATATCTATGATTTTGATGCCACGGACGATAACGAAGACATTTGGTTAGATGGTATTATTTCCAGCACCACAAGCTTTTCGTTCATCGGCGACAGTACGTTCAGCGGTAACCTCGGCAGCGCCGAAGCCCGTTTTGATGCAAATTTCCAAACCCTTGAAATTGATGTGGACGGCAACGGGGCAATGGACATGTCCATCGTTTTGGAAGAGGTCAGCCTGCCCGATCTGGACATCAACGATTTCACCATCACTTAGTTTTTGTAGGAGAGGCTAAGTCTGGGAGAAAAAGGCCAGCGCCCATTCGGGGCTGGCTTTTTGTTTGCTCGATTTTTAGCCCACTTTCTTCATTTCAAAGCTCCGCTCCTTAATTCATATTATAAATTCACCTTGCATATACAATTAATTAGTGTTTAGAATTTAAGTTAATCTTAATAAGAGTTGAGCGGGAGGCGTTATGAAACAGTTTTTTGGACCTTTGTTGGTTGCTGGGGGGCTTTTAAGTGTGGTTACGCCCGCGTATGCGGAAGACATCAATATCTTGGTTGGGCCTAAAAAAAGTGCCGCTTATGACGCGGCCAAGGCTAAAGCCGACAATCAAAATATTTTTGCGGCCAAGTCGATCGGCAAAGCTTTTTCAATTGCGGTGAAACAACTTGCGGCGTGTAAAACCTGTACGGTGAACATCAAAATCGCAGCGGGTGAATTTAAGGGCAAAGCCAAAACCGGACATTGGATGTTCCCCGATACGCAAACACCCCAAGCCACTTTAAGAATTTTGGGCGGTTATGGGGATGATTTTACAACACGTTCTCCGTTTACGACCCCAACCCGTTTGCTGACGGCAGATACTCGTGCGCGGGCGGTGATCCAGTTTGAAGGTAAAAAGCATGCTTTAAAACAGCTGTATCTTTCGGGCCTGACCTTTGATGTTGCTCCGGGCAATGTTTATGATCCTAAAAACAACAACCTCAGAAAAGACAGTTCCAGTTCCTCTTCGGTGCTGGCCTTTGGTTATTTGACCACCGATAAGTTGGTCATCGCCGACAATACCTTTTTGAATGCGGCCAATGGTGTGGCTCAACCTTTGGTGCGAGCAATGACCGAAAAATCAGAAGTCATCATTCGCAATAATTTTGTGCTCAACAATATTATGGCATGGAAGGTTTCTTCGGCATCGTATCGCAATCAGCTGAACCGTTATGTCATTCGTAACAACAGTTTCATTTTAAATTGGCCGTATAATCCTGACCCGACAACTTCCAATCCGGGAACGTTAGAAATCGGCAATAAATATACAGCCAACCAAATTGAAATCACAAAAAACCTGTTTGCGTATAATGCGGGCGGGGCCATTCATGCCCAATGGGATGACTTTAAGGGGCCGCCGTTGGCAATTACGGACAATTTATTTTGGGGTAACGGCAGTTTGTTTGCGGCGACCGACCCAGATGCGGCTGCCGTTGTCGGAAAATTTAACGGATCGCCTAAATACGTCTTGCTGACGTCGGACGATGCCGAAGACTTTGATTGGGATGTTGAAAACAATGTGTCCTTTGACCCCGGTCTTCACGTACAGGTGAAGCCTTTTCAAGCGGCGGGCAACAAAGTTGCTGTGATGGCAGCAGGTGCGGCTCCAAACGAGCCAGCGGCTAAGGCTCCGGTTGCCCCTGACGAGGCTGCTGTTGATCCCGCGATGGCTGAATTGGCGGCCATGTTGGGCGAAGATATGGTTGCGGACACACCGTCAACTGAAGTCGCTACCGAAGACCCGTATGCCAGCGATGAATACGCAGGCTTGGGCTTTGGCGATGATGCTGGCGGTGATGTCGACATCCAAGGTTTTGCCACGCGTCTGTACGTCGAAGGACAACTGCCGTTTCCAACCAAGGCCCAAGCCGTTGGGTATGGTGCCAATGCAAATCTTGTGGAGGCTTTTTAATGAACCGTATTTTAATCAAGCTTTTGATGGTGGTGTGGGCGTTTGCCTTGACAACTGTTCCCGTGCACGCCGATGAACTGGATAAAATATTTGAACCTGCAGCTGATCTTTTGGAAAAAATGGAGGCTGAATTAAAAGGCTTCAGCCGCGATGATAATGTTCGCGACGTGGTTGATGCGGTTGGTTTGTCGAAAAAACTGCCAACAGTTCTGAACACCATTCGCAGTGAAAATAAGGATAATCAGGACGTTAAAAAAAGGGCCAGAATATGGACCGATAGCATGAAGGATTTTCAGGGGGCCGCCATAAATCTGGCCAAGCTTAAAAACGAACAGAACAAATTTGGCAAAGACCGTTTGGTGCCCCTTGATTGCGACGGATGGCAGAAAGATCTTGAAGATGAAATCAAACTTTATTTGCCCAAACATGATCCCGATGGCATGGCGGCGATCCCTAAAAAAGCACGTGCCGTGGCGGCAAAATCCAGTGCGGCTTTGTCACGGGCGCAAACAACCGTGGACGCGGCTGAAGACTGGCAAGGGGGTGTCAATAAGTTCAGAGGACCGTATGCCTGGGGAACCATTTCGAACATCATGACAAATGAAGCCAAGGCCATGGTCGGCGATTTAAAAAACAAAGAAAAAGCTTTGATCAGCAGCTGCAAGGAATTGACCAAGGGGGAACGCCACCCCGATGTCGTGTCAGCGCGCAAAGCAATCGCAGCGACCACGGGTAAAGAACTTCATCAGTTGCAGGTTCTGGTCGATGACTGGGAAGAACGTGCGGCGGATTATTTCAAAACAGACTGTGAAGCCATGAAAAAATTAGCGGATGCTTATTGTGGTATTGATTCCGGTGATCCCGATGGAAAATCAGAAGTGGATCGATTGAAGTCTGCCGTCAGCTCGATGATTAAAGATGTTCGAAATGAAAATCTTGATTTGATGAAAGAGATGGCGAAAATCAACGTCGCTTTGAAAGCCTTAAGCAAAGAAGAAATACTACGTGGCCCGGCCAAAGCCATTTATAAAGAAACCGAAGATGAGATTAAAAAACTAAAAGGTTTAATTAAATCTGGTGCGATGGTTGGGTTTCGTCATCCGGTTGTTCAGTATTACCTAAAATTTGGCAAAGAAATGCATGCGAAAATGGAACGCAGTTATTCCTGTAATGTTCGCGATGTTGCTTATCCTGGTGCACGGGATCGCCCCGATTGTGTCAGTGCTAAAAAATGTTCGGTCTTTGAATTTAAGCCAAATAATTCTGCGGCCATCAGCAAGGGCAAGGGGCAGTTGGGCCAGCAAAAGCCATCTGTTGAAAAATATTATAATGCGGTGCTTGGTGGCGATAAAATCAGCTCAAAATTTGGGGGGCAAGCCATCATGGATGAGTTTCAAAAGAGCGGTTGCATTAAAAACAACAAGCTGAAACTCGGGGCTTTTGTCAAAACCTATAACCGATGTGAAAACAAATACCGGTGCATCCGTTAAGGACGTTACCCCAAGTACGCTTCATAGACAGCGTCCAAGCGGGTCTCTGCATTTTTGGGCAGGTGAGACAGGCCGTAAAATTCGGCGATGTTGAGGTAGAGCTGATGTTTTTCGTCGGTGGATTCTGCGGCCAATTCAAACATCACTTCGCCCAGTTCCGATGCGGGAATGTCGTCAAATCCGCGATTTCCGTATTCGCGAAGCTGTACGCGTTTCATGGACGGTAACCACAACAACGCAGCGGCACCTTTTACATCCATGTCCATTTCCATGGAAATCTGGTGCGCCAATGTGGCTTTGCGCAGGGCCTGAAAAAAGCGCTTTGCGGCGTGCGCTGTCAGCTTAACAATGCCGCCTTTTTTGGCGTACAAAATGAACAGCCGAGACGATAATGTCGGGCCTTCCATGGCGATGATCTGGATAAAGCCCTCAATGATTTGATCCGTATGAGCGTCGGACGGGTCCATCACTTGACGGGCAATGGCTTGGCGGGTTTCGTTGGTCGGTTTGCAGATGTAAGGCGAAAAGGGGGCGAGTTCCATTTTGGTGATCATCTTTCATGTATTTCGATTCTCACCTTACGCTCGTTCGCCGCAGAAACAAAGAGCTGCTTGTCGGACTGTTGGGGGAAGTGGGGTTTACGTCTATGCACAAAACGCATACCTGACCCCCTAATTTGACGCTTCTGACCCACCCTAAAATGCATATACTGCATACCAACAGCCCGAACAACACCCCACACAATAACGGCGAACCAGAGGATTGGAGTAATACCTATGATGAACAAGACCTATAACACCGCTGATGCCATTGATGCTACGAACCAAGCCAAGGCTGTTCGTGATGCCTATTTAAGCGAGCTTTTGAGCGTGGCCTGGAAGGGTATCTTTACAAACGTGAAACATGCTCGGGCCCCTAAACCTGCGACATGCTAAAAACCTATCTCCCCTAAGTTGGTTAACCACCATCTTTTGACGCCTCACAAAGTTGCCGCTTTGTGAGGCGTTTGTGTGTCTGGTTCCACGATGGGGAAATGCTAAAGTGTATGCATTGCCACTTGCGTTTTCTTAAGGTAAGCCCAAAGGTATCTTTTTGCCTTTGAAAGGTTACGGCATGGTCAACGTTCACACGCAACAAACAGGCCCCTTTGATTATGTGATCATTGGGGGCGGAACGGCGGGTTGCGTGTTGGCCAATCGGTTGAGCACTGACCCAAAAGTTAGCGTTCTGATGTTAGAAGCCGGGGGCAAAGACACCTATCCATGGATACACATTCCCGTTGGTTATCTGTACACCATGAACAATCCGCGCACCGATTGGATGATGAAAACGGCACCCGATCCGGGCCTAAATGGGCGGGTGCTGAATTATCCGCGCGGCCGGGTGCTGGGCGGATGTTCGTCCATCAACGGCATGATTTATATGCGCGGCCAATCGGGCGATTACGATACTTGGCAAAAAATGGGCGGTGACGGTTGGGGCTGGGACGATGTGCTACCCTATTTCCTAAAATCCGAAGACAGCTTTCATGGCAAATCGGATATGCACAATGTGGGCGGAGAATGGCGCGTGGAACGCCAACGGCTGAAATGGGACATCTTGGAAAAATTCAGGGACGCCGCCGACCAAGTGGGCATTCACCCCAGCGATGACATGAACACGGGCGACAACCAAGGCTCGGCTTATTTCGAAGTTAATCAAAAACGTGGCGTGCGCTGGCATACGGGCAAGGGCTTTTTAAAACCCGCTTTGGGCCGCAAAAACCTGACCGTTATCACCCGCGCGCTGACGTCTAAACTTGTGTTGGACGGCAAGCGGGTGACGGGCGTTGACTATACCCACAAGGGGCAAAATTTTCGGGCAATTGTTAATCTTGAAGTGCTGTTGGCGGCAGGGGCGGTGAATTCGCCGAAGATTTTGGAACTGTCGGGTATTGGTGATCCAGAGGTTCTCAAACGTTTTGATATTCCGGTGCTGCACGCCCTGAAAGGTGTCGGAGCCAACCTGCAAGACCATCTGCAAATTCGCACCGTCTTTAAAGTTAAAAATGCGGTGACGCTGAATCAAAAGGCCAATTCAATCTTTGGCAAAATTATGATGGGCTTGGAATATGCTTTCAATCGCAGCGGTCCTTTGTCGATGGCGCCCAGCCAGTTGGGCTTGTTTTCCAAAAGCGATGCGGGTGAAAAATTCCCCAATCTGGAATGGCATATTCAACCGTTGTCGACGGATAAACTTGGCGATCCGTTGCATGCGTTTCCGGCCATTACGGCGTCGGTCTGTAATCTGCGTCCCCAAAGCCGGGGGCATATTCATATTCAAAGTCTGGACCCAGCCGTACAGCCGAAATTGACGATGAATTATTTGTCGGCTGAACGTGATCGCGCCGTGGCGGCGAAGTCTATTCACCTGACGCGCGAAATTATGAAGGCTCCGGCGGTGGCCCAGTTTGAGCCTGAAGAAATTCTTCCCGGCCCCCAGCACATCAGCGACGAAGATTTGGTGCGCGAAGCCGGAAATATAGCCTCGACCATTTTTCATCCCGTGGGCACGTGCAAGATGGGCTATGATAACTTAAGCGTCGTGGATGCCCGTTTGCGGGTGCATGGAATACAAGGTCTGCGCGTGGTGGATGGGTCGATCATGCCAACCATCACATCGGGCAACACCTGCAGCCCGATTATTATGATTGCCGAAAAAGCAGCGGATATGATTATTCAAGATCATTCACAAGACCGCTTAAAGAAACTTTAAAATAAGGATTTATCCCATGAGCAAAGCCATCCGTATCGAAGCCTATGGCGGACCCGAAGTTATGAAATTGGTGGACGTGGATGTGCCAGCCCCCGGACCGGGTGAGGTCTTGATTGAACAAAGCGCGTGCGGTCTGAACTTCATTGATGTGTATATGCGCACGGGACTTTATGCGTTACCAGAACTGCCGTGGGGCCTTGGTAAAGAAGCCGCGGGCACCGTCCAAGATCTTGGCGAAGGCGTAACGGATCTGAGCGTTGGCGACCGGGTGGCTTATGTTTCGGCCCCAATCGGAGCCTATGCGGAAAAACGCGTAATTGCCACCGAACATTTGGTAAAATTGCCGGACGATATTTCCAACAAAACCGCCGCCGCGATGATGTTAAAAGGCCTGACCGCACAATACCTGTTGCGCCGCACTTATAACGTAAAAGCGGGCGATACCATTTTGATGCAGGCTGCTGCGGGCGGCGTTGGTTTGATCGTTTGTCAGTGGGCTAAACATTTGGGCGCCACGGTGATCGGCACGGTGGGGTCAGAAGAAAAAGCCGAACTGGCGCGCGCCCACGGTTGCGACCATACGATTTTATACCGCGAAGAAAATTTCAAAGACCGGGTGAAAGACATCACGGGCGGCAAAGGCGTGAACGTCGTTTATGATTCCATTGGCAAAGACACCTTTATGGACAGTTTAGACTGCCTGAAACCGTTGGGTATGATGGTCACCTTTGGCAATGCCTCTGGTCCTGTGGAACCATTTTCGCCGGGTATCTTGGCGGCCAAGGGATCGTTATTTGTCACGCGGCCTTCGTTGTTTGCCTATATCGCCGAACGCGAAGATTTGGTGAGCATGAGCAACGATCTATTTGAAGTGGTCTCATCCGGTGCGGTTAAAATTGAAATCCATCAGGAATTTGCTTTGGCCGATGTGGGCGAGGCTCATACGGCTTTGGAAACGCGCAAAACCACCGGATCGACCATTTTGATTCCTTAAGGTTTTTACATGGCCGATCTTGTCACCATCATCCTGCCGTTCTTTGCCCTTGTGGTGATGGGCTTTGTGGCGACCAAGTTTGCGTTGTTGAACAATGCGGGTGTGCAGGGGCTTAATCGCTTTGTGTATTATTTTGCTTTACCGGCTTTGTTGTTCAGCAAGATGTCACAAACACCGTTTGAAAAGGTGCTTTTGGAAAACACGTTTATGTTGGCTCTTTTGCTTGCCGCTAGCATCGTGTTTGTGCTCGGTTGGATTATTGCCAAACTGCTGTTTTCAGCAAAGTCCGATAAAGCCGCGATCATGGCGTTGGCGGGCTGTTATGGAAACATCGGGTTTTTGGGCATTCCGGTGCTGGTCACGGTGCTGGGGGAATCTGTGGCGGCGCCCTTGTCGATCATGGTTTTGATTGATGTGGCGATTTTGATTCCGTTTGCAACGTCGATCATCGATGTGTCCAGAACCGGGGGATTGCGCCCGCATATGTTGGGCGGGCTYTTTAAGTCCATTGTTAAAAATCCGTTGATTGTTTCCATCGTTGTTGGATTGCTTTTTTCCGCATCCGGATTGGGGCTGCCCACGTTCATTGGTGGCTTTAGCAATCTGTTGGGTCAAGCGGCGGCTCCGGCGGCGATGTTTGCCTTGGGCGCGGTTTTGGCGGGACGTCCGCTGTCCGATGGCTTGGGCGAAGCGTCCGTGATCGGCCTTTTAAAACTGACCGTTCATCCGTTGGTCATGTGGGGGGCTATGACTTTGTTTGGGGTCAGTGCCGATTGGCGGTTGGCGGCGACTTTGGGCGCGGCTACTCCGGTCGGCGCCGCGTTGTTTGTGATTGCTCAGGAATACGACGCCATGCCCACACGGGCGTCCACGGCGGTGGTGGTTTCAACCGCCGTGGCTTTGATTAGCCTGCCCGTTTTGATTTCGTGGCTAACTTAGGGTCAGGATCTATTAATATGATCCATTTGGTTTGCGAAAGGTGCTCTTGGGCTAGGAAAAGTCTTGCAGGAAGTGCCGTTCACTTTCAAAAGCCTTTGACGACGTCCCAAGGGCACCTTTCGCAAATCCCTTCGGGACGGGATGAATTTAAGGCTGGCTGTCGTTGGATAAACTTAATAATGAGTGGCATTGCCGCAGATTATCCGCCTAAGCCAACCTTAAATTCATCTCCGCCAAATGGACCAGATTAATAGATTCTGACCCTAGCCTTCTTTGACTTTGCGTCGCCAAGCATGCAACAGCGGTTCGGTGTACCCGCTGGGTTGTTCGCATCCTTTAAAGACCAAATCACAGGCGGCCTGAAAAGCGATCGAGGCTTCGAAATTATCGGCCATGGGGCGGTACAGGGGATCGTTGGAATTTTGCCGGTCAACAACGCCCGCCATGCGTTTTAAGGTTTCGCGCACTTGAGCTTCTGTACAAATGTCATGACGCAACCAGTTGGCAATGTGCTGGCTGGAAATGCGCAAGGTCGCGCGGTCTTCCATCAGACCCACATCGTGAATGTCGGGGACTTTGGAACAGCCGTTGCCGTGATCGATCCACCGCACCACATAGCCCAACAAACCTTGAGCATTGTTATCAAGTTCGGCTTGGATGTCTGCAGCGGAAAGGTTGCGGTCGCCCAGCAGGGGCAGGGTGAGGATGTCGTCCAAACTTCCGCGTCTGCGCCCAGCCAATTCATCTTGGCGTTCTGCGACATTGACTTGGTGATAATGCAAAGCGTGCAGAACGGCGGCGGTGGGGGACGGCACCCACGCGGTGTTGGCCCCGGCCAACGGATGGGCTTGTTTGGTCGCAACCATATCGGCCATGCAATCGGGCATGGCCCACATGCCTTTGCCGATTTGGGCGTGGCCTTTGAATCCCGTTGCTAAACCAATGTCGACGTTTTGATCTTCGTAAGCTTGGATCCACGCTTGAGATTTCATGTCGCCCTTGGGCACCACCGGGCCGGCCTCCATGGATGTATGGATTTCATCGCCGGTGCGATCTAAAAACCCGGTGTTGATAAAGACCACCCGGTCTTTGACCGCGCGGATGCATTCTTTTAAATTCACCGTGGTGCGGCGTTCTTCATCCATGATGCCGACCTTGAGGGTGTAGCGATCCAAACCCAGAGCTTTTTCCACGCGCCTAAACAAGATGTTCACAAAGGCGACTTCTTCGGGACCGTGCANTTTTCGGCTTAACGATGTACACACTTCCGGTACGGGAATTGCGGATCGAGCCCTTGGATTTAAGATCATGAACCGCACACAGGCTGGTGATCATGGCGTCTAAAAATCCTTCGGGAATTTCTGCGCCGTTTTCATCCAACACCGCGTCTGACGTCATCAAATGACCAACGTTGCGCACCAATAACAAGCTGCGCCCGTGCAGGGTTAAGGGCTCGCCGTACGGGGTGGTGTAGTCACGATCCGGGTTGAGTTTTCGGGTGTGCGACTTGCCGCCTTTGTCGAAGGTTTCTTGCAGATCGCTTTTCATCAAACCCAGCCAATTGCGGTAAACCTGAACTTTGTCTGCGGCGTCCACGGCGGCGACGGAATCTTCGCAATCTTGAATGGTCGAAATGGCGGCTTCCATGACCATGTCTTTGACGTTGGCCGGATGCGCTTTGCCCACCGGGTGGTCTTTGTCCATGTGCAATTCGACGTGAAGACCGTGGTTTTTAAACAAGATCACTTGTGGGCTGTTATCGCCATTGAGGACGTATCCCGAAAACTGGCTTTCGTCTTTTAGCCCGGTGTCGTCGCCATTGGCTAAGGTGGCGGTTAAAATCATGCGGCCCCCGGCGCGGATCAGGGCGTAATCAACCACATCGCTGTGTTGGCCTTTGGTGAGGGGAACGGCTTGGTCTAAAAATTTTGCGGCATAAGCATATACGGCTTGTCCGCGTTTGGGATTATAGGCTTTGGTCTTTTCAAGGCCCGTGTCTTCGCCAATAACATCGGTGCCATACAAAGCATCAAACAAGCTGCCCCAGCGGGCATTGGCGGCGTTTAAGGCATAGCGCGCGTTCATCACCGGCACCACCAATTGGGGCCCGGCGATGGTGGCGATTTCTGCATCTACGTTTTGGGTGCTGATGTGAAAGTCAGCGCCTTCGGGCATCAGATAGCCAATGTCGCCCAGGAATTCTTTATAATCTTCGGCATTAAAAGGCTGGTCATTGTGACGATGATGCCACGCGTCAATTTCGCCTTGGATGACGTCGCGTTTTTCCATCAACACATGATAACGCGGGGCCAGATCGTGAATGATTTCAGCGAAACTCTGCCAAAAAGTTTCCCCATCCAAGCCGGAACCGGGCAGGGCTTCATTTTCAATAAAGTCATAAAGAATCGGAGAAATTTGCAGTCCGGATTTTGTTATGCGTTTTGTCATTTGAATGTGTTCCAAAAAATGCCCCCGCCTTAAAAATTATGAAGCAATAAACCAGCTTGTTCAATTGCCATCGGGGAAATGAGAGCTTTTCCCACAATGTGGAAGAATTTCTTAAAACGAGGGATCGAGCATTTTAGATATGAGGCCTTCGTTCTATACTTTATTATATAGACTCGATTTTCCATTGTTAAAGGACGCACCCCTATGAGCGACAAACCCGTAATTCTCGTCACCCGCAAATTACCCGATGCCGTCGAGGCTCGCCTGCTGCGCGATTATCAGCCCATGCTGAACCCCGACGATCGATTGTATTCAACCGATGAACTGATAGAAATGGCGGCCAAGGCCGAAGCCATTTTGCCCTGTCATACGGAAAAGTTCCCGGCCGACGTGATTGCCCGTCTGCCCGACAACATTCGCGCCATCGCCAATTTTTCGGTGGGCTATGACCATGTGGATATCGAAGCCGCCAAAGCCAAGGGCTTGATCGTCACCAATACGCCAGACGTGTTGAGCGACGCCACAGCCGAAATCGCGATCTTGTTGATGTTGGGCGCGGCGCGGCGCGCCAGCGAAGGCGAACGCATGGTGCGCGCATGCGAATGGAAAGATTGGAGCCCGTCTTTCATGGTGGGCACCCAAGTCACGGGCAAACGATTCGGTGTGATCGGCATGGGCCGGGTTGGACAAGTCGCCGCAGAGCGCGCGCGCGGATTCGGAATGGAAATCCATTATTATAACCGCAAACGTCTGGCCCCCGATTTGGAATGTGGCGCGATTTATCACGCCACCGTCGATGATTTATTGCCTCATTGTGATGTTTTATCGATCCATTGCCCGGCGACGAAAGAAACAACGGGGTTGATTAACCGCGAACGCATAGCTTTGATGCCCGATGGGTCTATCGTTGTGAACACCGGGCGGGGCGGGGTTGTGGTTGATGCAGACCTGATTAGTGCTCTGAAATCGGGAAAATTGTTTGCCGCGGGGCTGGATGTTTTTAATGGCGAGCCGGATGGCATTGATCCCCAATACCGGGAACTGGATAATGTTTTCCTGCTTCCCCATATAGGGAGTGCAACGTTTGAGACCAGAGTAGGTATGGGGTTTCGGGCGTTGGATAACTTAGATGCCATCTTTGCCGGAAAACCACCCGCAGATCGGGTCGCTTAACGGGGAAGGCTTCGTTTTTTAAGTTATTGAAAACAAAGCGGGATAACAAATTATCCCGTATTATGGAAACCTAAACCATTGGCGTTGACGCTGCGTGATCCTCGCCGTAGGCTCTTCCCATCGTTATTGCTCACAGGGAGCGTAATATGCTTGGACCTTCTGCTTGCCCTATTTAGCTTTGGGCTGGTAAGGTTCTGGGGCCAAATACACAGGTTGCTGAATTTCTGCTCCATAACGGGAGTTGAAATGATTAGGAACCTCAATGAAGAAAAACCATTTTTTTGGGAGGCTATTATAAAATGACCAAAACSAATGAWACAAAACAAGACAARACACTKTCWCGYCGTAAGTTCTTAAAAGGWACGGGTATCGCAACKGCAGGTGCTGCGGCAGCYGTWYTGGCMACRCCACATGTTGCCAAAGCGGCAACMGTWCTTAAAGTTCAAGCAGCTTGGGGCGGCGGCATYTTCTTGGAATWYGCTCAAGATTAYGTCAAYCGTGTYAATAAAATGGCTGGCGGYKCRATGAAAATYGACCTGTTGGGCGTTGGYKCTGTTGTKAAAACGGCTGAAATGCAAACCGCYGTACACAAAGGCGTTTTGGAYGGTGCTCACTTGGTTACCGCGTACTGGTATTCTAAAAGCCCAGTGGCCTCCCTATTTGGTACCGGCCCTTGCTTTGGTTGGTCTGCCAACGAATTGATGGGTTGGGTTCAATACGGCGGTGGTCGTGAACTTTACAACGAACTCATGCACGACAAACTGCGCTTGAACCTGGTTGGTTTCTTCTCAGGCCCAATGCCTGCTCAGCCTTTGGGTTGGTTCAAAGAACAAATCAAAGATTCTTCACAGTTGCGGGGCTTGAAATATCGTACCGTTGGCTTGGCTGCGGACGTGCTTCAAGAAATGGGCATGTCTGTTGTTCAATTGCCCGGTGGTGAAATTCAGCCAGCTATGAAGTCTGGCCTGATTGATGCTGCTGAATTCAACAACCCAACGTCTGATAAAGACTTTGGCATGCAGGACGTTTCCAAGCATTATCACTTGGGTTCTTTCCACCAGTCTCAAGAATCTTTTGAAATCATCTTCAACAAAACCTTGTTCGACAACTTGTCAACGGAACAGCAAGCGATTTTGGAACATGCTTCCGAAGCGGCTTCTGCGGATATGGCTTGGAAAGCCATGGAACGTTACTCTGCTGACTTGGTCACCTTGAAAGAAGAGCAYGGCGTTMRYGTTCACCGYACWCCGGATTCGGTTATGGCTGAACAGCTTAAAGCTTGGGATGTTGTTGTTGCTCGCATCAGCAAAGAAGATTCTTTCTTTGCTAAAGTTATTGAGTCACAAAAAGCTTGGGCCRAGCGCTATGGTGCTTACCAATTGCTGAACTCACCAAACTACAAGCTTGCTTACGAACACTATTACGGCAAGCTTTAAGAAAAGATTTGGGCGGTTACCGCCCAAACTGGGGGGCGGCGCTTTGAAAGCGTCGCCTTTCCAAATTACGAACTCCTTTTCACTAATTAGAGGTTGTGGGCATGACCCGTATCCTACACTTTATCGATAGTCTTAGCGCCTGGACCGGCCGCGCCTTTGCGTGGTGTATTGTGGTGTTGACGTTTTCCACCTGTTACGAAGTTTTCGTACGCTATGCCCTGAATTCCCCCACTGTCTGGGCGTTTGATATGAGCGTACAAATGTATGGCGCGCTGTTTATGATGTCTGGTGCTTATGCCCTGTCGCAAGACGCCCATGTGCGTGGCGACGTCATTTATCGTTTGATGCCGACCCGGTATCAGGCGGGCATAGACTTGTTCCTGTACATCTTGTTCTTGTTACCGGGTGCTGTGGCGCTGGTGTATTACGGTTATGGCTTTGCGTCTGATTCTTGGTTCTATAAAGAAGTCAGTTGGTCCAGTCCGGCGCGTATCCAAATTTATTTCTTTAAAACCCTGATCCCCATTTCCGGAACGCTGCTGTTGTTGCAGGGCTTTGCCGAAAGTGTGCGCTGTGTGCAATGTATCCGCACCGGTCAGTGGCCTGCACGTTTGAAAGATGTGCAAGAAACAGAAACCATGTTGGTGCATGAAACCGAAGACCTGCACCAACACGAAGTTGAGAAATCCTAATGACCGATCCTCAAATTGCTCTCATGATGCTTGGCGCCTTCATTTTTGTGGTGCTGCTGGGCTTTCCTATCGCATTTACCCTTGTGGGTATGGGCTTAGGTTTTGGCTATTACGCTTATTACGACCCCATGCGTATGCAACACCTTTTAGACAACCGTATTTTTGATCTGTTTGTGCAGAACACATTTTCGGTGATGTCGAACGATGTGTTGGTGGCCGTGCCGCTGTTCTTGTTTATGGGGTACGTGGTTGAACGTGCCAACATTATGAACAGACTGTTTTTCAGTTTTCAATTGGCTGCACGGAACTTGCCGGGTTCTATGGCTGTGGCGGCGTTGTTGACCTGTACGGTGTTTGCCACCGCCACAGGCATCATTGGCGCGGTTGTGACGTTGATGGGCATGTTGGCTTTTCCCGCCATGTTGGAAGCCAAATATGAAAAAAGCTATGCCGCAGGCGTGATCTGTGCGGGGGGCTGTTTGGGTATTTTGATTCCGCCTTCGATCATGTTGATCGTTTATGCGGCGATTGCTGAAATTTCTCCGTTACGTTTGTATGCGGGTGCGATGTTCCCAGGGTTAATGCTGGCCAGTTTCTATATGATTTATGTGGTGTCGCGGGCGTACTTTAACCCAGCCTTGGCGCCAAAGCCAAAAGCCGATGACGTTACGTATAGCAAAGTGGCTTACGAGCTTCTGACCTCATTTTTACCGTTGGCGTTGCTGATTGGTACTGTGTTGGGCTCGATTTTGATGGGCCTTGCCACACCAGCCGAAGCCGCGGGTGTTGGCGCAGCAGGTGGTTTGTTGTTGGCGGCCATTTATCGTTCGCTCAGCTGGGAACGCTTAAAAGAAGCCGTATTTTTGACCGCCAAAACATCGGCGATGGTGTGTTGGTTGTTTGTGGGGTCTTGGACCTTTGCGGCCGTGTTCTCTTATCTTGGAGGTCACGACATTATTCGGGACTGGTTCTTGGCGTTGGATATTGGCACTGTTGGCTTCTTGATCTTGGCACAAGCCACCATTTTCTTGTTGGGTTGGCCTTTGGAATGGACCGAGATTATCATTATTTTCGTGCCGATCTTCCTGCCCATGCTGGAAACCTTTAATGTTGATCCGTTGTTCTTTGGCATGTTGGTGGCGTTGAACTTGCAAACCTCGTTCTTGACCCCACCGATGGCGATGGCTGCTTATTATCTGAAGGGCGTTGCCCCCGATGATGTTGAGCTGATGGACATCTTCAAAGGCATCATGCCGTATTTGGGCATTGTGATCTTTTCGATGGTATTGCTGTACAACTTCCCCGGCATTGCGCTGTGGTTACCCGAATACTTGTTCGGTCAGCCCTAACATAAGGTTAAATGACAGATTGATATGACAAGTCTTAACCTCCTTTCTGCGGTCGAGATGACCCGCGCCTTAAAAGCCGGGGACATCACGTCCGAAGAACTTGTCCAAGATTGCCTGAACCGCATCGACGAAGTTGACGATACGGTTCAGGCGTGGACCAGCCTGAACGCCGAATATGTTTTGGAACAAGCCAAGGCCGCAGACGAACACCGCCGGACTGGGGCACCTGTTGGCCCGCTTCATGGTGTGCCCATCGGCATCAAAGACATTTTCGATACCTTGGATTACCCCACACAATATGGTTCTCCCTTGCACGAAGGCCGCCGCACCACACACGATGCGACGGTCGTATCAATGTTGCGCCAAGCCGGGGCAATCATTATGGGCAAGACCGTTACTGCAGAATTCGCAGTACTGTCGCCGGGCAAAACCACCAATCCTCATGACGCCACCAGAACACCGGGCGGATCCAGCAGCGGTTCTGCCGCCGCCGTATCGGCGGGCATGGTGCCTTTGGCGTTGGGTACACAAACCAACGGTTCGGTTACACGTCCGGCTTCGTATTGCGGTGTTGTGGGCTATAAACCATCGTTCGGATTGATTTCGCGTCACCGTGTATTGCGGGGGTCAGCTAAGCTGGACCACGTAGGCGTATTTGCCCGCACCGTCGAAGACGCCGCTTTGGTGGCTGAGGCCATCATCGGATATGATGAAAATGACGTTGATACGGTCTTGATGCCCAAGCCTGATTTGTTGGCTAAAACATCAGAAGAACCACCGATGCCGCCGCATTTTGCCTATATCAAAGGCCCCGCATGGTCCAAATGTTCAGATGATACCCAAGAAGCCTTTGCAGAATTGGTCGAGGCATTGGGTGACCAAGTCGAAGAAATCGATCTGGGCGATGTGTACGACGAAGTCTTTGATTGGCACCGCGTGGTTATGGACGCCGATATCGCCAAAAACCTGTCCGATGATTATGAACGCGGGGCAAAACAAATCAGTCCTGTGTTGAGCGAAATGATTGAACGCGGGCGTAAGGTTCCGGCCATCGATTATAATTTGGCGTTGGATCGTATGGCAATGTTTTCCAAAGCGCTTGATCCAATGTTCGCCGAATTTGACGCGATTATCACACCTGCGGCAACCGGCGAAGCCCCTGTTGGATTAGACAGCACCGGGGACCCGGCGTGCGCCACATTGTGGACCTTTGCCGGAATGCCATCGTTAAGCTTACCTATATTGCAAGGCGAGGCAGGGATGCCGTTGGGCGTGCAATTGGTTGCCGCGCGCGGTGATGACGCTCGCTTATTTAGAAATGCAAGTTGGTTGACCCAGCATTTAGAAACTTTAACAGGCGAAGACTAAATCGCCTTTCGACACCTGTCGAAAACACAACACTAAAAGGAGTAATCTCATGGACAATACGATTGCCGGACTGTTTGGGATTTTGATATTTTTGGCCTTTGTTGGCGGTTTAGCCATATCAATTGGGTCCGTACCGTTCATGGTTATCGTTGCGATTATTGGCGTGATGGCGGTTTATGATTTTTATGAATCTGTGCGGGATGAACGCAAAGCGGCTACGGATAAAGCTAGTCGGCTTTCAGAATCTTAATCAACGCTGCGTGATCCAAATCGCCAAACCCGTCTTTGATCACTTGGTCGTATTGGTCCATCACAAGTTTTGTGGTGGGTAAATTCAATCCGCATTCTTCGGCCAATTTAAGCGCCTGAAATAGGTCTTTGCGTTGGGTGACGCATTTTCCGCCCGGCGTGAAATCACCGCTGACCATGCGGGCTCCATGTACTTCTAAAATTCTCGACGCGGCAAAACCACCGCCCAAAGCCTCGCGCACCTTGGCCGGGTCAACGCCTGCGCATTCGGCAAGTTTAAGGGCTTCCCCCACCGCACTGATGGTCAGGCCGACAATGATCTGATTGGCGGCTTTGGCCACTTGCCCGGCCCCGATTGATCCCACATGAACGATGCTGGTGCCTAAAACTTTTAAGAAAGGCATAGCTCGGTCCATGGCTTTTTCCGTGCCGCCCGTCATAATAGACAGGCTGGCATTTTGGGCGCCAATGGTGCCGCCCGATACGGGGGCATCCACGTATTGACCCCCGGCCTGTTCTATTTTTTCAGCTAGGGCGCGGGTCAAAGTCGCCTCGGTTGTGCCCATATCAATGACCAATGTATCTGGGGACAAAGCTTCCAAAACACCATCTTTGCCCTCAATAATCGCTTGAACGGTTTGGGAATCGGGAAGCATTAAAATGACGGTGGAAACTTGGCGTAAAACGTCAGCGGGGGTGAGGGCAGAGCTCATGCCTTGCGCGGCCAGTTCTTGAACAACCCCTTGCGAACGATTGTGAATAATCACCTCGGCCCCGGCCTTGGCAAGGTTCAACGCCATCGGTTTGCCCATCAGGCCTAAACCAATAAAACCAATAGATTGACCGTTTAAGGAAAGCGGAGTGTGCTGTGTCATCGTATGCGTCCGTTATGTGCCAAGAATAAAGCTAGAATTTTAAATCATACCTGAGTATATATAATAATATTGAAATCGCATCCTATAATATGGAAATACGATTTAAAGACATAAAAACAATGTGTTAATTGAACATAAGTTGGAAATATCATGGAAAATACAGTCAGAAAAAAGGCCCGTATTAAAAAAGTGGCTTCAAAAAGCGGCGATAGCTCAGGACAAGTTCAGTCCCTGTGTCGGGCGTTGTCGATTTTGAACGTCATCGCCGAAGACGAACACGGTCTGACCATGACGAACATTGCGAAGCGCACCGGGTTGCCCTTGTCGACCACGCACAGACTTTTGACGACCCTGCAGCATGAACGTTACGTGCGGTGCGATAATGACCAGTCTTTATGGAAAGCCGGAGTACAGGCGTTTATCGTTGGCAATGCGTTTGTGCAGTCTCGCGATATCATTGCGACCTCACGCCCGTTTATGACGGAACTGATGGAACAAAGCGGCGAAACCACCAATTTGGCCGTCGTTGACCAAGGCGAATGCATTTATCTGGCTCAAGTCGAATGTCGGCAAATGATGCGGGTGCAAGCCAAGCCCGGTTCGCGTGTACCTATTCACAGTTCGGCCGTGGGCAAAGCTTTGCTGGCCGCCATGCCTGCCCAAAAGGCCAAAAAGTTTATTCAAATGCGTGAATTTGAACGCAACACCGAAAAAACCGTGGTCAAACAACAAGAGCTACAACAAGAAGTTTCGAACGTGCGCGACAACGGCTATGGCCGCGACGACGAAGAACATTGTGTCGGTTTGCGGTGCGTAGCGTCGGTGATCTATGATGAATTTGGTGAACCCATGGCGGCGGTGTCCCTATCTGGTCCTCGGGCGCGCATCAGCGACGAACAGTTCCCCATATTGGGCGCCATGGTCAAAGAAACGGCGACTAAAATCACGGCGGCGATGGGTGGAATTGTGCCCAAAAACAAAAAATAACGGGTTAAACTTAGCCGTTAAGAAAATGCTGAATGCCCGCTTCGGCACAGGCAATGTCTTGTTCCGGCTTGCCGCCCGACAGGCCAATGGCGCCGACAATGGCGCCGTTGATTTCAACCGGAATGCCGCCGCCAACCACCGAAAACCGTCCACCGGCCGAGGTGTGAATGCCATATGTTGAATTCCCCGGAATACAGGCTTCGTTGTACGTCTGTGTGCTTTTAAAGGAAATCGCCGCCGTGTGGGCCTTGTCCTGAGCCAAGGTCGTCGACAAAGGCTTTCCGCCGTCCATGCGTTGAAAAGCAATCAGAAAACCGGACTCGTCGACCACCGCAATGCACATGGGCAAACCGATTTCACAAGCTTTGCTTTCGGCTCCTTTAATCAAGGTCAGGGCATCTTCATAAGATAAGCGTTGGATGGTCAGCACGGGTATTCTCCTGATGTGGAATTTTTAAAAAAGCAGTGCGCACACTATAGACCCAAAGCATCCTAAGTCTCAAATTATAATCCCGTAAACGGCTTTTTTGGCGTTGATATATGTAATATAATATATTGATATTAAAGGCTTATAATAGATTTTTCCAAATGGTGGAAAAGACTATCATTTTCGTTGTTTCGCGGCCATTAGGGGCGTACTTATAGAAACACGAAAACAATTTATGATCGTTGAAGGAGACTCCTCATGGCCCGTATGACCGCCGTAGATGCCGCTGTAAAAGTACTTGAAAAAGAAGGAGCCAACATGGCCTTTGGTGTGCCCGGTGCCGCCATTAATCCTTTTTACAAAGCCATGAGCAAGGCTGGAACCCTGAAACACATTTTGGCCCGCCATGTCGAAGGCGCGTCTCATATGGCCGAAGGTTATACCCGTGCCAAGCCCGGTAATATCGGTTTGTGCATCGGCACGTCCGGTCCGGCGGGCACCGATATGATCACGGGGCTGTATTCAGCCGCCGCGGATTCCATTCCGATTTTGTGCATTACGGGTCAAGCCCCAATTGCACAGCTGCACCGCGAAGATTTTCAAGCGGTTGATATTGAAAGCATTGCCAAACCCGTCGCCAAATGGGCGACGACGGTTCGAGAAGCCGCCCAAGTTCCCCGCGTATTTCAAAAAGCATTCCAATTGATGCGCAGCGGCCGGCCCGGCCCGGTTCTGATCGACCTCCCCATTGATGTGCAGATGACGGAAATTGAATTCGACATCGATACTTATGAGCCGTTGCCCATTGAAAATGCGAAGGCAACACGGGCTCAGGCCGAACGCGCCATTGAAATGATGCAGGCCTCAAACCATCCGCTGATCGTTGCCGGGGGCGGCATCATCAATGCGGGCGGATCAGAGGCTCTGGTTGAATTTGCTGAATTGGTGAATGTTCCGGTTATTCCAACGTTAATGGGGTGGGGCGCCATTCCTGACGTTCATCCGTTGATGGCGGGCATGGTGGGGCTGCAAACCGCCCACCGTTATGGCAACGCGACCATGTTGGAATCGGACTATGTTCTGGGCATCGGCAACCGTTGGGCCAACCGCCACACGGGCACCATCGATACCTATACCAAAGGCCGAAAATTTGTGCACGTGGACATCGAAGCCACCCAATTGGGCCGGATTTTCTGTCCGGATTTAGGCATTGTATCGGACGCCAAGGCGGCGTTGGAAATGTTCATCGAAGTCGCCAAAGATATGAAAGCCGCAGGCAAGCTTAAAGACCGCAGCGATTGGGTTAAGGCTTGTAATGATCGCAAACGCACCATGTTGCGCAAAACCGATTTTGACAACGTGCCCATGAAACCGCAACGGGTTTACCAAGAAATGAACGCATACTTTGGCGAAGACGTTTGTTACATCAGCACCATTGGCTTGTCGCAAATTGCGGGTGCTCAAATGTTGCACGTGAACAAACCAAACCATTGGATTAATGCGGGTCAGGCTGGCCCGTTGGGCTGGACTTTACCCGCGGCCTTGGGCGTGCGCGCCGCTGATCCGGATCGTAAAATTGTTGCCCTGTCTGGGGATTACGATTTCCAATTTATGATCGAAGAATTGGCGGTCGGGGCTCAGTTTAAATTGCCGTACGTTCATGTGGTTGTGAACAATTCCTATCTGGGCCTGATCCGCCAAGCGCAAATTGGCTTTGATATGGATTATTGTGTGCAGTTGTCGTTCGACAACATCAATTCCCCCGAAATCGAAGGGTACGGTGTGGACCATATCAAGGTCGCCGAAGGCTTAGGCTGCAAGGCCATCCGCGTCACCGAACCCGACCAAATTCAAGCCGCTTTCAAACAAGCAGAGGCCTGGATGAAGGAATTTCAGGTTCCGGTGGTTGTTGAATTGATTTTGGAACGCGTGACCAATATTTCCATGGGTCCGGCCATTGATAAAATCAACGAATTCGAAGAAATTCTCGACCTGCCGTTGGATTAGGTCAAACCTTTAAATCTCTTTTGGAGTACGAAAAATGCCACGTTTAGCCGCAAACCTCACCATGATGTTTACCGAAGTGGATTTCCTTGATCGTTTCGAAGCCGCCGCAAAGGCCGGGTTTAAAGGCGTCGAATATCTGTTTCCGTATGATTTTCCTGAGGATGAATTGAAAGCGCGTCTTGATAAATATGGCCTGACGCAGGTCCTGCACAACCTGCCCGCGGGCGATTGGGCCGCCGGAGAACGCGGTATTGCGTGCCATCCGGACCGCGTTGAAGAATTTAAATCCGGTGTTGCTCAGGCAATTTCCTATGCGACGACCCTTGGCTGTTCGCAGGTCAATTGCCTGATCGGCATTCCGCCCAAAGGCGTTGATGAAGAAACCCTGCACAAAACCGTTGTGGAAAACCTGACGTATGCGGCCAAAAAATTGAAAGCCGCAGGCATTACCTTGCTGATCGAACAAATCAACACCCGTGATATTCCCGGTTTTTACCTGTGTGGTACTCAGCAAGGCCTGGACCTTATTAAAGCCACGGGATCAGATAACCTTAAAATGCAATACGACATTTACCATATGCAAATCATGGAGGGCGATTTGGCGCCGACCATGGAAAAGCATTTGGCCTCGATCCAACACATTCAATTGGCCGATAATCCGGGACGGGGCGAACCCGGAACAGGGGAAATCAATTACCCATTCTTGTTTTCGTTCCTAGACAAAATTGGCTACGACGGCTGGATTGGCTGTGAATACAAGCCTCAAACGACGACCTTAGAAGGTCTCGGTTGGGCAGACGCTTACTTAAAAGCGTAACTTGAACATTATCTAAGGAGACTAAAATTATGGCGAAAATTGGATTTATTGGTCTTGGTATCATGGGCTATCCCATGGCACAGCACCTGCAAAAAGGCGGTCACGATTTGTTTGTGGTCAAGCGGTCTAAAGCAACTCCGGCCGACCTTATGGACGGCGGCGCGGTTGAATGTGCGGCGGCTAAGGATGTTGCGGCCCAAGCTGACATTATCATCATCATGGTTCCCGATACTCCCGATGTCGAAGCCGTCTTGTTTGATGCGGACGGTGTGGCTGCAGGCCTAAGCGATGGCAAAATGGTCATCGATATGAGCTCGATTTCCCCGACTTCGACCAAGGTCTTTGCCGCAAAAATCAATGATCTTGGATGCTTGTATTTGGATGCCCCGGTTTCTGGCGGTCAAGTGGGCGCGCAAAATGCGGCTCTGACCATCATGATCGGCGGACCTCAAGAAGCGTTCGATACCGCTAAACCTTTGTTCGATTTGATGGGTAAAAACATCACCTTGGTCGGCACCGACAACGGCACAGGCCAAACGTGCAAAGTCGCCAACCAAATCATCGTGGCCTTGAATATCGAAGCCGTGGCCGAAGCATTGTTGTTTGCATCCAAAGCAGGTGCCGACCCGGCGAAGGTCCGCCAAGCCCTGATGGGTGGCTTTGCGGCTTCTAAAATCTTGGAAGTTCACGGTGAACGCATGATCAACCGCACTTTTGATCCGGGTTTCCGCATTGAATTGCATCAAAAAGATTTAAATTTAGCTCTACAATCCGCCCGTGAAATTGGTGTATCCTTGCCCAATACGGCAACCGCACAGGAATTGTTCAGTGCGTGCAAAGCCCAAGGCGGTGCGGGATGGGATCATTCGGCTATGATTAAGGCTTTGGAAAAGTTGGCCGATCACGCCATCGCTTAAAACAACACGTCTGGGATTGTATCGATCATGACCACCGCCCCAAATTTGCTTCGAAAATTGTTTGACGTTGCAACGGATGCGGCGTTGCCCAAAAAGTGTCTGGGGGCTTATTTGCCCCCAGTACCCAAAGGTCGCGTGGTTGTCATCGGTGCAGGCAAAGCCGCCGCCGCCATGGCCGTCGCCGTCGAAGACAATTGGCCAGCAGACGATAAAGACAAGCTGGAAGGCTTGGTTGTTACCCGTTACGGGCACAGCGTTCCCACCCAATACATCGAAGTCTTAGAAGCCAGCCACCCGGTCCCCGATCAGGCGGGCCGGGACGCTTCTGAGCGTATCTTAGAAGCGGTGCAGGACTTAACCAAAGACGACCTTGTGCTGTGTCTGATTTCGGGTGGAGGATCAGCCTTGTTATCGTTGCCCGCAGACGGCATTTCCATGGCTGACAAACAGGCCCTGACCAGCGATTTATTGCGGTCAGGCGCGACCATTACCGAAATGAATTGCGTGCGCAAACACCTGTCGAAAATCAAAGGCGGCCGGTTGGCCATGGCGTGCCATCCCGCAAACGTGGTGTCGTTGATTATTTCCGATGTTCCGGGCGACGACTTGTCGTCGATTGCTTCGGGGGCCACGGTTGTTGACCCCAGCACCTACGCAGATGCCCGTGCTGTATTGAAAAAATATAACATCCAACCCGCTGCTTCAATTTTGCAGGTTTTAAACTCCGAACCCGATGAAACGCCAAAGCCCGGCGATGTACGCTTTGACAACGTTGAAAACATCTTGATCTCAACCCCGCAAATGTCCTTAGAAGCCGCCGCCAAGGTCGCGGCTGAGGCGGGCTATACGCCGATGATCCTGTCCGACCGTATCGAAGGCGAAAGCCGCGATGCCGCTCAAGTCTTGGGCGCTATGGCGCGTCAAGTCGCGGCCCACGGTCAGCCTTTAAAAGGCCCCGCTGTATTGCTTTCGGGTGGCGAAACTACGGTCACCATTCGCGGGCAAGGCGGGCGGGGTGGTCCTAATTCTGAGTTTCTGTTGGCCTTGGCTGTATATTTGGATGGACACGCGAATATTCATGCCATTGCGTGCGATACGGACGGTATTGATGGGTCCGAAGACAACGCGGGTGCCGTCATTGGTCCCGATACATTGGCGCAGGCTGAAACCTTAGGACTGGATGCAAAAGCCTATTTGGCGAATAATGATGCGTACAGTTTTTTTAAAGGCATGGACGACTTGGTGATGAGCGGTCCAACCTTGACCAACGTCAACGATTTTCGGGCGATAATTATCGATGCTTAGGCGAAGTTTCGTGATTAAACATAAAGAAAGGCTCCTGTAATGGGTATTCCCACAGGCGTAAAAAATTATTTTCGGGTCCCTTTTGTGATGATTGTTTGGGTCATGGAAACCTATACTAAAAATCGCGAGAGTTTTCGCGAATTCATGGCAAAGCCGCGCATTGCAGCGGCCTTTAAAGTCATCTTGGTCCTGACCGCCCTGGCGTGGGTGACCGTTGCTTGGCAGGCCAGTGAAGAAGACGGCAGCCGTCTAACCGAAGCGATGAAGGGTTTTTGGACCGATGCCAAGGATCTGAACGAACAAAAGAAACAGCTGAACCTGCAAAAAGAACAAGCCATTGGAGGATCAACCCAATGAAAATGCCCAAACCAGACCAAGACATTATCGCCCGGCGCAGTGAAATCATCCGCCGCCTGCAAGCCATAGTTCCGGGTGACGGCGTGATTACCAATGAAAATGAACTCAGCGTTTTCGAATGCGATGGGCTGATGGCGTACAAACAATTGCCCATGGTCGTGGTGTTGCCAGAATCCACTCAGCAGGTCTCAAACATCTTAAAAGCCTGCCAAGACATGGGCGTCAAGATCGTGCCCCGTGGTGCGGGAACAGGCCTGTCCGGTGGAGCGCTGCCCTTGGCCGATGGTGTCACTTTGGGGTTGAGCAAATTCAATAAAATTTTAGATATCGATCTGGATAACCGTTGTGCCGTGGTGCAACCGGGTGTGACAAATCAGGCCGTGACCAATGCCGTAATGGATGATAATTTTTATTACGCGCCGGACCCATCGTCAAAAATCGCCTGCACCATTGGCGGCAACGTTGCTGAAAATGCGGGCGGCATGCATTGTTTAAAATACGGCCTGACCACCAACAATTTGTTGGGCGTGGAAATGGTGTTGATGGACGGTGATGTGATCCGTTTGGGCGGTAAACATTTGGATGCGGGCGGGTTGGATTTGTTGGGCGCGATCACCGGGTCCGAAGGCTTGCTGGGCATCATCACCGAAGTCACCGTACGGATTTTAAAAAAACCCCAAACGGCCCGTGCCATGTTGGTGGGTTTTGATACGGTCGCCGCGGGGGGCAATTGTGTCGCCAAAATCATCAGTTCCGGCATCGTTCCCGGCGCCATGGAAATGATGGACAAAGTCGCCATCGATGCCATGCAGCGGTTTGTCGACAGCGGTTATCCGTTGGATGTCGAAGCCTTGTTGGTGGTCGAATTGGACGGGCCAGAAGCCGAAGTTGATTATTTGGTTGAACGCATCGAACAGATTTCAAAAGACGTTGGATCAACGTTCCTGCGGGTCAGTCAAACCGAACAAGAACGCGAACAGTTTTGGAAAGGCCGCATGTCGGCGTTTCCGTCCATTGGCCGTATTTCCCCCGATTACCTGACTATGGATGGCACCATTCCGCGCCACCGTTTGCCAGATGTTTTGACCCGTATGAACGAACTTTCCGAACAGTTTGGATTGCGGGTCGCCAACGTCTTTCACGCGGGCGATGGCAATTTGCATCCGTTGATTTTGTACGATGCCAACGTGCCCGGTGATTTGGATAAAGCCGAAGAATTCGGATCGGAAATTTTAAAACTGTGTGTCGAAGTCGGCGGCGTGTTAAGCGGCGAACATGGCATCGGCGTGGAAAAACGCGACCTGATGGGCGAGATGTTTACCGAAGACGATATGAAGCAGCAACAACGCCTAAAATGTGCCTTCGATACCAGCGGATTGTTGAATCCGGGCAAGGTCTATCCAACCCTGCACCGCTGCGCCGAACTGGGCCACATGCATGTGCATGGCGGCAAACTGCCGTTCCCTGATATTCCGAGGTACTAGCATGGCCGATATTTTTAAACCCGAAAAGGGAACTCAAGTTTTGGACGCCGTAAAATGGGCGGTGTCGAACAAAGCCTCGTTGGAAATTATCGGACAAGGCACCAAGCGCGGTCTTGGTCGCGCGGTTGAGGCCAAGGCTGTTTTAGACATGTCGAACATCAGCGGCATTACGCTTTATGAGCCCGAAGAATTGGTGATGACGGCGCGCGCCGGAACACCCTTGACCGAAGTCCAAGCCGCCTTGGACGACGCCAATCAAATGTTGGCGTTTGAACCTTGGTCGCCAAAGTCAATTTATGGAGCCGAAGGCGGAACCGTAGGCGGTATGTTTGCGGCCAATGTTTCGGGTCCCCGGCGGATTTTAGCCGGAGCCGCCCGCGATCACATGTTGGGTTTTAAGGCCGTCAGCGGTCGCGGCGAAGATTTTAAATCCGGCGGACGTGTGGTTAAAAATGTCACCGGATTTGACCTGACCAAATTGATGGCCGGGTCCATGGGGACTTTGGGCGTGATGACCGAAGTTTCGTTTAAGGTTTTGCCCAAACCTGAAAAATCGCGCACCGTATTATTGTTCGGTGCATCCTCTGAAACTAAAGCGATGATCGCCGCCCAAAGCAGCCCCTATGAAGTTTCCGGCTATGCTCATCTGCCGCGTTCTATGGCGGAACGTTCAAGCGTCGATTACGTGAAAAACGCGGGCCAAGACGTCACCGCTTTTCGCATCGAAGGCCCGGCGCCTTCTGTGACGGTGCGGTGTGAAGCCTTGCGAAAATTGTTGGCTCCATTAGGCGAAAGCGTCGAAGAATTACACACCACCAACAGCCAAGCTTTGTGGGCGGAAATTCGCGACGTGTCTTATTTTACGCCCGAAAAACAAATCTGGCGGTTGTCCGTCACGCCCAGTGAAGGTCCTGAAATTGCAAAATCTTTGAACGGCGAATACGTGCTGGATTGGGCCGGGGGCTTGATTTGGTTGGCCTTAGATCCAAGCGATGATGCCGAGGTGGATAAGGTTCGGGGAGCGATGCAAAGCGGTCACGCCACATGCATGCGCGCGGCGGATGCTGTGCGCGCCAAAATCGATGTGTTCCAACCCCAAGACACGGCCTTGGCGGCTTTGACCAAACGTGTTCGGGCGGGTTTTGATCCCCACGGTATTTTTAATCCGGGCCGGGTGTAAGGATTAAAAATGGAAACACATTTTAACGACACCCAACTGAAACAACCCGCACTGAAAATCGCCAATGACATTTTGCGCACTTGTGTGCACTGTGGGTTTTGCACGGCAACGTGTCCGACCTATGTGCATTTGGGCGATGAATTAGATAGCCCGCGCGGACGCATTWATTTGATGCGCGCCATGTTGGAAGACGGCGGTGCGCCCGATAAAAACGTCGTCAAACATGTTGATCGGTGCCTCAGTTGCCTGTCGTGCATGACCACGTGTCCGTCCGGTGTGGATTACATGCACTTGGTTGATCACGCCCGCAATCATATTGAAGATACTTATAAACGGCCAATCGCCGAACGCATGCTGCGCGAAATTTTGGCTTTGGTTTTGCCCAACGCCACCCTGTTTCGATTGTCGTTGATTGGGGCTCGTTTGGCGCAGCCGTTTAAGGCTTTGTTGCCGGGGCGGTTGAAGGGCATGGTGGCTATGGCACCTAAAAGCCTGCCACCGTCGACCCCTGCGATTAATATCAAAGCCGAAGGTGAAACGCGGATGCGTGTCGCACTGTTGCCCGGCTGTGCTCAGAAAGTACTGGAGCCCAAAATCAACGCCGCCGCCGCTCGCGTATTGGCGCGTTTGGGGGCTGATGTGATTGAGCCTCAAGGCGTTGGGTGTTGCGGAGCGTTGGTCCATCACATGGGCAAAGAACATGCGGCCCATGAACAGGCCCGCACCAATATTGCGGCCTTTGAAAAAGCCGACCCAACCGTAATTGCCATCACTGCATCGGGGTGTGGGACTACGGTCAAAGATTATGGTCACATGTTAAAAGACGATCCCAAATGGGCCGACCGTGCGGCGAATATTTCGTCCATGGCGCGCGACATTAGCGAAGTTCTGACCGATTTGAAACTGGACAATATCCAAGATTTCAAAAAACCCCGCGTGGCTTATCATGCCCCGTGTTCGATGCAGCACGGTCAAAAAATTGGCGATGTTCCGGCAACATTATTGGTTCAGGCTGGCTTTGATGTGGCCCATCCCAAAGACGCTCATCTGTGTTGCGGATCAGCCGGCACGTACAACATCATGCAGCCGGAAATGGCGACAACCCTTGGCACCGAAAAAGCCGGGGCTTTGGAAAAACTGGACGCCGAAGTTATTGCCACGGGCAACATTGGCTGCCTGATACAAATTGGCGAATACGCGGGTACGCCCGTTGTGCACTTCGTCGAACTTCTAGATTGGGCCACGGGTGGTCCGTCTCCCTTGAATACAAAATAATTTAGGACAAATCATGACTGAACAACTGACCCATTTTGTCGACGGTAAACGTACTTTAGGAACGTCCGGAAATTTCCAAGACGTGTTTAACCCGGCCACGGGTGAGGCTCATGCCCAGGTGCCTTTGGCCAACAGCGCCGAAGTCAAAGCAGCCATTGTATCAGCTCAAGCCGCATTCCCGGCGTGGTCTGCAATGCCCCCARCCAAACGTGTTGCGATACTGTTTAAGTTCCGTGAACTGCTGTATGCCCATGCCGACGAAATCGCCGAACTGGTGTCCAAAGAACACGGCAAGACCTTGCCCGATGCAAAGGGTGAATTGATGCGCGGTATCGAAGTTGTTGAATTCGCGTGTGGCATTCCGTCGGCCTTAAAAGGTGAGTTTTCAGATTCAGTAGCCACCCATGTAGACACCCATTCGATCCGTCAACCGTTGGGCGTGGTCGCGGGCATTACGCCGTTTAATTTCCCCACCATGGTGCCCATGTGGATGTTCCCGGTGGCCTTGGCGGCGGGCAATACGTTCATTTTAAAACCATCTGAACGCGATCCGTCATCGACCTTGCGCTTGGTTGAATTGCTGCACGAAGCGGGTCTGCCCAAGGGAGTCATGAACCTGATCAACGGCGGCAAAGAAGCCGTGGATGAATTGCTGTCGAACCCAACGGTGAAAGCCATCAGCTTTGTCGGCTCAACCCAAGTCGGTGAATACATTTATGCAGAAGGCTGCAAACATGGCAAACGGGTGCAGGCCCTGTGCGGAGCCAAAAACCACATGGTGGTGATGCCCGATGCGGATATGGACAAAGCCGTTGATGCCCTGATGGGAGCCGCATATGGATCGGCTGGCGAACGCTGCATGGCGATATCTGTTGCGGTTGTTGTTGGTGACAAAACCGCCGATACCTTGATCGAAAAACTGACGCCAAAAATTCAGGCTTTGAAAGTTGGCCCGTATACGGATATGGAAACCGAAATGGGTCCGGTCGTGACCAAGGATGCAAAAGACCGCATCGAAGGCTACATTCAATCGGGTGTGGATCAAGGCGCCAAACTGGTGGTTGATGGTCGTGGATTAAACCTGCAAGGCTATGAAAACGGATTTTTCGTGGGCGGTACTTTGTTCGACAACGTGACCACCGATATGGACATCTATACGGACGAAATCTTCGGCCCCGTCTTGGCGGTGGTGCGTACAGATGAATACGAAACCGCCTTGCAAATGGTCAATGATCATGAATACGGAAACGGCACGGCGATCTTTACCCAAGACGGCGATGCGGCGCGTGATTTCACCACCCGCGTTCAGGCCGGTATGGTCGGCGTGAATGTGCCGATTCCGGTGCCCGTGGCGTATCACAGTTTTGGCGGTTGGAAACGGTCGTTGTTTGGCGATCACGACATTCACGGCATGGAAGGTGTTCGTTTTTACACCAAGCTAAAAGCCATCACCACCCGTTGGCCTTCGGGCATCAAAGACGGGGCTCAGTTCCACTTTAAAGCTGGCAAAGACCATTAAGGAATTTTAAGCATGGCAAAAACCATCAGATTAAATAGTGCGGATAACGTTGTTGTGGCGGCGATGGATATGTCTGCGGGCGTATCCATCGAAAACATCACCGTAAAGGGTGATGTCCCCCGTGGACACAAGATCGCAACGGCCGCGATTGCCAAGGGTGATGCGGTGCGCAAGTACGATCAAATCATCGGCTTTGCGACCATAGACATTCAGCCCGGCGATCACGTGCACAGTCATAATTTGGCCTTTGGTGAATTCGAACGGGACTATGCGTTTGGGGAAGGCGTTGAGCCAACCCAAATGGTGCCAGATGCCGACCGGGCCACGTTTCAAGGTTACGTGCGCGCCGACGGTGGTATTGGTACCCGCAATTACGTGGGTATTTTGGCCAGCGTGAACTGTTCCAATTCCGTCTCGCAATTGATCGCCCAAGAATTTTCAGCCGATGTCATGGCGGATTATCCTAATGTCGATGGCGTGGTGGCTTTGCCCCATCAAACGGGATGTTGCATTCCGTTGGATGGTGATACCCATTTAAACCTTGAACGCACGCTGGTGGGCCATGCTCGTCATCCTAATTTTGCGGGTGTATTGCTGGTTGGCTTGGGTTGCGAAGTTGCTCAGATCGATTTGATGCTGGAACGCTATGGTTTGGAAAAGGGTGATCGTTTACAGACCTTGGTTATTCAAGACAATGGCGGCACTGCGGCCACCGTTGCTGCGGGTATTAAACATATCCGCGAAATGGTTAAACGAGCCGATCACGAACGCCGGGAATCCTGCCCCGCCAGCGATTTGATCGTGGCTTTGGAATGTGGCGGGTCGGATGCCTATTCGGGCATCACCGCCAATCCGGCTTTGGGTTTTGCGGTCGATACCTTAGTCCGTCATGGCGGCACGGCAATCTTGGCCGAAACGCCGGAAATTTATGGCGCCGAACATTTGTTGACGCGCCGTGCGGTCAGCCGTGAAGTCGGTGAAAAACTAATTTCCCTGATCGATTGGTGGAAACAACATACCGCCGCCAACAACGCGGTGATGGACAACAATCCAACGCCCGGCAACAAAAAGGGCGGCCTGACCACCATTTTGGAAAAATCATTGGGGGCTGCGGCCAAGGGCGGGACCACGGCATTGGTCGATGTGTATCGTTACGCCGAACCCATCACCGCCAAGGGCTTTGTCTTTATGGACAGCCCCGGTTACGATCCGGCCTCTATCACCGGCATGGTGGCGGGCGGAGCCAATGTGACGTGCTTTACAACGGGACGGGGCTCTGTTTATGGTGGCAAGCCCGTACCCAGTATTAAATTAGCAACCAACACGCCGATGTTCGAACGCATGTCTGACGATATGGACATCAATTGCGGCGGCGTTGTGGATGGTGATGTTACGACCGAAGAGCTTGGCCTGCAGATTTTTCAAATGATCCTGGACACCGCCTCTGGCGGCAAGCCCCACAGCGAACGCCACGGCATTGGCGGGTTGGAATTTTGCCCCTGGCAAGTTGGCGTGGTGATGTAAGACCATGTTTGAACAGCTCTTTTCGATCATTTCCCCGGTCATCATTTGTGCCATCATTGGCTACACGTGGGCGTATTTGGGGCGGCCTTATAATACCGAAATGGTTACCCATTTGGTGTCCACAGTCGGCGTGCCGTGTTTGGTGTTTACGACCCTGGTTAACGTCGAAGTCTCTTTAGACGTTTTGGGACAAATCGCATGGGCAACGTTGATTGCCATGGTGGTCACGGGCCTTGTGGGCACGATGATTTTGAAAATGTGGGGAAAATCGCCCAGTGCTTTTTTGCCCGCCATGGTCTTTCCCAACACGGGCAACATGGGGTTGCCGCTGGCTTTGTTTGCGTTTGGACCCGAAGGCATGGCCTTGGCCGTGGCCAGTTTTACGGTGTGCATTATCTTGCAGTTTACGGTGGGTATTGCGGTATCGGCGGGGACGACATCGGTTCAGGCGCTGTTGAAAGTGCCAACCATTTACGCCATGGCTTTGGCGCTGGTGTTTAAGGTTACCGATACATCTGTGCCGCTTTGGGCGGGCAATACCATTGAATTGTTGAGCGGTCTGACGATTCCTTTGATGTTGATTACATTGGGGATTTCTCTGCACCGTTTGAAAATTTCTCACTTTAAAATCAGCACCATCATTGCTATCCTGCGGCTAGTGATGGGCTTTGTCAGTGCTTTGATTTTGGTCGAACTTATGGGGTTCGAAGGCGTGGTCAAAGGCGTGTTGATCTTGCAGTTAACCATGCCTGTGGCGGTCTTTAATTTTCTGTTTGCCGAACGCTATAAAACCGAGCCTGAGGCCGTGGCCGGGGCGGTGGTATTGTCCACGCTGGCTTCGTTCGCGACCTTGCCGGCCTTGATGTGGTACGTTCTTTAAGGCTTTTTAATGAGGTGAAATTCATGAGCAACACGCAAGTCATCCTTCACCATTATCCACAATCTCCGGTGGCAGAAAAGGTTCGTATGACTTTGGGGCTAAAGGGTTTAGATTGGCACTCTGTAATCATTCCCAGACTGCCGCCTAAACCCAATTTAATGCCCCTGACCGGGGGCTATCGTTTAACCCCGGTGATGCAAATTGGCGCCGATGTTTATTGCGATAGTGCTTGTATCCTTGATGAACTTGAACAGCGTTTTCCCAAGCCAAAACTGTGTGCTGATACAGGTGAAGGCCTTGAAAACTGGACCGAAGGCGAACTTTTTTTAGACGTGGTCACCGTGGCTCTGGTGGAAATGAGCGCAACCATTCCGGCTGAATTCATGGCCGACCGTGGACCATTGTATTTTGGCCCGGATTTTTCGCTGAGCACCCTTAAAAGCAACTATGATGGCTGTTTGGAAAAGGTCAGGGGGCAATTGTCGCACCTCAACGACGGCTTGGCGGCGCAGGCCTATTTGTTTGGCACAACGCCGGGTCTAGCCGATGCGCGGGCCTATTATCTGGTTTGGTTTTTGCGCGATCGCATGGCCGAAGCCGAGGCCTTTTTTCATCAATTTGAGAATCTGGAACGGTGGGAATCGAATTTGAAAAAGATCGGTCACGGAAATCCACAAGAATTAAGCGACCTTGAGGCCTTAGATATTGCAAAGAATGCAAAGCATGAGACTCCCGAAAACATCTCTGCCGATGATTGTGAAGGCTTAAAGGTTGGCGATAAAATTACCATAGCCCCCGCAAACGGAGGCCCTAAGGTCGCCGGAACCTTGCATAATCTAAGCCCTAATCGCATCGCCCTCTTGCGACAAGACGAACGGGTAGGGCAGGTCTGTGTGCATTTTCCACGCGCAGGTTATGTGATTAACACCCTATAAAATAACCCAAAAACAAACAAAAAAAGGCCAGCTCATTTCTGAGCTGGCCTTTTTATTTGGCTCCGGTGGCAAGACTCGAACTTGCGACAAGACGATTAACAGTCGTCTGCTCTACCAACTGAGCTACACCGGATCAGGTGTTCTCTCGCAATACGCTCGCGTTACCGAGCAGGGATGGAGGCGCGGACCGGAGTTGAACCGGTGTACACGGCTTTGCAGGCCGCTGCGTAGCCACTCCGCCACCGCGCCATCCGACGTTCACACACCTAAAGTATGCTAAGCAATCGGGAGCCGTGTGGCCTCCTTATCCCCTTGCGAGGGCTCTCTTACGAGAGCGAGCGGAACATAGACCGACCACCGACCCCCGGTCAATCCCTTGCGTACGCTTTTTTAATTTTTTTTCCACAATGCCCAATTGCCCCTAGTTTATGGGGCCCTTATCAGCGTATAGTGCCGACAAAATTAGACGACTCTGTGGTTAAAATCATTGAGAATCGTTTTTTTGTTCAAGAAAAAACTAGGGAGGGGAAAAACCCATGGATTTCACGCTAGCACGCCAAAACATGGTCGAAGGACAAATCCGCACCAATCGGGTCACGGATCAATACTTGGTGGATGCACTTGAAGACCTGCCGCGCGAAGCTTTTGTTCCCGATAATTTAAAGGAACTGGTCTATATCGACGAAGATTTGACCGTTGCCGAAGGGCGTATTTTGATGGAGCCCATGATTATGGCGCGCCTGATTCAAGAAGCTCACGTTGAAAACACCGATCTTTGTTTGGTGGTCGGTGCTGCAACCGGATACGAAGCCGCCGTCATCGCCAGACTGGCTGGGGCCGTTGTGGCGATTGAAAGCCAAGAAGACCTGATTGCATCATCCACGCAAAATCTTGCGGACCAAGGCGGCGACACGGTTTCCGTCATGGCGGGTGAATTGAGCGCAGGGCAAGCCGACCAAGGCCCGTACGATGTGATCTTTGTAAACGGTGCTGTGGGCGAACTGTCAACAGCATTGGTTGACCAATTGGCCGAAGCTGGGCGTTTGGTTTACGTGCAAGACTTTGCCAAGGGAACTGGTAAAGCGATGTTGGTGACCCGGAACAATACCATCGTATCTGAAACTGAATTGTTTGATGCGAATATTCCAGCGCTGCCTGAATTTGCGGTTAAGCCAGCGTTTAACTTCTAAAACGCTTATATTCGCATTATTGCATATACATTGGCGGCGCTTCTGCTACACTTCTGCAAGCGCCGCTTTTTGTATGGAAAACGCGCTTTTTGCCGTGTGAAAGCAAAAGGTGTAAATAAAAAGGTTTCCTTAAGGCTAAGCCCCTATTATTTTTATAGGCGATTCGCAGGTATAATGTGCTTGAGGTCTGTCTAAAGGTAACAAATGATGATGAAGACTGCTTTTTTTAAGGATTTGAGGATGCGCCCGGTTTTGGCTGGTGGCGCAATGCTTGTGGTTTTTGCCAGTACAGCTCAGGCGGAAAGCCTGTCTGAAGCTTTGGCAAAGGCTTACACCACCAATCCAACGCTGTTGTCTGCACGGGCAACCTTGCGGGCAACCGACGAAGGCATGGCTCAGGCTAAGTCTGGTTGGCGTCCCAGCTTAAGCGCAACCGGCACGGCGGCGGCCAACGACTTCGAAAGCACCACGGCTCCCAAGGGGTATTCGTACCAACCGCGCACCGCAACGTTAAGCATCAGCCAGTCTTTGTACGCCGGTGGCACCACCCAAGCGGCGATTTCTTCGGCTGAAAACGCGGTTAAGGGCCAGCGCGCGCGCCTGACTGCATCGGAACAAACGGTTTTGTTGGCGGCGGCTACGGCGTATATGAACGTTTTTCGCGATCAAGCCGTTGTTGAATTGAACATCAAAAACGAACAAGTGCTCGCCCGTCAGTTGGAAGCCACCCGTGATCGTTTTGATGTGGGTGAAATCACCCGCACCGATGTGCATCAGGCTGAATCTCGTTTGGCGGGATCAAACGCCACCCGTATCCAATCAGAAGGCAACTTGGAAACGTCACGTGCCAATTATTTCAACGTGGTTGGCGCAGCGTCCGGGCAAATCGAATCTTCCTTTATTGAATTGCAATTGCCGGCGTCTTTGGACGAAGCCTTAAACATCGCCGAAGAAAACAACCCTTCGGTCATCGCCGCTGTCTTTGACGAGCGCGTATCCGAAAACAGCATTGACAGCGCCAAGGGTAATTTGTTGCCCAGCATTGATTTGTCCGGTTCAGCGGTCCGCGGTCTTGATACGGCCCAAAGCTATACACGTTCAACATCGATGGAAGCCAAAGTGACGCTTTCCGTTCCGTTGTATCAATCGGGTTCGGTTTATTCTCAATTGCGTCAAGCCCGCCAATCGGCGTCGGCTTCACGGATGTCGACGTTACAGGTTCGTCGCGATGCGAATGAAGCGGTGCGTAAAGAATGGCAAACGTTACAAACGGCGCACGCCAGAATTGTGTCGATTGAAACACAGGTTCGCGCCGCCAAAACGGCACTCGAAGGCGTAAACCGCGAAGCCAGTGTTGGTTCGCGCACGGTTTTAGATGTGTTGGACGCAGAACAAGAATTATTGGATGCCGAAGTCRGCCTTGTSACGGCSAAACGTGACGAAACGATTTCKGCGCTYACGTTGCTTTCGGCAACYGGMAAATTAACGGCCGCTGATTTAAAYYTRTCRGTGGATTTRTATAATGCWGAYACGCATTATCAGGATGTTCRGAATAAATGGTTTGGTGGCAATGTTGATTAGCCTTCAAAMYGTGCRTTCTGATCTTAAACCTTTTAGGGGATAGGCGAGTTTATCATGAGTGATGAAGCGCAACAAAATGCAGGTGAAGAGCCATCGATGGAGGACATCTTAGCCTCTATTCGACGCATTCTTTCAGAGGATGAGGAAGAAGAGGCTGCGGCTGAGGCTGCACCGGCTCCTGAACCCGAAGAAGAAATGGACATGGCGGCTGCAATGGCCGCCGAAGAGCCTGAAGAAGAAATGGACATGGCGGCAGCAATGGCTGCCGATGCCCTGGAAGAAGAGCCCGAAGAAGAAATGGACATGGCGGCTGCAATGGCTGCCGATGCCCTGGAAGAAGAGCCCGAAGAAGAAATGGACATGGCGGCTGCCATGGCTATGGACGAGGCGGCTCCTGATCTTGAATTGGCTGACCCAGAACCAGAACCTATTCCTGCTCCGGCTCCTATTCCTGCACCTGTTGCGGCTCCGGCTCCGGCACCAGCGCCGGCACCAGAACCCATGTACGCCGCACCACCACCACCTGCACCACCTGCGCCTGTGCGACCCGGTGGTGAACCGGACATGACTTCGATTTTTGATCTCACCGCAGAAATGATCACGACGTTGCCCGAAGGCACCACCGTTGACAGCATCATGTCGGCATCGTCTTACAATGCTTCGACCGATGTTTTGGGTGATTTGGCGCGCGCCATTCTCAGCCAGCGTGAATTGCAAGTTGGCGGCAACGAAGTCACCTTGGAA
>NVTL01000024.1 GCA_002401565.1 Rhodospirillaceae bacterium
TACCCAAAACCAAGCCAGCGAAGCACGCGAAACCGCCGAAACCGCACGTGATACCGAACGCGCCGCCCGCCAATCTTTACGCGACCGGGAAACCGAGCACAATCAAGCCCGCGACCAAGTGGCAGCGATGCGGGCTAAAATATCCGAACACAATTCGAAATTAGAAGCCGTGAGCGCTGCGGTACTGACCGCCGAACACGATATAGAAGAAGCTCAAGGCCACAAAGTTGAGGCCAGCACCACCTTGGCTGACCTGCCCGATACGGACTTGACCCGCGAAAGTGTCATGAAAACGCGCGAAGACTTGGCCGAAAAACGCGCCGTACATGTTGAACACCAAGGTCTGCATTCCAGCCTGAAACGCGCCGCCGAAGAACGCGCGCGACGCTTGGGCGATATCAATACGGAATTGCTGTCATGGACCGGACGCCGTGAAGGCGCCGCCAAACGCATCGAAGATTTGGAACACCGTGTTATTCAGACCCGTTCAGATTTGGACGAACTCGCAAAACGCCCCGATGAAATCAAACAAAAGCGCCGACAGCTCTTAGATCTAATTGACGCGTCTGAACAAAAACGCAAAGCCGCCGCCGATCAATTGGCCGTCGCCGAGGGCGCGTTGGCTGAGGCTGACCGTGATCTGCGCGAAGGCGAAGGCGAATTGGCCAAAGCGCGCGAACACCGTGTACGCATCGAAGGTGCCGTTGAACAGGGCAAGCAAGCCTGCGAATCGATTGCCGTGCGCGCCCAAGAAACCCTGAAATGCGGGCCGGACGGTTTGGCAGAAGTTGCCGAAATCGAAGACGATGACGAATTGCCTGATTTAGACGTGGTGGATCGCAAGGTTGATCGTTTGATCAAAGAACGCGATACCATGGGGCCTGTTAACCTGCGCGCCGAAGAAGAAGCCGATGAAATGGGCGAACAAATTGATACCCTGACCAAGGAACGGGCCGATTTGATTTCCGCAATCGAAAAACTACGCCGGGGCATTAACGAATTAAACCGCGAAGGCCGCGAACGCTTGCTCACGTCGTTCAAAGAAGTCGACAAACACTTCCAAGAACTGTTTGTGCGCCTGTTTGGCGGCGGTCAGGCTCATTTAAAGCTGATCGAAGCCGAAGACCCGTTAGAATCGGGTTTGGAAATTATGGCCAGCCCGCCCGGAAAACGCATGCAAGTGCTGTCTTTGCTATCCGGTGGGGAACAAGCCCTGACCGCTACCGCATTACTGTTTGCCGTATTTATGACGAATCCGGCACCCATTTGTGTGCTGGACGAAGTCGATGCGCCATTAGATGATGCAAACGTGGATCGATTCTGTACGCTGTTAGAAGAAATTGCGGCCTCTGGCGCCACCCGATTCTTGGTCATTACTCACCACCGCATGACCATGGCACGCATGGAACGCCTGTTTGGTGTGACCATGGCCGAACGCGGCGTTTCCCAATTGGTGAGCGTAAACCTTGAACAAGCCGAAGAAATTCGCGAATAATTTCAGCTAATTAGTGAAAGTAGCTTGTTATGCCCGATGATAAAGACCAATCCTCGCACGACGACTTTGATGCGCGTCTAGCCAAAGCCCGCCATGCCCGGCATGGTCCAGCGGGTCAAGAGCCCGTCAGCGAATCCTCAAAAGCCGGGGTCAGCCAAGCCTTTCGTATTGGCATCGACTTAATATCGGCCCTGTTGGTCGGCACCTTTATCGGCTGGTTTTTAGATGACTGGTTGGGCACAAAGCCTTGGTTTTTGCTGATTTTCCTCCTTTTGGGTGGGGCTGCAGGCATGTTGAACGTGTATCGCACCGCCATGCGCATGGTTGAAGAAGTCGAAGAAGAAATTCATGCTGTGGATAAAAAAGCCCCTAAATCCGCGCAAAAAGAGCCTGACACAGCCGATTTAGACCCCAAACAGCCAGAAAAATGACAAAAAGACCATTTTTCTTAGTCCTAAGGGCTTGCCCTGAAGGCCCAAGACGTTTAGGAAAGGGGCGCATTTTAATGTTGCGCTTTGCACCATAAAAAATGTAAAAAACAATTCCGTTTCAAGCTTTGTGAAAAACGAGGCTGGAAACAACAAGTTTAAGAATAGCGAATAATTCGCAACAGATATAAAACCGGACAGGCGAGAGCAAAACGTGGCTAACCCTATTGAACAGTTTGAAATCAAAACACTGGTTGATATCAACCTTGGTGGCATTGATGCCTCTTTGACCAACGCAGGCGCTTTTATGGTGATGACCGTCATCAGCGTTACGATGTTTTTGGTTATGGGCATGAACAAGCGGGCTTTGGTTCCCGGTCGCTGGCAATCCATGGCAGAACTCAGCTATGAATTTGTTGCCGGACTATTGAAAGATAACGTTGGCGCCGAAGGCCGTAAGTACTTCCCCTTTGTCTTCACGCTGTTCATGTTTATCTTTTTCGCCAACCTGCTTGGCCTTATGCCTTACGCATTTACCTTCACCAGCCACATCATTGTCACCTTTGTTTTGGCAATGGTCGTGTTTATTGGTGTGACGGTTATTGGCTTTGCCGTTCATGGCATGAAATTCTTGACGTTCTTTGTTCCTTCGGGCGTTCCTTCTGTTGTTTTGATTTTAATGGTGCCGATTGAGATTATCTCTTATCTCTCGCGCCCAATCAGCCTCAGTGTTCGTCTGTTTGCCAATATGACTGCTGGCCACATTCTGATGAAAGTGTTTGCCAGCTTCATTCTTCCACTCGGCATCTTGGGTATTGCACCCTTTGTCGTTGACGTTGCCCTTGTGGGCTTTGAACTCTTGGTCGCATTTTTGCAGGCATATGTCTTCACAGTGTTGACTTGCCTCTATCTAAACGATGCGATCCACCTGCACTAAGGCAGGGATTGTAAACATAATTATTAACTTCTACTCAGTTGAAAAACTAAAGGAATTGAACCATGGAACTTGATGCCGCAAAAATGATTGGTGCTGGTTTGGCTGTTATTGGCCTTGGTGGCGTTGGTGTCGGTATCGGCAGCATCTTTGCCTCTCTGATTAGCGCTATTGCTCGCAACCCTGCTTCTGAAGGCAAAGTCTTCGGTCGCGCAATTTTGGGCTTTGCCCTGGTTGAAGCGGTTGCTTTGTATGCGCTCGTTATCGCATTCTTGATCTTGTTCGGCTAAGTTTAGTCTCAATGATACGTGGCGAGCCTACGGGCTCGCCACCATTGACTAAAATAAGTTTGAACTGAATTATAACTGGCTGGAGCCCGCACATGCGGATTCTAAATAAAAAAACGGCTTTAGGCCTCTCAGCATTGGTAAGTGGCGCACTTGTGTCTTCACCTGCATTTGCTAAAGGTCTTCCGCAGTTAAACGTCGATACTTTTGCACCTCAAGTGGTGTGGTTGGTCATTACGTTCGTTGTACTTTATCTATTGATGAGCAACGTGGCCCTGCCCCGCATTGGTGATGTTCTTGAAGAACGTCAAAACAAGATCGATGATAATCTTGCTAAAGCTCAAGAGCTTAAGGCTCAGGGTGAAGCAGCTTGTGCTACGTACGAGAAATCATTATCTGATGCTCGCACGAACGCTCAAGCAGCGATCCGTGAAGTCAAAGACAGTGCTGCAGCTGAGGCTGCGACCCGTCAATCTGCTCTGAACAAAAAATTGCAAGCGCAAATCAGTTCTTCTGAACAAGCCATCACTAAGGCCCGTGACGAAGCTCTTCTCGGCATTAAAGATATTGCAACCGACGTTGCTTCATCCGTTGTCGAAAAACTGATCGGTGATGCCCCTCAAACAAAAACCTTGAACGGCGCTGTCAAAGCTTCGCTCAAAGAACAAGCATAGGAGAAAGACATGTTTATCAGCCAAGCTTACGCTGCAACTGACGCTGTTCAACACGCTGTTCCCTTCTATGAACATTCTACGTTCTGGGTGGCCATTGCTTTTGTTACGTTCTTTGTCCTATTTGGTAAAAAGATGGGCGGAACCATCGGCGCAATGCTGGATGATCGTGCCGCCGCTATCCAAAACCAAATCGAAGAAGCCACCCGTCTGCGCGAAGAAGCACAGGACATCTTGGCCTCTTATGAGAAAAAACAGCACGAAGCGCTGAAAGAAGCCGAAGGCATTGTAAAAGCAGCTAAAGAAGAAGCTGAACGCCTGGCTGCCGAAGCTGCCGAACAATTGGACCGTAACTTAAAACGTTCTGAACAATTGGCAACCGACCGCATTGCTCAGGCCGAAGCTCAAGCCATTGCTGATGTTAAAAGCATGGCCGTTAACGTCGCCATGGATGCTGCGAAACGCATCTTGTCGGACGACATCTCTGCTGCCAAAGCCAACGCTTTGATCGACGATTCAATTAAGGGTCTTGAAGGCAAGCTGAACTAAGCTTCTTACAGCTCTGAAAAATTAAAAGCCCCGCCCCTTGATTTGAGCGGGGCTTTTTTATGACGTATTGCGACCAAACCATACGGGATCATCGCCGCTTGACCATGGCGGATACTTGATCATGATCGAAGCGAACTCTGCGCTCGACAAAAAAGCCTCTAACCAGCGTTTTAAGCCCGTATAGGGCGTTTGGTCGAACCAAGCCTTATCCACGTGGGCAAATTGCCGCACAAACGGGGCAATGGCCCTGTCAGCGATGCAGACACGGTCCCCAAATAGGTATGGTGATTGGTTTAGCCGTTCATCTAAGTCTTTCAAAAAGGCTTCGGCTTGGGTGCGATGGTGCAAAGCCTCAACGTCTTCATATCGATTTGGGTATTTATAACGGTCCAGATGAGCCTTAAAGTCTCCATCATTTTGGGAAATCAGGGCCAGAGCCTCATTCAAGGTCCCCTGCTGTGGCGTTAACCAGCCGCCCGGATCGTTTTGGCGCAAGGCCCACAACATGATGTCCAAACTTTCGTCAATCACGTCGCCAGCAATCGTTTGCAACACAGGCACCGTGGCTTTGGCGGAAAGTTCGATCATTTGGGAAGGTTTGTTGCGCAGCACCACTTCGCGCAATTCGCAAACGATGCCGCTGTGCCTCAATCCCAAACGCGCTCGCATGGCATAAGGACAACGGCGAAAACTATATAAAATGGGATAAGGGGCAGCCATTTGACTTAAGTTGTTCTGGCCCGCCGACGATCCGGGCCTTCGCTATCCCGGCTACCCGTGCGGCGATTGCGAATAACTTGTTTTCCCAAATCTGTGATGGCGGCCATGAAAAAGCCACTGCCAAACTGGGTCAATTTAATCCACCCGGCCTTTTCACATTCAACTTGGGTTTTGTACAACAAGCTTCCATTGTCTGAATCCGACACAGCAATGTTGCCGGCCATGACCAGCCATTCTAACAACAAACGCTGTTGATGCATGATTTCCGTCATTTAGAGATCCTTTAACCTCACAAGCCTTCGATCAATATAAGCCATTCTTGTTCCGACACCACCTTTAAGCCAAGCTCGCGGGCTTTCTTTTCTTTGGCTCCGGCTCCGGGGCCGACAATGACGATGTCGGTTTTTTTACTCACCGATCCTGAAACTTTGGCACCCAAAGCCTCGGCCTTGGCCTTGGCTTCGCCCCGGCTCATGGTTTCCAGAGTTCCGGTAAAGACCACGGTCTTGCCCGCCACGGGAGAGCCTTCGGTGCTGGGGGCTTCAAAGGCTTCGACGTCAATGCTGCTCAGCAAATCTTCAAGCACCTCAACATTATGAGACTCTTCAAAAAACTGCACCAAATCATCGGCCATGGCCTTGCCAATACCGTCGATGCTGAGCAATTCTTCTAAGGCCTCGGAACCAATCACGCGGGCGTCATGCATGGCTTGGCGCAGGTTGTCCATGTTGGCGTATTGCTTGGCCAACAATCGCGCGGTCGCTTGACCCACGTGGCGAATGCCCAAAGCAAAAACAAAGCGCGGCATGTCGGTGGTGCGTTTGGCGTCAATCGCCACCAACAAATTCTGAATGGATTTATCTTTCCAGCCCTCGCGCCCGGCCAAATCATCACTGGAAATGCGAAAGATATCGCCGGGGGTCTTAATCAATCCATCATCAAAAAAGGCCACCACATGTTTGCCGCCCAATCCATCAATATCAAAAGCATTGCGCGCCACGAAATGTTTCAGGCGTTCGTGGGCTTGAGCCGCACACACCAAACCGCCCGTACAGCGGGTCGCGGCTTCGCCGTCTTCGCGCAGCACATGGCTGTCGCAAACGGGGCACGTTTTAGGAAAAGTATAAACAGGGCGAGTGCTGTGTTGACCATCATCAATCACTTCGATGACTTGGGGGATCACGTCCCCGGCCCTTTGAATGCGCACACGATCGCCAACCCGGATATCTTTGTCCAAGATATAATCTGCGTTGTGCAAGGTGGCCCGCGATACAACAACGCCGCCAACCGTAATCGGTTCAAGTTCGGCCACCGGAGTCAAAACACCTGTACGCCCGACCTGAATGGAGATTTCATTCAGCACGGTTTCGGCTTTTTCAGCAGGGAACTTGTGCGCAATGGCCCAACGCGGAGCCCGCGATACAAACCCCAGCCGCTGCTGCCAATCCAATCGATTGACCTTGTACACCACGCCATCGATATCGTAATCCAGCTGAGCACGTTGATCTCCAATATGGGCATATTGGGTCAGAGCCTCATCAACACCCGCACAAACTTTGGTCATGGGGTTCACGCTAAAGCCCCATGTTTTCAATAGCTTGATAAAATCCCCGTGGGTGAGCCAACGTTCATCACTCACCTGCCCCCACGCATACGCAAAAAAGTTCAACGGGCGACTTTGGGTGATGGTGCTGTCCAATTGACGCAACGATCCGGCGGCGGCGTTTCGGGGATTGGCAAAGGGTTTGGCCCCTGCCGTTTCTTGGCGTTTGTTCAGCGCAAAAAAAGCGGGCTTAGACATATAGACTTCGCCGCGCACTTCCAAAATATCGGGCACACCACCCAGACCACCATGCAGCAGGCTTTGCGGAATATCGGTTACCATGCGGGCATTGGCGGTGACGTCTTCGCCGACAACGCCATCGCCCCGTGTTGCGGCCTTAACCAGTTTACCGTGTTCATACCGCAGCGATATGGACAGGCCGTCGATTTTGGGTTCCGCAACCAGTTCTAAATCTAAACTTGGGTCGTTTTCAAAATCCTTGAGAAAACGTTTTATGCCATCCACAAAATCTTGCAGTTCGACATCATTAAATACATTGCCCAACGACAACATGGGCTTGGCGTGTTTGATCTTTTTAAAACCAGAAGCCGCCGGAGCCCCAACCGTTTTTGACGGGCTGTCTGGGCGCACCGAAAGCGGAAAACGGAATTCTATATCTTGGTTGCGTTTGCGCAAAACATCATAATCACCGTCCGAAATAATCGGCGCGTCTTGACCATGATAGCGTTTATCATGAGCACGAATTTCTTCGGCTAAAGCTTTCAATTCCGCATCAGCCTCGACCGATGTTAAGTGGTCGACGGGAATTTCACGAACCGTCACAGATGTCATGGAGCCGCCCCAATGAGGAGGCTGGCGGCGGCCGCGCGGGCTTGATCGGTGAGTTTTTCGCCCGACAACATGCGGGCAATTTCGTTGGCACGTTCTTCGATATCCAAAATGCGCATGGATGTACGAACCGTGCCATTGGTCTCGGCCTTTGAAATATGCCAGTGCGTTTGACCGCGTGCGGCGACTTGTGGGCTGTGGGTGACGACCAGCAATTGTACGTCTTCGCCTAATTTAGCCAGTCGTTGCCCCACCGCGTCGGCGACTTGTCCGCCGATACCACTGTCAACTTCGTCAAAAATCAGTGTGGGAATACGGTCCGATTGAGCCAATACGACTTTTAACGCCAACATAAAGCGTGACAATTCACCACCCGAAGCGATTTTGTTTAACGGTCCAGCCGGAGCTCCGGGATTGGTCGCGATTTCAAAAGCCACCCGGTCCCAACCCGATGCCCCCCAGGTGTTTTCTGCGTCCAAGGCCGAAATACGGGTGCTGAAATCAGCCGACCCCAACCGCAAGGGGCCGAGCTCATTGCACACCGCGTGGTCCAAACCCTTGGCAGCGCCTTTGCGAGCCTGACTAAGTTTGGTGGCCGCTGCGCTATAGGCTCCTCTGGCTTGGGCTTCGGCACGGGCCAAAGCGTCTAAGTGTTCGCCGCCGTCGTCAATTTCGGCCAGTTGCCGGCTTAAATCTTCGAACAGTCCGGCCAAGGCCGTAATGTCCACATTGTGTTTACGGGCCAAGGCGCGGAGCGCAAACAGGCGTTCTTCGACCTGTTCCAAATGACGAGGGTCCAAATCTACGCGGTTTGCGGCTTGGTTCAGCTCTTGCAAGCCAAGGGCCACAAGTTCGGCGGATTGGTCTAAGGCTTTTAACGACGCGTCCAAAAGGCCATCGGCTTTTTCAATGACGGGTTCTAACGCCCGAATGGCATTGCGCAACAAGCGTTCGACACCCTTGCCACCGTCCAAAGATTTAGACGCCGCATTCATGGCATCGATAAGCTTTTCACCGTGCATCAACATCTGGCGTTCTTGGGCCAGACTTTCTTCTTCGCCTTCTTGGGGATTGAAGGTGCGTAATTCTTCGACCGCGTGACGCAAAAATTCTTCGTCTTGGCGCGCGGCGTGCAAGGCGTCTTCGGCACGTTTGCGTTCGCCAACAGCTTCTCGCCATGTTTTATGAGCGGCCTTAACGGCCTTTAACAAGGCCCCGTGGCCACCATGAGCATCCAACAATCCCATGTGCGTTGCCGGGTCTAAAAGACGGTGATTATCAAATTGACCATGAATTTCAACGATTTCATCGCCAATTTCACGAAGCAAGCTAACACTAACCGATTGATCGTTGATAAACGCTCGTGATCGTCCGTCTGCGCTCAACTGGCGGCGCACAATCAACGCTTCGCCTTCTAAATCAAGGCCGTGTTCTTGTAAAACCATAAAAGCCGGATGGTCTGAGCCTAAATTAAATTCCGCAGTCACCATGGCCTGATCGGTGCCATGGCGGACCAAACGAGCCTCGGCACGGCTGCCCAAAGCCAAACCCAGACTATCCAGCAAAATTGATTTACCCGCACCCGTTTCGCCCGTCAAAACGCTGAGACCTTGAGTGAAATCAAGGTCCAGTTTTTCAATCAACACAACATTACGGATAGAAAGACGGCTTAACATACGGGCGGGAGCCTTTCAGAGCTACCAGAGCTTGTACCAAGGATTATCGGCTTCTTCTTTAATTGTCGGATCGTCCAAAATGGCATAGGTTTCCAGATACCAAGGGCTAGATTTAAAGTTATGCCCCAACACGGCCGCTGTTTTACGGGCTTCGCCTTGCATGCCCAAGGCGAGGTAACTTTCGACCATACGGTGAAGAGCTTCGGGGACGTGCGTGGTGGTTTCAAATTTTTTGATGACCACGCTAAAACGGGTAATCGACGCCAACCATTGCCCGCTCGATTGATAATACCGACCAACCTTCATTTCTTTGCCCGCCAAGTGATCATAGGTCAGGTCAATTTTTAAACTGGCATCTCTGGCATAATTGCTTTTGGGAAAACGCGTCTTCAGTTCTTTTAGGGTGGATAACGCCAATTGAGTCATCAATTGGTCTCGCCCAACATCCGAAATTTGTTCGTAATAACAAAGGCCTTTCAGGTAATAAGCATAATCAACGTCTTTGTTGCCGGGGTGCAGTTGAATATAACGATCCAAGGCGACCACGGCTTCGTCATATTGGTTGGCCATGTATAAACTATAGGCCGCCATGATTTGGGCTTTTACAGCCCATGTTGAATAAGGATGCTGGCGTTCGACTTCATCAAATTTGGTAGAAGCCGTTGCATAGCTTTTCGATTCCAAGTCATCAACGGCGACGTTGTACAATTCTTCGACGGAAACTTCTGAAAAGGTTTGCGTGGGTGGGGTCTTGGCCTTACCGCCAGAACAGGCCACAGCCCCAAAAGCCAACATTAAAGTCAGCGAGATAACACGAAGTGAAGAGTGAATTGCCATGGTCAGTATGGTTTTCCCTGCGCTGATTTAAGCCCGAATCAAAGTCCGAACACAAATAATCTGCGGATTATATCATGGCAAATGAATATTGTGACCCTAAAACCAATAAAAAAAAGCCTCTGACCCAATGCAGGTCAGAAGCTTTTTAATTCTGCGTTTTTAACGCTTAACCGCTGTGTAGCAACCGTTGTGTATCAACCGTTGCGAATTTGCATCAAGAAGTTATCAACTTGGGACCGCAAAAGTTCAGATTGCTGCGATAATTCGGTCGCGGCGCCTTGAATTTCCGTAGCCGCAGAGCCAGATTCACTCGCCACTTGAGTGACGCTTTGAATGGTTTCAGAAACTTCGCGTGTGCCGCTGGACGCCAATTCAACGTTGCGAGCAATTTCTTGGGTCGCCGCCCCTTGTTCTTCGACCGACACAGCAATAGAAGACGTGTTCTCGCTGATTTGGTTGATGATGGTGCCAATCGAACTGATCGCTGCCACGGCTTCTTGCGTTGCCCCTTGAATACCACTGATTTGGGCGGAAATTTCTTCGGTGGCTTTGGCCGTTTGATTGGCCAGATTCTTGACTTCAGAAGCCACCACGGCAAAGCCCTTGCCGGCTTCACCAGCCCGCGCGGCTTCGATGGTTGCATTCAGCGCCAACAGGTTGGTTTGGTCAGCAATATCGGTGATCATCGCCACCACTTCGCCAATTTTATCAGCTGCCTGGGCGAGGCCTTGAACTTTTTCGTTCGCGCCTTCGACTTCGGCTACCGCATCATCAGCAATTTTGGTGGACCTGGACACCTGATTGGAAATTTCAGAAATAGACGCTGAAAGTTCTTCTGCCGCACTGGCGACGGTTTGCACGTTGATCGAAGCTTCTTCAGCGGCCGAAGACACAATACCCGATTGAGAGCTGGTTTGTTGTGCCATAGACGCCATGGAATCCGATGATGATTGCAATTGTGTCGAAGCCGCAGATACAGAGCTCACAATGCCCCCAACATTAGTTTCAAAGTCGCTGGCCATATCCAACATCATTTGACGTTTTTCTTCGTTTGCGCGGTGCTCAGCTTGCAAATGTTCTTCTTCTAATTTTTTCACGCGAATGGCGTTTTCTTTAAAGACCTGCACCGCATGGGCCATTTCGCCAATTTCGTCATTGCGTTTTTGCGCGGGAACATGGGTTTCTAAGTCATTTTTAGCAATTTTATTCATCGCTGCCGTCATTACGACAATTGGTTTTGAAATAGATTTATTCATAAAGAACGCGATCACCATGGATGACAACAACGCAATGAGCACGGCAATCAAAGAGCCTTTGGTTGCCAAATCAAGCTCGGCTTCAAAGAAGGTGCGATCAACCGCAATCACAACAACACCCAAAGGCTTGCCACTGTAATCCATGATCGGTGTCGCCATCAACGCATGAGCCACGCCGTTGATGTCGGCGTGGGGCAATTCAACTTCACCCTTGGTGGCGTCTTTTAACCATGGACTATCCAATTTAAAGAAGTCTTTGGGGTATGTTGTAGCAAAGGTACTGAATTTTCCGTCCCGCAGCACCAGCAACGTGGCTTCTGCATTGGTGTTTTTCTTAAATTCATCAAAGAACGGTTGACCAAAAGACAGGCCAAATTCAACCGACCCCGTATGTTTGCCATCGTTAAACATCGGCGTAACACCGCGCATGCCCAAACCTGCGACACCAACTTCTAATCCACTGATCTTCTGTTTTGTACGGTTTGTTTGGACAACGGTTTTGCGAAAGCCCGACAAATCATCGCCAAATTTCTTGAGTTTATGAATACGTAAAAAAGAAGTCGCCGGTGCCGTATGAAATTGGAACTGTCGCACGCCATGTTCTTTTTTCAATCCCGGAAAACCTTCGGCAAAGAGCGCCGTCAACTGATCACGATCACGGGCTGCAAAAGCCTTTTGGGCTAGGGGAATATTGGCAACCATGTCCGCCATGGTCAAAGCTCGTCCAGCCTCGGCATGTAGAGAGCCCTTAAATTCTTGGACATAGGCGCGAAGTTCACGTTGCTCTGCTCCGGCAACGATTTCACCTTCAATCTTATAATTGACGCCGACCACAATAAGAGCCGTAGACACGGCAACAAATAACAGCGCGGCGCCCAGTCTTAAACTAATTTTGACGGATGAAAACATAACCATTCTCCTGATGAATTGACCGAATTTCGGCAACACATACATCAGGATTTTTCTGTTGTAAAACAAATACTGAAGGGCAACGTGAAAGTTATCTATGTATGATTAATTCAATAAAATCATACCATTAGTTAGTTTTAACTAGTCTGTTTAGTCGGATATTAAGCGGTTGCTGGGCTGGCGGCCACGGTGGCTTTGTTCAATGCGCCGGCACCTGTATTTTGCGAAGCCATACGGCTGCTGTCGTCAATCATATGGACAATTTCATAATTTGAAGAATCAGAGAACAAAACGTTCAGCAATTGATTGTTCAAGGCATGGCCCGAACGAACACCCGAATAGTGACCTTGGATAGGATTGCCCGCCAAATAAAGATCGCCAACTGCATCCAAAATTTTGTGACGAACAAATTCATCATCAAAGCGCAGGCCTTCTTCGTTCATGATTTTATCACCACTGATGACAACGGCATTATCAAGTGATCCGCCCTTGGCAAGACCAGCAGCCCACAAAGCTTCGACTTCGTGCATGAAACCAAATGTACGAGCGCGGGCGATTTCATCTTTAAAGACGCCATCGTTTAGACCGACCGAGAAATCTTGGCTGGCGATAACCGGGCTGGCGAAATCAATGGCGAAATCCAACGCGAAGCCATCGGCGGCGGTCAGCGTGGCTGTTTTATCGTCTTGGGTGATGGAGACGGTTTTCAAAATACGAATGACTTTACGCGGGGCGTCTTGTTCAACAACACCCGCACAATCAATCAAGAAAAGAAAAGGAGCCGCACTGCCATCCATGATGGGCACTTCGGCACCGCCCACTTCGACGGTGACGTTATCGATGCCTGCACCGGACAAAGCCGCCATCAGGTGTTCAACAGTGCCAATTGTTTTTCCAGTTTCAGAACCAATCGTGGTGCACAGACGGGTATCGCAAACGTTATCATAAGCAGCCTTGATTTCGGCGCCTTCGCCCGCAACGTCCGTGCGGCGAAACGTGATGCCCGCATCAATGTCAGCCGGCAACAAGGTCATGGTAACTTTTTCACCGGAATGCAAGCCGATGCCCGTGCAACTGATGGCACTTTTCAAGGTTTTTTGCTTGATGGTCATGACTGGTTTATCCAATTTCTTACCCACGGAAGTCTCACTTTCTTGACTGCTAATTTTGACTGCTTATTTATATTTTTGGTTCGCCACCCCAAAAGAAAAGAGCGCTTCAGTTATGGGTATACCACCCTCACCTGAAGCGCTCAAATCAAACAGTGTTACCTTTTGTTACAGTCTATTGGACTTCAAAGGGCCTTAATTGGCTTGCCGCCGCAAAAAGGCCGGAATGTCCAAAAGATTAGGCTCRGCCTGGGATTGTTGCAGTTGTTCCTGGGGGTCTAAGCCGCCCAAAGTAGGCTCTAAATCAACAGAACTTTGGCTGCGCATTACAGGCGTTGTTGCGGGTGCGCTGGTCGGTTGAGCGGGTGCCGCATACATATCCGTAAAGTCGTCTTCAGCGGGCGGCGTCGGCGTCGGTGTCGATTTATGACCAAACGCGGAAACTTTGTTCATCGCCCCACCGGTCACGCGAGCAAACAGGCTTGGCGTGGCTTCAGAAGGTTTTGGTTGTTCACGAACTTCGGCAGATGCACCGTTCAAAATAGCCGCTTCGGCCATGGGATCAGGTGTTGGCTTTGGCGTATTTGGGGCCACCGCTGGTTCTGAAGGAATAAAAGGATCTTCGTTCAGGGCGCTGGGCATAGCCGCCGGAGCCGAAAATTGTTCAACCACAGGCTGTTCTGCCATAACGGAGTTTTCAACTTGTTCGACCAAAATACTTTCGGTTGGCTCTAAATCAAGGGACAAAGCTTCATTGACGATATTTTCAGCAATGTCAGCATTTGATTCAACAGGTTCTTCCAGGTGAATTTCTTCGATTGGGTCCGGCGTTGTTTCGCTGAGCACCTGAGCCACGGAAGGTTCGCGTTCTTCTGGAATTTCCAGAACATCCAAAGCTTCTGGAGCCGGAATCTGAGCCGTTGAAACGGCTTCGGTATGCACATCCAAAACGGCGGGTTCAGGGCGCACGCCTGCTTCAACATCAATGCCCGTGGCCACAACAGAAACCCGTATGGAGCCTTCTAAGGTTTCATCAAAGGTTGAGCCAAAAATAATGTAAGCATCGTCGTCGACTTCGGACCGAATGCGGTTTGCGGCTTCGTCAACTTCATACAACGTCATATCCGCGCCGCCCGTGATGTTGATCAACACGCCATTGGCACCGGCCATGGATGTATCATCCAGCAACGGGTTAGAGATTGCGGCTTCGGCAGCATCCAAAGCACGACGTTCGCCGTCGGCTTCGCCTGTACCCATCATGGCTTTGCCCATTTCGCTCATCACGGAACGAACGTCTGCAAAATCCAAATTGATCAGCCCCGGCATGACCATCAAATCGGTAATACCGCGCACGCCGGAATACAACACATCGTCGGCCATTTTAAAGGCATCTGCGAATGTTGTTTTTTCGTTAGCAATACGGAACAGATTTTGATTCGGTATGATAATCAATGTATCAACATATTGCTCTAAATCTTCGATGCCTTTGTCGGCGATGCTTTGGCGACGTTGGCCTTCGAATTGAAAAGGCTTGGTCACAACACCCACGGTCAGCACACCCAAATCACGGGCGGTTCGGGCAATAACCGGAGCCGCACCAGAACCCGTTCCGCCACCCATTCCGGCGGCGATAAAGACCATGTGCGAACCTTTAATTTGTTCGGTAATTTCTTCGATGGATTCTTCGGCAGCGGCGCGGCCAATTTCGGGCTTTGATCCGGCACCCAAACCTTGGGTCAAACCAGAGCCCAATTGAATGCGCCGATCCGCTTGCGAGAAGGTCAGAGCCTGAGCATCGGTATTGGCAACTAAAAATTCGACGCCTTCAAGATTGGCGGCAATCATGTTGTTGACCGCGTTACCACCGGCCCCACCAACACCCACAACGGTGATCCGTGGTTTCAGTTCAATAGTTTCATTTTGGGGCACGCTTAAATTGATACTCATAATGGGATTCCTCACTCCATCCGTTTGTATACTTATCAGCCACAAACCCTTAATATTTGGTAACTTTTCCCGAGTCGCTAAAATTAAGTTTTTCTGAGTCCTTGATCGTTTCTGTTGCGTTTACTGACTCTATACTTGAATCTAGATATTTTCCCGCAACCATTGACTAATTCTGCCCAATCGAGTTTCGGGCTGGGCCTTTGGCCGGTATGTGCGACCTTTGAATCCTTGGGGAGATTCAAAGGCATGGCTGATTAAGCCCGCACACGTTGAAAASYSCGSRMCKMCGGCGRYWWSSKSCAYAMCGWMSAMGKMACSMKGYYKKGSCWYGMSCAYCWSWRCWWWGMYSRMWRSYTCGCCCGCAAGCTCGCGCACGCCGGGCAAGAGACTGCCCCCGCCCGTCAAAACAACGCGCGGACCAGACAAGCGATCAAAGCCCGCCGCACTTAAGCGATCACGGACCATTTCAAAAGTTTCTTCGACCCGTGGACGGATAATGCCGACCAACATGGACCGGGGCACTTGATTGGTTTCACCGCTTTGTTCTTCGCCGATCAACGGCACTTTAATGACTTCGCGGTCATCGGAAATCGAAGGMATGCAATTGCCRTACARGGTTTTCATGCGTTCGGCRTGWTGCAYGGGCGTSGAMARYCCSCGSGCAATRTCRTTGGTGAYRTKCACRCCGCCCAMMGGMACACATTCYGCGTGCATCARTTCSCCRTCRAAAAASACCGMKATATTKGTGSTSCCGCCGCCCATATCGATCAACGTCACGCCCAGTTTCATTTCGTCTTCGACCAACGCCGCCAAAGCCGAAGCATAAGGCGTCACCACCCGGCCTTCGACATTTAAATGGCACCGATTAACACACGTATCAACGTTGCGAATGGCATTTACGCCAGCCGTCACCACATGCAAGTTCACGCCCAAACGGTCGCCAAACATACCGCGCGGATCACGCACACCGCGGTTGCCATCGATGGAATAACCAACGGGAATGACGTGGACAATTTCTTGATCGTCGGGGACTTCTTTGGCCAGACTGGTTTCGTCCAAAATCTTACGCAGATCCTGGTCGCCGATTTCATGGCCGGAAATGCCGATATCAAAGGCCACCAAACGCGATTTGAAATGAGGACCCGACAAAGCGATGCTTACACCATCGATATTTACACCCGCCATTTCTTCGGCGGCGCCAACGGCCGCGCGGACCGCGACTTCGGCCTTGTCCATATCAACAATTGCGCCGTTTTGCACGCCACCCGACACATGATGTCCCACGCCAATGATGCGCGCGGGGTTTGTGCCTTCTTGGCGCGCAATCAGGCACGTGACCTTGGTGGTCCCAATGTCCAATGTGGCGACCAAACCGTTTTTGGGTTTGGTATGTTGAGTGTGTCGATGCATCATTATCGTCGTACTTTATGGTTTAAGTTTCTTGACCTTTTGGGGTCGGCTCGGGTTTTCGCAAAGCTGTCGGAGCCCGGCGCACAATCACCCGATCGGGTAAGCGTAAATCTAAAACCTTAACATCTCGTCCAAATATTTGACTTTGTGTTTCCAAATCGACCAAGCGGGATAAGGCCGCCGGGGCGCCGTTTTCGGGCAGACGCACATTAATACCGCCGTCCATCAACAAATCCCAACGCCGGCCACCAATCCGCACGGCCGCGATGACCTTTGTTTTCAAATTGGGTTGAGTTTCCAACAATTCAAGCAATCCACTGACATAATCAGGAGCATCTTCGCCCACCACGTGGATCAGGCTTTCATATTTTTCCAGCTGGGCGTTCGAAATGACTTCGCCTTCTTCGTCGATCAGTTCGAAATCGCCTTTGTTTTGCCAAAGCGCGATCGGTTGGCGTTCGGCCAAATGAACGGCAAGAGTATCGGGAAATTGGCGTTCGATGCGCACGTATTGAACCCATGGCAGAGCTTCGATGCGGCGCTTGGCTTTTTCGAAATCATAGGTCAACATGGGCGCACCGCGCACCACGCCCAAGGCTTCTAACAAATCTTTGCGTGTGGTTTTATTTCGCCCCGTTACCAAGACTTCTTGAAGGGTCAGCCCCATGTCCGTTGAGACTTTAATGGCAGACCATTTAACGGACGCCATTACGTCTTTGCCCCAGCCCGTTTTGACCACCCACGTTGTGCCACTCAACATCACGGCAACAAGAACGACTGCCCCGAAAACTAGCGCTTGCGGACGACGCCACAAGGGCACCACGCGTTTGCGTTTTGGCGTACCCAATTCATCAGAGGATAAAATCGTATTCATTCATCACACTCCGCATGGTCGATCATCCATTTCACCAAAGCTTCAAAATTAATGCCCACATGGGCCGCTTGTTCCGGCACAAGTGAAGTCTTGGTCATGCCCGGTTGAGTATTGGTTTCCAAAATATAAACGGTTTCACCATCGTATCGAAAATCAGAACGGCTGATGCCGCGACAGCCCAGTGCGGTATGGGCCCGTTCGGCCAAACGCATGGTTTCATTGTAGACCTTTTCGGGTAAATCGGCGGGCAAAGTGTGCGCAGATTCACCAACCACGTATTTAGCATCAAAATCATAGAACCCATGTTCCGTATCAATTTCGGTGACCGCCATGGCTTTGCCGCCCATCACCGCAACGGTCAATTCACGCCCGGCAATAAACTTTTCGATCATGACCTTTTCGCCATACGGCCATTCGTCTTCTTCGAAGGGCAAGCCATCTTTTTCGTCGTGTACGATATGCACATCAACGCTGGACCCTTCGTTCAAGGGTTTGATCACATAGGGAACGTCCATGACACCGCCGGCCAAAACCTGTTCGCGGGTGGCGATAACATGTCTGGCGATGGGAATTCCGGCGTTTTTAAAAACACATTTCGCAAGCGGTTTATCCATGGCCGCAGCAGACGCAACAAGGCCCGAATGGGTGTACGGAATTTTCAAGATATCCAACAAACCCTGAATACATCCATCTTCACCCCAACGCCCGTGCAAAGCATTAAAGACCGCGTACGGGGGTGGATACAGGTGCGTCAACATCGCCCCGATGTCGCGTTTTACATCCAAAGGCGTGACAATAAATCCGGCTTTTTGCAAAGCGTTTGTACAGGCGGCTCCCGACAGCAATGACACTTTACGTTCCGAAGACCAGCCGCCCATCAGAACGACGATTTGCTTACTCATGCCCCGTCTCCTTCAGCAGCCATGCCGATGCGGCGAATTTCCCACACCAGTTCAACTTTGGATTTTTCCAACACCCGGCGGCGCACTTCGTCGCCAAGGTTTTCAATATCGGCCGCCGTTGCCGACCCGGTATTGATTAAAAAATTACAATGCAGTTCGGATACTTGCGCCCCACCGATTTGCAAACCCCGACATCCGGCGTCGTCAATCAATTGCCAAGCCTTTTGCCCCTTGGGGTTTTTAAAAGTCGATCCACCTGTGCGGGTGCGCAAAGGCTGTGTGCCTTCGCGGGCATTTTTAATATCGTTCATGCGGGCATCGATGTCCGCCGCGTTTCCGGCATGGCCCCGCAAATGAGCCTCAACAAAAATCCAATCGTTTGGCACGCTGCATTTGCGGTAGCTAAAGCCCAAATCGTCGGCGGCTAACGCATGACGATTGCCATCCATATCTATGGCGACCGCCCCTTGCACGATGTTTTGCATTTCGGCACCGTAAGCTCCGGCATTCATGCGCAGGGCTCCGCCGATGGTGCCCGGCACGCCGCTTAAAAATTCCAATCCGGTGATGCTGCCTTCTTGGGCTGCGCGGGCAATGTTCACGTCCAACACGCCGGCTCCACAAATAATGTCGGCGTTGTTCACAGAAATTTTGGCAAAATCGCGGCCTAAACGAATGACCACACCCGCCACACCACCGTCACGGACCAACAGGTTTGATCCGACCCCGATGATGGTGACGGGAATATCTTTGGGTTTTGCTTTTAAAAACGCGGCAAGGTCATCTGCATCAGCAGGCTTAAACAAGACCTCTGCCGGGCCACCCACACCAAACCATGTCACCTTTGATAAAGGCGCATTTTCGCTTAGCCGTCCGCGCACGGGCGGCAGACGATCCAGCAGGGTTTGCGTTTGTGGGGCCGCCGAAGACATCAATCTGATCCCTTTATTTTTTGCAAACGATCCGGCAAGGCATTTGCCCATTGGGTAATGTTTCCGGCGCCCATGCACAACACCATGTCACCGGATTTGGCAACGTTGGCAATCGCATCGGGCAGATGATCCGGGTCGGTCAAAGCCATTACGGTGCGGTGCCCATGTTCGCGCAAGCCCGCGACCAAATGATCGCGGTCAAAGCCTTCGATTAAGGTTTCCCCGGCTTCGAATACATCGGCGACCAACACCACATCGGCGTCATTAAAACAGGTGCAGAAATCTTCGAACAAATCACGCAGGCGGGAATACCGATGCGGCTGCACAACGGCAATCACCTGATTGTCACCAACGGCTCCGCGTGCGGCTTTTAAGACCGCTGCAACTTCAACAGGGTGATGAGCGTAATCGTCAATGATGGTAATGCCCGCGACTTCCCCGGTTTTGGTAAAGCGCCGTTTGACACCTTCGAAACCATCAAAGCCCGTGGCAATTTGTTTGTTATCGATGCCCATTTCCCGAGCAATCGCAACGGCGGCCAAGGCATTTTGAACGTTATGAGACCCATACATGGGCAATTTCACATCCGAAATGGTCACGGTTTCTTCTTCGCCAAAATCGGTAAAGGTAATGTCAAAAATCATGCCGCCGGGACCGGGGCGTACATTGGTGCCGCGCACCATCGCTTGCGGGTTAAAGCCATAGGTAATGATCCGGCGATCTGATACGCGCGGAATCAGCGCCTGCACTTCTGCATGGTCGATGCACAATGCGGCAAATCCATAAAACGGAATGTTTTCGACAAACTGGACAAAGGCTTGGCGCAGAGTATCAAAATCACCATAGTGATCTAAATGTTCCGGGTCGATGTTGGTGACCACACAAATGGTTGCGGGCAGTTTTAAAAACGTACCGTCTGATTCGTCAGCTTCGGCCACCATCCATTCGCCACCGCCCAAACGTGCGTTTGATCCCCATGCGTTGATAATACCGCCATTGATGACCGTGGGGTCTTGTCCCGCCGCGTCCAACAATTGGGCAATCAACGATGTGGTTGTGGTTTTGCCATGGGTGCCGCCCACCGCAATGGACCATTTTAAACGCATTAATTCACCCAACATTTCGGCGCGGCGCACCACGGGCAACAAACGCGAACGGGCCGCCACGACCTCTGCGTTATCGGCTTTAACGGCTGAGGAAATAACCACAACGCCAGCGTCTTCGACGTTATCTGCACTGTGGCCGATGAAGATTCTAACACCCAAATCCCGCAATCGCGTCACGTTGGGGCCTTCGGCTTGATCTGAGCCTTGCACGCTGTACCCAAGGTTATGCAAAACCTCGGCGATGCCGCTCATGCCGATGCCGCCAATGCCGACAAAATGGATGGTCCCGATGGATAAGGGTAAGGCTCTCATTGTTCTGTTCCACGTTGTGAAGTTGATAATTTTACGACCATATCGGCCAAACATTTTGCCGCATCGCCGCGCCCAAGAGTGGACGCACACCGCGCGGCTTTTTCCAACACGGCGGGCAAACCCAACAACGAGTCTAACCGCGCTGCCAATGCATCGGCATTAAAAGTATTTTGGGGCATGATCCACCCTGCCCCCGCCGCATCCACAGCCCGAGCATTATAGGTTTGATGATCGTCAGCTGCAAAGGGATACGGCACCAAAATTGAAGGCCTACCAACCGCTAAGGCTTCCGATACAGATGAGGCTCCGGCGCGAGAAATCATCAGGTGAGCCTTGGCCATGCGTTCAGGCACATCGTCAATAAAAGTGCCCAAATGTGCCCGAATACCGCTTTTTTGATAAGCCGCTTTAACCGATGCCAGATCTTCTTCACGGCACTGTTGGGTAATGTCCAGACGAGCCTTGAGGACATCTGGCAATTTATCCAGTGCGGCGGGAATGACTTCGCTTAACACCGTGGCGCCTTGCGATCCGCCCAGCACCAAAATACCCAAAGCACTGTCGCCTTCTGCATTTGGAAAAGGGGCCGTGGATTTTGCCGCGATGGGGGCCCGTACCGGCATGCCTGTTAATTCAACTTTGTCTTTGTTGGCTGCGTCTAAACCTTGGGTATCGGTAAACGATGTCGCAATGCCATTGACCCGCCCGGCCAACAAACGATTGGCCCGGCCCAACAAGGCATTTTGTTCGTGAATGATGGTTGGAATGGACGCAAAGGTCGCCGCCATCATGGTCGGCACGGAGGCATATCCACCAAAGCCAACCACCACATCAGGCTTTAAGCCTTTCAACAACCGCCACGCTTGCCACGTGCCAATGCCCAAAGCCACAACGCTTTTGATGCGGGCAAAGATGCTTTTGCCCGCGATGCCGCCGGCTTGAATATGGTAGGTGGTCAAATCACCCAAGGCTCCGCCATAGGCTTGTCCACGTTTGTCGGTGACCAGACCTAAACGAAAGCCACGATCTAAAAGTTCTGAGGCCAAGGCTTCGGCGGGGAACACATGCCCCCCGGTGCCGCCAGCGGCCAAAAGAATAAGTTGAGAGGTCATCTTAATCCTCCCCGAACCGAGCGGATAAATTTAGAACTTTCACCGGGTCGAATACGTGTCAACGCCAACACCATGCCCATGCCCAAGGCCAAAGCCAAAGTTGACGACCCGCCATAACTGATGAACGGCAAGGTCATGCCCTTGGGCGGAATAAGGTTGGTGGTTGAGGCAATGTTGATCACGGCTTGCAACGCGAACTGCGTTAACAAACCCGCCGTCGCGACCACGACAAAAAAGTCGGTGTCTTTAAAGACGCGGGAAAATCCGCGCACAACGATAAAGGCAAACAAGCCAACGATCAGCAAGCACATCAACAAGCCAAATTCTTCCCCGGCCACAGCCAAAATGAAATCGGTGTGAGCATCGGGCAGAACTTCTTTAACCCGGCCTTCGCCCGGTCCGCGCCCAAATAAACCGCCGTTTGAAAAAGCATCTAAGGATCGATCAACCTGATAGCCCTGTCCGCCCACGGGGCTTAAAAACTGATCGATGCGAATGCGCACGTGGTCAAAGGATAAATACACGGCAAAGCCGCCCATGATAAAGATCAAGGCCACCGCGCCGACCAACACCAAAGGCAGCCCCGCGATAAAAAATTGCACCGCCCAAACGCACGACACAACCACCGTCATGCCAAAGTCGGGCTGCAACAACAACAAGCCGACCACCAAGATATAAAGACCGATGGAAATGGCATAGCCCGGCACGTTTTGGTTCAGTTTTTGGGCGGAAAACATCCACGCCGCAATCACCGCAAAGCTGGGTTTGATAAATTCAGAAGGCTGCAAAGACATCCCGCCAAGGCTTAACCAACGGGTTGCCCCTTTGACTTCGGCGCCGACAAACAGCACCAAAGCCATTCCGATCATCGCTCCACCAAACATCAACAACGCCAAACGCAAGACACCGCGCGGTGTCAACAAAGACGTCGCCACCATCAGCAACATTGCTATGGGTAAAAAGACAAAATGACGGTTTACAAAATGAAAACTTTCCAAGCCAATGCGTTCGGCAACCGCCGGGGACGCCGCCAACACCAAAATCGCACCCAGCGCCGCAATCAAAAAGATCGACAGCAACGTCCAGCGGTCAATGGTCCACCACCACTGACTAACAACGGACGTATCGGTGCGGGTGAAGGTGCTCATGCGCGGGCCCTTTCCAATCTCATGGCATCGACAATCGCGCGAAACGCATCGCCGCGATCTTCGAAATTTTTAAACTGGTCAAACGAAGCACAGGCGGGTGATAACAACACCACTGGATTATCCAAGCCATCGTTTTTGGCCGCGTCTCTGGCCGCGTGGGTTGCTGTATTTAAGTCCCCACAAATTTCAAACTCAACTTTGCCTTCAAGTTCAACCGCGAAATCTTCGGCGCTTTCGCCAATCAGAAACGCTTTGCGGATGTGTTTATTCAAATCGCCCACACCGCGAAGCCCTGTTTCTTTGGCCCGACCACCAACAATCAGATATACATTATCGTAACACGCCACGGCTTTTTGCGCGGCTTCGGCGTTGGTGGCCTTGCTGTCATTTACAAATGTGATGTCCTCAAAATATTCGATGATTTCTTGGCGGTGCGCCAATCCGGGAAAGCTTTTGATGCCATCGATAATGTCTTGAACATCCACTCGCATTTTACGTGCGGCGGCATATACGGCCACGCAGTTTTGGGCGTTGTGAATGCCCGGAAGATTGGCCAAGCCGTCTAAGTTCATAATGACCGTAGCGTCGCCCGTTAAATCATCAATCAAATTGCCGTCTTCGACATAAACACCGCCGGGGGCTTTGCACGTTGTTGCAAAAGGAATAACAATGCGCCCCGTCAAACGATCAAGGTCATTAAAGATTTTACGCGATGGTTCGTCGTCCAAACCGACAATCGCCACGTCCCCGACACCTTGGTTATGAAAAATATTTGTTTTGGCCTGCACGTATCCGGCCATGCCGCCGTGACGGGCAAGGTGATCGGGGCTGATGTTCATCAAAATCGCAATTTTAAAATGTGCAGATGGGCACAGTTCCAGCTGATATGAAGACAATTCCAACACATACAAACCATCGCGTTCCAGCATCGACATGTTACCAATGCTGGGGCCAAGGTTGCCACCAATTTCGACGGTACGACCCGATTGGTCAACGATGTGACCCAACAAAGATGTGGTGGTGGATTTGCCATTGGTTCCGGTGATGGCGATTTGCGGGGCTTGTGCGCCCGACGTTGCCAACAATTCCACATCGCCAATAATCGGCACGCCTGCCTGTTTGGCTTCATGAGCCGCAGGATGAGATTTTGGAAACGTGTGCGCGATGCCGGGGCTGATAACCAAGGCATCCATTTGGCCCCAATTTACACGGCTGAATTCACGAATGGTGATGCCTTCTTTTTGGGCCTTTTCTCGACAGGCTTCACCATCATCCCAAGCAATGACGCGAGCTCCGCTTAACATCAGCGCGCGCGCGGCGGCCAATCCGGATTTCCCCAAACCCAAAACCGCGACCCGTTTATTTGTAAACCCTGCGCACGAAATCATGTGCTTCCCTTAACTATCTAAGTTTCAATGTTGAAAGACCAACCAGCGCCAAAATCACGGCAATGATCCAAAAGCGAATAACAATGGTGGACTCGGCCCAGCCCTTTTTTTCGAAATGGTGATGCAACGGTGCCATGGCAAAAACGCGTTTTCCGGTCAGTTTAAATGACACCACTTGCACAATCACCGACACCGTTTCCAAAACAAACAATCCGCCGACAATAGCCAGCACCAGTTCGTGTTTTGTAATCACGGCAACGGCGCCCAAAGCCCCGCCTAAAGCAAGTGACCCGGTATCGCCCATAAACACCCGCGCGGGGGGAGCATTAAACCAAAGAAAACCAAGGCCACCGCCCATCAATGCGCCTAAAAATACTGCCAATTCGCCTGTGCCCGGAACGTAATGCAGTTGCAAATACCCGGCAAATACAGCGTTGCCCACCAAATAAGCGATCAAGGCAAATACGGCGGCAGCAATCATCACCGGGACAATCGCCAAGCCATCCAAACCATCGGTCAAGTTTACCGCATTGGACGAGCCCACCATGACCAGCACGGCAAAAATGGGAAAGAACCAGCCCAGTTGCAACAGAGTGTCTTTGAAAAATGGCACCGCCAAAGCATTGGACATACCGTCCGGCATCATGCGCATCACCCAAAGAGCACCAGCCAAGGCAAAGGCTGTTTGTAAAACGAGTTTTATTCTACCCGACAAACCATTGTGACTGCGGCGAGAGACTTTTAAATAATCATCCAAAAACCCAATCACGCCATAAGATACCGTGACCCCCAAAGCCACCCAGACATAACCGTTGGAAATATCCGCCCACAAAACAGTCGACACCACCAGCGCGATTAAAATCATCAGGCCGCCCATGGTTGGCGTGCCTTGTTTGGTCAGTAAATGGCTTTCTGGGCCGTCTAGGCGAATGGGTTGTCCGCCTTTTTGGCGCAGGTGCAAAACCCGAATTAACCACGGGCCAATCACAAAGCTAATCACCAAAGCCGTCATCACCGCCCCGCCCGTGCGAAACGTCAAATACCGAAAAACGTTAAACGCGGGGAATTGATCGGCAAATGGAAACAACAAATTATATAACATTTTTAGCCCTCGCCCTTTGTTCGGGTCTTGTCCAGCGCGCGTAATTTTTTTACGACCACGTCCATTTTGGACCCGGCCGAACCTTTGATCATGACAACATCACCGGGCCGGACAGCGGCTTTCACCACGTCGGCCAATTCTTTGGAGGATTGGCAATGATGGCCTTGCATTTGTTTGGGCAAAGCGTCCCATAAATGGTGCATGGCTTCACCAGCCAAGTAAACAGTATCTACACCCGATGAAATTAACACTTCACCAAGATCACGATGTATTTGTGGCGTGTCGTCACCCAATTCCAACATGTCACCCAAAACGGCAATACGGCTGGATGAGGTTGGTACAGGTTGAGCGCCCAAAACCGCCAAAGCTGCGCCTACCGCTGCGGGCGAAGCATTATAACTTTCGTCAATCAATGCGAATGTGCCGTCTTTCAACTGAACATCAAAACGTTCGCCCCGGCTTTTGGGTGGCGTCACTTTTGATAGGCTTTCAGCTGCTTGGCGGACGTCCCCACCCAACGCATGAACGGCAGCCAAAACACCCAACGAATTCAAAACCCAATGACGGCCGGGGGATGCGATGCGGTAACGAATGGGGCCCAAGGGAGTCAGGGCGGTAATGGTTGAACCTTGTTCTTCCATCTTAAACACAGCAACCCGAAAATCAGCTTCAATGCTTTCGCCAAAGGTGATTATTTCAGCCGCGTTTTGATCGCGAGCGGCTTGTTGCAACTGTTGGGTTTCTGAAATATCGGCATTAATGACGGCTTGAAAACCGGGCTTGGCCCCTTGAAAAATTTCGGCCTTGGCCTTGGCGATTTCTGCTGTGCTTTCAAAAAATTCCGTATGAGCCGCTTGCACGGTCGTAATCATGCACACGTCCGGCTGGGTCATTTTAGACAAGGGAATCAATTCGCCCGGATGGTTCATGCCCAATTCCATCACACCAAATTTGGCGTCTTTGTCCATGCGGGCCAAGCTTAGCGGCAAGCCCCAATGATTGTTGTGGCTGCCAATACTGGCGGTGGTTTTGGCCTGATCGCTCAAGACAATATTCAAGGCTTCTTTGGTTCCGGTTTTACCCACCGACCCGGTCACCGCAATCACCTTTCCTGAGAAGTTATGACGTGYATATACACCTAAATCTTCCAGCGCCTGCATGGTGTCTTCGACCATTAACAAGGGCGTGTCGGGATCAAAAACCGGAGGCCGATGCGAAACCACGGCGGCCACCGCGCCCATTTCGAAAGCTTTTGCCACATGATCATGACCGTCAATTTTTGGACCGACCAAAGCCACAAATAAATCACCGGGTTTCAAAGTGCGCGTATTGATGGATACACCCGTGGCCACAAAATCCTGAGTAACATCCCCACGGGTCGCTTTTGCGGCCTCACCAGATGTCCAAAGGGATGTCGGAGATTTCATCATATTCACTTCACCGCCTCCTTAAGTGCTGTTTTTGCCTCATGCACATCGTCAAAGGGCAGAACATCATCGCCAATAATTTGGCCTTTTTCATGACCTTTTCCCGCAATCACCAAAACATCACCGGGGTGTAAGTTTTGAACGGTTTCGAAAATAGCCTGATGACGATCGCCAATTTCAACGGCATCGTTTGCCGTGGCTAAAACTTGCTTGCGAATTTCGGCGGCATTTTCGTTTCTGGGATTGTCATCGGTCACAACAGCACGGTCCGAAAATTCAGCGGCGACGCTGCCCATCAAAGGCCGCTTGCCCGCGTCGCGATTTCCGCCACAGCCAAACACCACGTGCAGTTTGTTTTGCGTGTGCGGACGCAGCGCCTTTAAGACATTTTCCAAGGCATCGGGCGTATGGGCGTAATCGATATAAACGTGAGCATCGTTAATGCTTCCAACATATTGCAGACGACCAGAGACGCCTTCCAATGTGTTTAAGGTGGCAACGGATGCACCTTCGTCGGCCCCTAAAGCCAAGGCAAGGCCCAACGCACACAAAGCGTTTTCAACCTGAAAAGAACCGACCAAAGGCAACATCACATCGTAAGTATTGCCCTTAATGTTCAGCGACAAACGTTGTCCGGTGGGCTCAACTGTTCGGTTGACCAAGCAGATATCTTTACCGTTTTTGCCAAAACTGATGAGCTTCAAGCCACGGGCCTCTGCGATTTTCATCACGTCTTGGGCCGCAGAAGAATCTGCATTTACGACAACGCTTCCACCGTCTTCAACAACTTCAGAAAACAGTCGTAATTTGGCGGACAGGTAAGCGTCCATGGTGCCGTGATAATCCAGATGGTCTCTGGAAATATTTGTAAACCCGGCGGCTTTGATGTGCAGTCCATCCAGGCGGTATTGTTCCAGGCCGTGGCTGGACGCTTCCATCGCAAAATGATCAACACCTGCGTCCGCGACTCTTTTTACGGTTTCGTGAAGCTTGACCGGATCGGGCGTGGTCAGTGTTCCGGGTTCTGAAAATCCCGCCCCAAACAAACCAATGGTGCCGATGTTTACGGCTTTGATCTCTAACCGTTCCCAGATTTGGCGCAAAAATGTCGCCACCGAAGTTTTGCCATTTGTTCCGGTTACGGCAGCAATGTTTTCAGGTTGCGAGCCATAAAAGTTTGCGGCCATTTTAGCAAAACGCAAACGGGGATTTTGATCTAGGATCAGCGGAGCCTTCGTTTTCGTGTCGAGCGGGGCAAGAATACAAACAGCGCCTTTTTCAAGGGCCGCAGTAATGTAATCGCGGCCATCAACCCGAACGCCCGGCAAGGCCGCAAACACAAAACCCGGACGCACGGCCCGGCTATCACAGGTTAACCCTGAGATTTCTAGATTTGCATTTTCGCCTAAGGCTTGGATCAAATTTTGATCCCCTTTCAAAAGGTCAATAAGCTGCATTGGTCACGCCATTATTCAGGCCGCGTTTTAAGGTCGCCGTCCGTCCCGGTTTTTTACCTTTGGGTAAATACATGGGATGATCGGGCTTATTTTCGTCTTCGACCGTTGAAGGATCGACGGCAATGCCGAACAAGGGACCTAAGCGTTTAATCACACGGCCCACCGCAGGCGAAGCCACCCAGCCACCCGTGGCGTATCCGTATGTTTCTTTTGTGCCTTTGGGTTCATCCAAAACCACCAACACCACAAAGCGAGGATTGGTCATGGGGAACACACCGACAAAGCTCGAAATCAGAGATTTTTTATCATAACCGCCCCCGGATTGTTTTTCCGCCGTGCCGGTTTTCCCCCCCACCAAATAGCCTTTGATGTCAGCACTAGCCCCGGTTCCGTCGCGCACAACTTTACGCATCAACGCGCGCATGGCGGTTGAGGTTTCTTCTTTTAAAACCCGGCGTCCTCTGGGAATGCTTTGTTCTGTAACTTTCATAATGGTTGGCTGGTGCATGATGCCACCATTGATCAACGACGCCACGCCCGCCGCCACTTGCAAAGGACTGACCGCAATGCCGTGTCCATACGCGATGGTCATGGTGGAAATTTCGCTCCACCGTTTGGGGAAAAGCGGTTTGCCGACTTCGGGCAATTCAACTTCGGAAGCTTTCAAAAGACCAAAGCGATCCAAATATTCTTTTTGTTGCTTGGCGCCCAAATCCAAGGCCATTTTGGCGGTGCCGATGTTGCTGGAATAGGTGAGGATTTCCGGCACACTCAACCAACGTTCTTTGCCGTGAAAATCAGAAATGGTAAAGCGAGCAACCTTAATCGGGTCCGTGGCATCATAGCCATCGGTGATGTTGACTGTGCCGGAATCCAAGGCCATGGCGGTGGTGAACAACTTAAAGGTTGAGCCCATTTCGTACACGCCCAAAGTCGCCCGATTAAATCCGGGCATGCCTTGAGATTGCTGCGGTTGATTGGGATCGTAATCGGGCAACGACGCCATCGCCAAAATTTCGCCGGTGTTCACATCCAACACAACACCCGATGATCCTTTGGCTTGAAAGGTGTACTGAGCCTTGCCCAGTTCTTCGTACAAAATTGCCTGCACCCGCAAATCGATAGACAGGTCGATGTCGTTGCCTTCGTCGCCCAAGATGTTTTCAAATTCACGCTCGGCCCCCGAAATGCCGCGACCATTGATTTCGGTGGTGCCGACCACGTGGGAAAACGTAGACCCATACGGGTAAACCCGGCGTTCTTCGTTGCGAAATTTAAATCCGGGCAGACCTAAACGATTGACCTCCCACACTTGATCCGGTGTTAGGTTGCGTGACACCCAAGAAAAACGCCCAGATCCTTTGACTTTTTTAATGATGGTTTTGCGTTTTAAATTCGGTAATACCGTCAACAAACGATCCGCGGCTTCGGCCCCGGTCATCGCTTGGCGGACTTCTTTGGGATCGAGAAATAACGATTTTGTGGGCAAGGTGATGGCCAAGATATTTCCGGCCCGGTCATGGACTTCGCCGCGTGCCACAACATTGGTTTTGCTTTTAGACGCTTCCCATGCCTGCCATTTCGGAGAGGCACCTTTGCCGTAATGGGTCAGGTTCACCAAACGCACGCCCAACACAACAAATGCCAAACAACACATCACGCCAATCACCAACAAACGTGTTTGGCCCTGTTCCAAAGCCTGTTTGCGTACACCATCTAAACGGATGCGCTGCGGGTCTAGGGCTTCGAAATCGATTTCGTTTTGGGACATGTTATTGCGTTTCATCAATGGCCTCCTCAGTCGTTGCTGAGATCACTTCTCTTAACGGCAGAGTTTGAAGATCATCGATGTTCATCACCTGGTTCGGTCGCATGGCCTGCATACCCAAAAATTGTTCGGCGAGTTTTTTAATGCGCTTAGGGTCATTTAAATTTGCCCATTCCGCGCGCAACACATGCAAGGCCCGGCGTTCGTCATCCAATTCTAAAACCAGACGCTGATGTTCGGCTTCTAAGTCATGCACTTGATATTTAACGGAAAACAACACCATCGATAAACCACCCGCCAAAACCAGAAACAGCGCCGTGGTATGGCGCAGGAAGGAAGAACGTTTTGGAGCGGTTTTTGAAACCGATTTTACTGGCGCCAAGTTTACGTCGATGTGCGTGTTCATGACGACCCTCTGGGGCTTGTTCCCCATTCTTTTATTTCCGTGCGTTCCGCCAATCTCATGCGGGCGGATCTGGACCGTGGATTGATTTTACATTCGTCTTTGGTGGGTTTAACAACACCGCGTTTTAACAATTTAAATGTGGGACTGGGCCCGGCCTTGCCCGTACTGGGAACATGTCTGGATGGATTGGGAAGATTGCCCCCGTGCTCGTTCAAAAAAGCTTTCACCCGTTTGTCTTCCAACGARTGAAACGATACCACCGCCAATCGTCCATTTGGGGCCAACACTTGTTCGGCCCCAGACAAGCCCCGGTCGACTTCGCCCAGTTCATCGTTTACATAAATGCGCAGACCTTGAAAAGTTCGGGTTGCGGCATCAATACCGTCTTTGGATTTTCGCACCACCCGGCGCACCAGTTCGGCCAGTTCGCGGGTGCGTGTAAATGGGCGTTCTTTGCGGGCTTCGACAATGGYGTGGGCGACGTGACGCGAACGGCGTTCTTCGCCAAATTCATAAATGATGTTGGCGATGTCTTCTTCGTCAAAATTGTTCACGACGTCGGCTGCGGTTTGCCCGTCTTGTTCCATACGCATGTCCAACGGTCCGTCATTTTGAAATGAAAATCCGCGTTCGGCCTGATCCAATTGCATGGACGAAACGCCCAAATCCAAGGCTACACCGTCGACTTTGCCAACGCCTTGGGCCGCCAGTAATTCAGCCATGTCGCCAAAGCGGCCTTCGATCACACGAAGACGCCCACCGAATTCAGCTTCCATATCTTTGGCTTTGGCGATGACGTTTGGGTCACGATCAATGCCCCAAACTTGGCAATTGGCAGCTTCTAAAATTCCACGGGAATATCCACCGTTGCCGAACGTGCCATCCACATAAATGCCACCATCACGGGGTTGCAAAACATCCAACACCTCTTTCAACATGACGGGGATATGAGGTCTGGACATGTATTTAAGCTCCCCGGTCGGGTTTAGAGGGTGAAAGCGGCAACGTTGCGCCGCGTGCTTTGGCGCGATCCAATTGGCTGGCCGCGTACAGTTCGTAAACTTCAGGCACCCAAATGCGAAAACGCGATCCGCGTCCGACGAACAAAGCTTCGTTCACAAGGCCTGTATGTTGGCGCAGCTCTAACGGCAAGCTGACCCGGCCTTCGGGATCAAACGGCAATTGGTGGGTTCTTTCCAAAGTGATGGACGCTAAGTCTTCTTGATCGTCGGAAAACAGATCAAAGTTGTCTTCAAGGCTGTCGGTCAGGCGTTGAATAAAGACTTCGCCGGAACCTTCTAACGCTTGGGCTTTAAAGGAGGGAAAGATATAAACGCCAGAGTAGCCTTCGGCAATCATGGCCGTGCGAAAGGGTTTGGGGATTGAAACCCGCCCTTTCTTATCAATCTTATTGAGGTGACGGCCAACTAAAGCCATGACTTCCCCCGAAAATGATGCATCAAAATTGAGGCAACCGCCCCGCCCATCGTTTGTATTCGCAGGCCAAAATTTCCTATTCGAATTCAGAAACTTAAAGCCAAACAGCGAACCCAAACTGCGGATGCAAAGCAAACTTAAGCAATTACATCCAATACTGGGTCTATATGGGATACTATGGGAACAGATGGGTGTCAATGGGAATGGCTGGTTTTTAGTGGGTTTTACTTGGGACTTAGACCTGTCGAAAACAATAGAAATCCAGCACCCTGCAACACTCTAGGTCAATAACCCTTTATATTTTATGCACTTAGAACATGGAGTTACATTAATCACTCGAACAGGCGTTAAGTGTTCTCTATTTGTTCTTTACTTGACCGTAATGAATTTTCTTTCCCCCATGTCCTCAATTGCCCTGCCCGCGCCAATTTGATATCCTCCGCTTTCAACGTGGAGGCCCCCTGTGAAATATATTGATTCTCAACTTTTAAATGGCGAACACATCGTCCGAATTATTCCCATCAGCAAACGTGCCGTTTTTATTGAGGCTGGCTTGATGTTTTTGCCTTTTTTGGTTTTGGTTTCTGTTCTGTATGTGATCGAAACGGGCCTGCTTGGGGCGGACTATGTTCAGCAGTTTCTGTTGGATTATTCCGATGGAAAAGTCGACATCACCAAACAACAGGCCGCCATCGTTACGGGGCTTTTGTTTGCCTTGTTTGTTAAGTTGGTGACTGGAAAACCGATTTTTGAACTGCTGTTCACCTCTTTGTTCGCCATCGTTGTGGTTCCGGCTTTTATCATCACCAAACTTTACGGCAATGAACGTGCGCTGACCAATATGCGGCTGATCCAAAAAACGGGTATTATCAGAACCGAATTTTGGGACAATACGATTGAACGCATTCAAAAATCGGTCTACAGCCAATCCATCATGGGTAAATTGTTCAATTATGGAGAAGTCGTCGTCACGGACGCACGTGGCACCGAACACGAACTGCAATTGGTTGAAAAACCAGCCGAAATCACCAAATTGTTAAATGCCCAAGCCGGACGCCGTTCGTTTACAAAGTCCCCGTTAGAAGAAGTCCTGTTGCCCGAAGATCCAATCCGCCATGAATTGAACGACGAAGCCGCCGCCAAGCCTCAAATCATCAGCGATAGCAAACCGGGCGATTAAAAACGCCCCTTCAGTTTCAAAATTTTCCTCTTTTTTCCTCGGTAATTTAACGGGTGATGTGGCATTCTAGTTTTCACAGAATGACAACAGCTGGGAAATACCAATGACTGATGACAAAACGCCCCCCACACAAAGCGAAATGATGGAAGAGGCGGTTTCTGATAAGGAGCTGATTTTTGGTTGGGAAGAATGGGTTGAGTTGCCGGGGCTTGGGCTTCCGGCTGTCCGTGCCAAGGTTGATACCGGAGCCCGATCATCATCCATTCACGCATTTATGATTGAACCCTATGGGCGCGGCGACAAAAAACGCGTGCGTTTTGGTGTGCATCCGGTGCCCGAACGCCCGGACGTCGTAGTCTTTTGCACCGCCGAATTGGTCGATCAGCGCGAAATCACCAGTTCCAACGGCGAAACCGAACTGCGCTATATCATTCGCACGCCCCTGCGCATTGGTGGTCAGGAATGGCCCATTGAAATATCGCTGACCAACCGGGAATCCATGCAATACCGCATGTTAATCGGCCGCACGGCGCTGCATGATACCATTATTGTTGATCCAAACCTGTCGTGTGCTCAGGGTAAATTGTCGTTGGACCTGTATGACGAACTGCCCAAAACAAAACGCCGTCGCACCAGCCTGAAAATCGGCATTTTATCGCGCGAACCCAATAATTATTCGACCCAACGTTTGGCCGAAGCCGCCGAAGCCAAAGGCCACATGGCGAAAATCATCAACACCACGCAATGTTATATGAACATCACATCGCACCGCCCCGAAGTGCACTTAGGGGGAAAATCATTAGAAGGCTTTGACGTGATTATCCCCCGCATCGGCGCGTCGGTGACGTTTTATGGCATGGCCGTGGTGCGTCAATTTGAAGCCATGGGCGTGTACAGTTTAAATTCCGCCGCCGCCATCGGCGCCGCGCGCGACAAATTATATGCTCACCAGTTGCTGGCGCGGTCCGGCATCGGCATGCCCGACACAGGCTTTGCCCGGTCCCCCAAAGCCACCAATGAACTGATTAAATTTGTCGGCGGAGCCCCCTTGGTCATTAAATTGTTAGAAGGCACCCAAGGCCGTGGCGTGGTCTTGGCCGAAACCAAAAAAGCCGCTGAATCGGTGATCGGTGCGTTCCAAGGCTTAAAAGCCAACATATTGGTCCAAGAATTTATCAAAGAAGCCTCCGGCACCGACATCCGTTGTTTTGTGGTCGGCAACAAAGTCATCGCATCCATGAAACGCCAAGCCGAAGAAGGCGATTTTCGATCAAACCTGCACCGGGGCGGCAAAGCTTTTAAAATCCGTTTAACCAAAGAAGAACGCGCCACCGCTGTTAAAGCCGCACGGGTTATGGGCTTGGCCATGGCGGGAGTGGATTTGTTGCGATCCAACGATGGCCCAAAGGTGTTAGAGGTTAATTCTTCACCGGGACTGGAAGGCATCGAAGATGTCACAGGCAAAGACATTGCTGCGCTGATTATCGAATACATCGAAAAAAATGCACGCCCGCCAAAAGTCTTTAAACCTCGGCGTTTATGACCCCGTATGCAACACCGGCATGCGGTCAAAGTATGGGCGGATGATTGGCGATATGGATTTTGCGAAGTCTTTAAACGGCCCATCAAAGAAAATTTGGCCGTCGTGAAGCATGATGGTGCGGGGTTTTAAGCGGATCAGTAAATCTTTGTCGTGGGTGATGATCAACGTGGTCAGCGATTGCCCGCCTCTATTACCTTGTTCATGGGTTGTGAGGATTAAATCTTGGATTTGTCCGGCACTGGTGGGGTCCAATCCCGTGGTGGGTTCATCATAAAAAATCACATTGGGCGACATGGACAAAGCCCTTGCCACCGCCAAGCGTTTCGCCATGCCCCCAGATAAATCGTTCACATCTGTGCCTAAGAACTCATCGTTGGTCGGCAAGACCACCGATGTCAGGGACCGTTTGGCGATGTCTAAGATCTGGGCGTCATCAAGATGTTTGATTTCATCCAACCACAAATGAATATTGTCTAAAACCGATCCTGAAAACAATGCGTTGGCCTGAAACACGACGCCCCAATGGGTGTGCAGTTGATCCATTTCGGCGGTGCCAAGCTGGCTTAAATCCACCATAGGCGCCAAATCACGGCCGTGATCAGCGACCAGAACATCACCTTGGTCGGCCTCAACCTGGCCCAAAATGTGGTTCAACAGAACGGTTTTACCACAGCCGGAACCGCCGACAATCGCCACCAGTTCGCCTTGTGCAATATCCAGACTGACGCCTTGTAAAACCCGATTGGACCCAAACGCCTTAAACAGGCCTTTGATGTTAAATTCAGGGGCCAAATTGTTCGTTATTTCCATGTTTTTGGAGCCTTACACACAAAAAAATATCCGACATACCTTGAACACAATGCCTGCATAGTATACCTAACAATTTGATTTTGGTCCTGAGGTAATAATGACAACACAAACAAATGAAGCATCCGCCCCATCAATCACCGCAGAAGAACGCGATATTTTAAAGAGCAAATTGATTATTGCCGCGGCGATTTCTGTGCCGAACATCATCGTTATGAACCCAACATTGATTCCCAGCCTGTCGGACCGTTTTCCCGCAGGAACCTATGGTGAAGGTCTTGCTTGGTCGATTATGGCGTTGATTTCCGTACCTGTATTTTTGTGGGCCGGATCACATATGTTGTTGAGCATGAAACGCATGGATATGAGCCTAGAAGCTCTGTTTGGCCTTGGTTTGACCGGAGCATTCTTTTATTCCCTCGCCATCGCCATCATGCCCGGCTTTGATACGCTTGTGCCCAATGCCACGCCGCTTTGGGATTACATTGATGTGGTTGTGACCTTGGCCTTGATTGTCAAACTGATGATGAACCCGGCCGAGCCCAGCTCAGCCGAATAAGCTCCAGCTTTTATGAAGATCAAACTCGAACACATCGCGCTGTTTGTCTCGCTTGTGGCTTTTGCCGTATTTGGCGGGGCGGCGGTGATGTTTTATGACCAGAAGTTCGGGGACGGGGTTGAAAAGCTTTCGCGTCAACAAGTCACGGGAATCATCGCAAAAAACCAAAACGACCTGTTTCACCATGCGGGCGACCCTGTTTTGGGCAACCCAAATGGCGATGTGACGCTGGTCGAATTTTTTGATTACAAATGCAGCTATTGCAAAATCATCCATCCGGCGGTTTTGGATTTGTTGAACGAAGACCCTAATCTGCGTTATGTGGCAAAGGAATTTCCGATTCTTGGCCCCGTATCCACCTTTGCGGCCCAAGCGGCCTTGGCGGCGCAGAARCAAGGCAAGTACGCCGTGTTCAGCGATGCTTTGATGTCGGCAAAGTCCCTCAACAAAGAGACTGTTTTTATCCTTGCGGCACAGGCTGGTTTAGATGCCGAACGCCTGCGCGCCGACATGGCGACGTTTAAAGATGAGATTAATCAGACGTTGGATATAACTTTTGCGTTGGCAAAGGCCTTAAAAATCAAAGGCACCCCAGCCTTCATCGCCGGAGACAYTTTGGTCCCCGGCGCGCCAAATCCAAGTGATTTGAAAAGGCNTATCGCTTTAGCCCGCAAGAAAAGCGGTTCTTAGCTGTTTTTAGCGATCAACTTATCCAAGCCCGCGACAACTTCAACGGACGCTTTTTCAAGCTCAGCAAACAGACGATCTGCTTCTTCTGGGTTGCCACTGCTGTAGGCTTGTGCCGCTTCTTTACCAAACTGGTGAACGCGAGCATGGGGTTCGACCAAAGACTTGAAGTCTGGATCGTTGACGTAAGCAGGGTCGGTGATTTGGTCGTACCATTTACCCAAACGGCACTGATGGTGATCGGCCAATTCGCTGGCTTGCAGGTTGTTCAAGCCAACAAACATTTCCGCCAATTTCTTTTTCCAGATGAAGTGATCTGATTTCGCCCGGTGCAAAACATAGTTTGGAATTTCAATTTCTTCCAATTTTGCAAATTGCTCTTCAATCAGGCTTTCTGTCGCGCCAACGGCGGTGATGGCTTGATCAGCACGGTTGCGGTTGCGGCTGGAAAGATCGGCGACATTTGAAATGCCAGAACCAATTTCGGCAACGGCCTTGGTTTGTTCGGAAAGCATGGAAGAAATCTCGCCCATACGAGCCGATACGACCGACACATCATCATTGATGCCGTGGATGCCTTCGCGGGTGATCACAACGGCCTTTTTGCCGTTATCGACTTCTTTCAAAGCCGTAGAAACAGATTTCAAGAAGGTTTCGATTTCGCGGGTCAAAACACCAATACGAGCCCGGATGTCTTCGGTCGCCCCAGACGTCTGATTGGCCAAAGCTTTGACTTCACCAGCAACCACGGCAAAGCCTTTGCCGTGTTCGCCCGCACGTGCGGCTTCGATGGTGGCGTTCAGGGCCAACAGGTTGGTTTGTTTGGCAATCGCGTCAATGGTTTCCAAAATACCGGCGATTTGATTGGCGGCATCGGTCAAGGTTTGGGTGCGTTCGCTGACGTTTTCAACAACATCTGTAATGCTGTCCATGTGACGCACGATGGTATCAACACTTTCAACACCTTGCGTCGCCGCAGCATTCGAAGACGCTGCCAATTCGGTGGCCGCGTTGCTGGCCTCTGTAATTTGGCCGATTGACGCGGTTAATTCTTCGACGGCAGCCGCCATGGTTTGGGTGCGGTTRTCGGTTTCCATAAGGTTGCTCGACATTTGAGCAACGGACGTCATGGCGTCACTGGCATTCATGGAAAAACGGACGGTCCGGTCCAAGGCTAATTTAGAATCATCGGATAAAATTTTACCAAGCTCACAGATGGCATGAGACAAAGGATCATCATCAATGGGCAACTGTGAAAAATCACCATTCATCATGGCATTAAGAATGGACGCAATTTCATTGGGATCGGACATACGGGGAAGCCTTTTTTTGGGATCAAATATTAAAACAAGACGTTTAGAGACATTGTAATTAGTACCTCACTTAAAGCGCTATTGTACAGCGATTTCTGCCTTTAAAGGACACAGGGAAAAGCCTATTTAATTCAAAGATATACCAGCCCCACACAAGTCAATAAGTATGATGAATGAATGGACTAAATGGCCCGAAAACCGGGCTTTTATGACCTTTACCTCGCGCTTGAARWYGAMCKNTGMKMYCGCTGGGGTTTACCGAGCCGCCCCTATAGCTAAGGACGCGGGGGGTCGTGGGGCACCGT
>NVTL01000025.1 GCA_002401565.1 Rhodospirillaceae bacterium
AAAGGTCGCCCGCCATGCTTTTCATTTCAGCTTTGGTGATGGTCGACATAAACCGCATAAAACCGTTCATCACCCATTTTTTGTATTCAAAGGACATCTCGCTGACCGGGCGGACTTCCATATTTAACGACCGCAATAAACCCACTTGAGCTTCCAACGGCCACAATTGCGGCACGGCCTGTGGTGGCTCGGCGGCCAGCCACGCTTGGACCTGTTCATTGGGCGGGTTGGTATCGGGCAATACAAAAGTGGTGAACATCAATTCACCGTTGATCCGCAGACTTTCGTATACAGACGTAAACAGCGCTTTTTTATCTGCTACGGTCAGCGTGCCTTCGAACGATAAAACCCGGTCAAACGATTTGGGTTTTAATTTCATTTCTTCCATGGTCGACACATGCACCGGGGCTTGTTTTTTCAGRCCSGCSCGYTKCATGGTSKYCATGGCGATTTSKGCCAATTCSGGRTCGCGTTCYAAACACGTGATCCASGTTCCGGTTTTATCAATGATCGTTTCATTAATGCCGCCCAAGCCAGCGCCCAAAACCAAGGCGCTTTTTTTACTGTCCAGTTCCAACAACGGCAGCATCTTGATCACCTGATCGGCACCGCCCGGCGTGGTAAAACCTTCGCCCCACAATTTTTCAACAACGTTCAAACGTTTTGCGGGCCAGATTTTTCCGGCGTTGGGATCAACCAAATCTTTGGCGAGTTCTTCGGTGGATAATTTGGGTTTAGGTTTGGGCTTTGGTGCGGATTTTTTCCCACCACCAAACAAGCCGCTAATTTTTGTGGCGAGACCACCTTCGGAACTTTGTGCCATCGCTTAAAACACCCTACATTGCCCAACATAAGTTTAGGCTCTTCAACTTGAAATGCAATTTCAATGTGTTGGACCTTGTACAATGTCGGATTGTTTGTGTTCTTTTTGCGCGCGAATTTCGTCTAAAATCCATTCCAAAGTTGGGTCGTCCAGTTCAGAAATAGACCCCGCCAATTCATTGGCCAATTCCGTCGCCATGGGACTTAAACCCGATGTATCCACCGTCACGCGGGGGTGCGACAACATCGCCAAGCGTTTCACATCATCGGCCTGATCCCAAATCAGACCAAAATATTCACAAATTTGCATGATCAAGCCGGGGCCSGGACGTCCGCGATKACCGTGTTCCARYGCYGACARATARGCCGCAGAYACGCCCARSAYCTGGGCCATATCTTTTTGGGTTRCCCCYTTMACGGTGCGAAGTTCTCGCATTTTTTGTCCAAATGGCGTCATNACACAGATTCTGCCATGTTTTGACTTAGCCAAACGTAAAGATTTTGCGCTTTTAGGTGATCGGGCGTTTTTTCAGGCGAATGTACAAAGCCCCTTCACCGCCATCTTTAGCCGAGGCATGCGTAAAGGCGGTAATCCGCGGGCGATTTTCCCCATCATTTAACCAACGCGGCACGGCTTGGCGCAACACACCCACCGAACCATCGCCCCGCGTGCCCTTGCCCGTAATCACCAAAACTTCGCGTTTGCCCGCGTACCATGCCCGATCAATAAAATCGGCCAAAGCTGGGCGGGCTTCGTTTTGGGTCATGCCATGCAGATCTAGGCGCGCGGTAATTTTCACCTTGCCGCGACGCAAACGTTTGGCAGTGGATTTGTCCAGACCCGGTTGATCGCCATGACTTAATTCAGGGAGGGGGATTTTGGGAATCATCGGTACAGTTTCGCGGCGTCGGACCAACGACCGTTTTGGCGGCAGCGGTTGAACATCCATTTCACCGGGCAAAACATCACGACCCGGCAACGGATCAACCGTTTTTTTGACAGCCGTCCACAACGCCGCGTCTTCGGCGGGGGTTTCGACTTTCTGTTTACGGGTCCGTTTTTTGATCATCGATCAACAGAATAACAAATTTTCGCGGCCCATGCGCGCCCAATAACATGGTTTGTTCAATGTCGGCCGTGCGCGATGGTCCGGTGATCCAATTCACCGTGCGCGGCAATTGATCATCATCTTGCAACAAACGCTGCCAAACCGTTTCGTAATTGCCTTCAATGTCTTGGGTGAACAAAACAACCACATGTACATCGGGGAGAAAATTTAAGGTGGTCGGCGCATCTGATCCAGATCGCATGACAACCGTGCCGGTTTCGGCCACGCCCGCATAGGCCATCGATACCGCCACCAAATCATCGTCTTGGCCCGCGCCAAAATCGATATCAACATCCGCCCAATCAAGGTCTTGCAAAACGGAATGCGGGGCGGCTTTTAATTTTGTGGTTTTGGCGGCTTTAAGAATGTTCGCCATCGCGCCAACCACATCTGAAATACTTTTCAGGGTGATCACTTCGGCCAAACCGTATTCGGCCTCAATGATAAACTTTTCCAGACGCTCAGCGCCTTTGACCAAACCGCGCGCCGGAATCAAAACCGGGTCTAAATTGCGAGGTTCTGGCGTTGAGGCTTTTTTCAAACGGGCCAAAATTTCTGTGCGGGCGGAACTCATCTTTCGCCCCCCTTATAACGGTCCATAAACGTCGAGCCTTGAGGAGCCGGTAAATCAAACGGACGTAGTTTCCCCATCAACCGCAAAGCCAACACCGCGGGGCGCATCAACATCCGATACAGACTTGGGCGTTTTGCAAACCACGCCCAAATATTTAAACTCAGGCGCTGCACGCCGCCCGGATGACCCGCGTCATAAGCCCGATTGCGCCATGTTCTCAGCAACGTTGGCAACGGAATACGCACCGGGCAAACTTCTTCGCATCGTCCGCACATGGTGCACGCGTTGGGCAGCAGATGGGCTTCGTCCACACCCACAAAATGCGGCGTTAAGATCGAACCGATGGGGCCGGGATAAACCCAACCATAAGCATGTCCGCTGACTTTGCCGTAAATCGGGCAATGGTTGATACAGGCCCCGCACCGAATACAGCTGAGCACATCGTGAAGCGGTCCGCCCAAAAGTTCCGAACGACGATTGTCCAGCAACACCATATGAAATTGCTCGGGCCCGTCTAAATCTTCAGTCCGTTTGGCACCTGTAAAAAAGGTCGTATAGACACTCATTTCCTGACCCGTTGCGGTGCGCGCCAGTAACCGCAAAACGGTGTCGGCGTCGTCCAACGTTGGCACCACTTTTTCGATGGACGTTATCGCAATGTGCACAGGCGGTAAACATTGAGTCAGGTCGCCATTGCCTTCGTTGGTGACAATCAAAGCCGTTCCGGATTCCGCAATCAAAACATTGGCCCCGGTGATGCCCACATCGGCATTTAAAAATTTCTGGCGCAATTCTTCGCGCGCCTCATGCACCAACGATGTCGGTTCGCTTAAGTCCCGACCGGGTTTTTGATTTTTATGATGTTCGTGAAAAGTTTCAGCGACTTGTTCTTTGGAAATGTGAAACGCCGGGGCGATGATGTGGCTGGGCGGTTCATCGCGCAGTTGAATAATGTATTCGCCCAGATCGGTTTCAATGGGTTCGATCCCATTTTTGCGCAACTGAGCATTCAGGCCAATTTCTTCCGATATCATCGACTTGCCTTTGGTCACGGTTTTCGCGTCCACAGACTTGCAAATATCAACGATGATTTTTGCGGCTTCTTTATCGTCCCGCGCCCAGTGTACTTGACCGCCAGCTTTAATCACTTGGGCTTCAAATTGTTCTAAGTATTGATCGAGATTTTTCAGTGTATGGGTTTTGATGGCCTTGGCCCGGTCGCGCAGGTCTTGGTATTCCGGCAGTCGGGACATGCCTTTTAAACGTTTTTTTTGAAAGCCATCTTTTAAGGACCGGGCCAATTGTGCCTGCAAACGATCATCGTCCAGCGCCTTTTTTGCACCCTTTAAAAAGTCATGGCAAAGCGGGTGGTCCTGGGTGAAATGTTTCATTCCTCAATGCCTTCGATGCCCGGCCCATCGGCCATACCGGCCAAGACTTCGGCAATGTGAAAGACGCGCACTTTTGAGCCGCTTTTTTTCAGCTTTCCAGACTGGTTCACCAAGCACCCCAAATCAGCGCCCAACAAAACATCGGCCCCGGTATCGTTGACCAAATCGGTTTTTGTTTTGGTGATGGCATTTGATACGTCTGGAAATTTGACCGAAAACAAGCCGCCAAATCCGCAACAGGTTTCGGTATCGGCTAATTCTTTAAGCGAAAGTCCGTCCACCGCGCCCAGCAATTTTCGCGGCTGATCCAACACGCCCAATTCCCGGCGTGATGCACAACTGTCGTGATAGGTCACGGTGTGATTAAAGGTGGCTAAAGAGTCATCTAAATTTAAATGATCCGCCAGATACGCTGTTAATTCAAATGTACGCGCGCTTAAATTTTCAGCACGGGTTTTCCAGGTGGGCTCATCTTTAAACAAGTCAGGATAATGTTTTGCAATCATGCCCGTGCACGATCCGGACGGCGCCACCACATGATCAAAACCTTCAAAGGCTTCGATTACTTGTTTGGCAATCGCCTTGGCATTTTTTACGTCGCCGGAATTAAACGCAGGTTGTCCGCAACACGTTTGTTTTTCGGGCACGACCACTTTGGCGCCGGCTCGGTCCAATAATCGCAAGGCGGCAAAGCCCACTGAAGGCCGCATCAGATCCACCATACAGGTGACAAAAAGACCGATTGTCGGCGTTTGTATATCGTTCATAAGCTCACCTTAGCTAACCGTGCGGCTGGACGGAATGTGGCAAAAGAATAAAATAACGACCGGGGCGTTTCATGTTGCCCGCGCGTTTGGTGGCGCGCGCGCCGGCCCCAAAAAAGATATCACCCCGCACCATGCCTTTGATGGCGCCACCCGTATCTTGGGCCACCATCAAACGTTGGAACGGAATATTTTTATTCAAGGGTTCATGTGTTTCTAACCACAGCGGTACGCCCAAGGGCAAATACCGTCGATCAATCGCCAACGACCGACCCGCCGTTAAGGATACACCCTGAGCCCCAATTGGACCATCGCCTTTAAGAATCCGAAAAAAGATATAGCTGGGATTTTTTTGCAACAATTTAGCCCCTTCGACCGGGCGGGCGTCCACCCAATTGCGGATGGCATCCATGGTCAAACGATTGGCTGGAATTTCCCCGCTGTCGATCAGAACGCGGCCCACGGATTTATAAGGTTGCCCATTTTTTCCGGCAAAACCGACCCGTTTAATGTCACCGTTGGCCAGTCTGACCCGGCCCGAACCCTGGATATGTAAAAAGAACGCATCAACAGAGGAATCAACCCACATAATCGGTTTTGTTAAGGGCCCAAGCGCGCCAGCTTCGATGGCGGTGCGATTGGGATAAGGCCGCAGACGTCCATTTTTGACCCGGCCCCAAATGGTATTGCCGCCCAAATCTTTGTCAAAACTGCCCATGTTGACGCTGACCAAATCAGTTGGGCGTGCCAAAAGTGGGATTTGATAAGCGCCGCCTTGAACGAGGGAGCCTTTTAATTCGGGTTCATAATATCCGGTGAACAAGCCATTTGGAGTTTGGGAATCTTGAACTTCGTAGGGCATAAACCACGTTTCAAAAAACTGTTTGGCAGATAAATGATCTTGCACCGATAAGGTGGCGGCCACCAAACAGGCGGGTTTCCAATCTTGGACCGTGCCGCTGTTCACCGCACCGTTCACCGCCAGTTTACGAGTGGCGGGCAGGGTTAGAAGTCTGGTGCAAGATTTTTGAAACGCTTTAAGGGCTTCGCCATGTTGATCTTTTGCCCAACCATTTAAGGCCGCAAAGGTGCGCAAACGCACTTTAACCTTGCTGACAACGGGCGGTTCTTCAATTTTAGGAACAACCGGAGACGGAGCAGGGGACGGAGCGGAAGGTTCAGGCGGCGCGGCACACGACGCCAGCAATACCGCCAGACCCAAAATCGGAAAAAGCGCCCGCCCCATTTTTAACCCCTTAAGAAAGTGACCCGGTACCCACCAAGGTCCAGTTGGGATTGCGAGATTTTGTTGACCGCGCAAAAGTCCAATAATCGGTGGCGTTGATCACTTTGGTTGGATCGCCTTCGATGACCGAGCCTTCGCTGTCCAACAACGCACTGATTTGTTCCGATACAAATTTCACGGTGACGTGAGCCTCGCGGCTATCCATATAGGCTTCGACCAATTCGGTTTCGCCAATGCCCACCAAAGTTTCTTGCAAAGTTTGTCCACGGGTTTCGCGGTCTTCGATGGCTCCGGCAAAACCGCCGTACACATCGGAACTCAGCAATGGTTTTAAGGTTTTGGTATTCCCTTCGGCATACGCGTTCAAAATCATTTCAAAAGCAAAATTAGCGCCTTCTAAGAAATCTTTTGCGTGAAATTCTGGGTCGGCTTCGCGAATAGCGGCGACACCATCGGCCAAAGCGCCTTCGAACTGTATATCATCATCTTTGGGCTCGTCTTGAGGCACATACGGATCAACATCCGGCGCCTCAATACGGGCGCCAGGCATGGCAATTACATTGTCATTTTCAGAATCTTGAGCGGGTTTAGAAGGATCAGAGTTAAAACCTTCGTCCTTTTTATCATTGCCATCAAAACCATCACGGCTTCCCAAGGCTCCGCGCAGGCGCAAAACCAGAAAAACCACAATCAGGGCCATAAGAATGATGTCGAAAATTTGCATGTCGGTGTCCGTTTTGTGTTCGTGTTTTCAGTTTGGCTATGGTCAGGGTGACCTAGCCTTGTTATTAGATAAGCCTAAGCATCACATAGGGCAAGGCATAAGCATCATTATGGGTTTGATTGTTCTTTTCACGTTTATTGCGATACCGCTGATCGAAATTGGCCTGTTCATCCAAGTCGGTGAACAAATTGGTCTGTGGCCGACCATTGCCGTGGTCGTTGTTACGGCCGTAATCGGCACAACTTTGTTGCGCATACAAGGTCTAAGTGCCCTAAATCGTTTGCAAAACAGCTTAAGCGCCGGAGAGACTCCCCTGGACACGGTGTTTGATGGGTTTTGTCTTTTGGCCGCTGGGTTTTTATTGCTGACACCGGGCTTTTTTACCGATGGCGTGGGCTTTTTATTGTTTGTGCCGCCCATCCGAACCTTGTTGAGAAAATATTTAGGTCGAAAAATTCAAGTGCAACAGGCTCAATATGGCTCCCCTTCAAACCAAGCACCGGGCCCTGATGATATTATTGATGGCGATTGGCAAGATGTGACGCCAAAAGACGCCGATAAATCCTTACCCAAAAATAACAACAAATTGGACTAACGCGTAAATTCATGATAGCGAAAGTCTTAATACTCACATAAAAATTTAAGCGGCTTCATCGGCCCCTACACAAAAGGATTAATTATGAACGATAAACCTGAAAACGGCGCCGCCGAAGAACAACAAGTCGCCCCCCTAACCGTCAATGGCCAATACATCAAAGACTTGTCTTTTGAATCCCCAAATGCACCCACCATTTTAACCGAATTGCAAAACGCGCAACCCAACGTAAACGTAAACGTTGATGTGAATGCGGTAAAATTAGAAGGCCCCGAAGGCGTTAATCTTTTTGAAGTCACTTTGGACATTACGGCCGATTTGAAACTGGAAGAAAAAGTCGGCTTTATTTTGGAACTTAAATACGCCGGTGTTTTCACCCTGAATGTTCCCGACGAACACATCAACGCAATTTTGTTGATTGAATGCCCCCGGATGTTGTTCCCGTATGCCCGCAACTTGATTTCCGATACCACGCGCGATGGCGGTTTTGTTCCGTTGTTCTTGCAACCCATCGATTTCGCCGGCATGTACCAAGCCAACGCTTTAAAGGCCGCCGATGACGCCATCGAAGACACCGAAAAAGTGATCGCTGAAAAAAGTGATGATGATTCAAAAACCGTCAATTAATCGGTTTTATGATGTTTAAAAAAGCGTCTCTGCGGAGGCGCTTTTTTTATGTCAAACTTTTATATATCAACCTTTCCAGATCGGCTCGCTCAACTCGCCAATAAACGCTTCGTGACGTTCTAACTCTTCGGCCGACGGAGAAAATACCCGAGCTTCACGTTTATTTTGGCCTTGGGCTTTCACCATTTCTTGCGGTTCAACTTGGGCCATTTCGCTTTCTTCGTCGCCCAAAACCAGCCCGGTTTGCCGTCCGCCTGTTAATTCTAAATAAACTTCGGCCAACAATTCAGCGTCTAAAAGCGCGCCGTGCAATTCTCGGTTTGAGTTATCGATGCCAAATCGTCGGCACAAAGCATCCAAATTGGCCTGAGCCCCCGGAAATTTTTTACGCGCCATGGGCACCGTATCAATGGTGCGGGCCATATCCAACGGGTCTTTGCCCAAACGGGTCAATTCCGCATTTAAAAACCCGATATCAAATTGCGCATTGTGAATGACCAGCGGGGAATCCCCGATAAACTCTAAAAAATCATCAGCAACCTTTGCAAACACATCATGTTTGCGCAGAAATTCTTCGGACAAACCGTGTACCTTAAACGCACCTGCGGGCATGTCACGTTGGGGATTGATGTACACATGAAAAACATTATCCGTGGCGATCTGATTGATCATTTCCACACAGCCAATTTCCACCACCCGGTCGCCGCCCTTGGGGTTGAGGCCTGTGGTTTCCGTATCTAAAGAAATTTCACGCATATTATTTCCCCACATGAGCCCAGCCGGGCCCCCAAACTTTTCCGGTTTTTTGCTGAACTGATTTTACGACCTTTTGAATTTGCAAGAAACTGCACAATTTGCTCTGTCCGGTTTGAATCACAAAATCAGCGCCCAGACGTTTTAAAGGATCGGGCATTTGGCGGCGCATAATCGCGTGCAATTTATCCAATGTCATATTCGGCCGGGCGAGGGCGCGCACATATTGTAAATCAGCCGGAGCCGTCATCACCACCACACCATCCACCCGGTTTTGTGCGCGGGTTTCAAACAACAGGGGAATATCCAAGACAACAATGGGCGTTTGTGCCCGAGCGTTTTGCGCCAAAAATTGAAATTGAGCGTCCCGGACCAACGGATGCAACAAGTACTCTAACAAATCCAAGGCACTATCGTGTCCAAAAACACTGGCCGAAAGCTTATAACGATCCACGCCGCCTTGTGAATTTTCAACACCGGGAAAAGCCGCCAAAACCCGCTCGACAGCTTGACCGCCCGCGCCCAAAAGTTTGTGCACGCAGGCGTCTGAATCATGAACCGGAATGTTTAAACGTCGAAAACAGCTAGCCCCCCAGCTTTTACCCATGGCAATCGATCCGGTCAGGCCCAACACATACATTAAGGCTGCTCCGCCAATACATAAGCACGAAGAGCTTCGCTAACGGCGGGCATTTGGCCAAACCAAGCCTCAAAACCGGGCCGGGCTTGGTGCAACAACATGCCCAAGCCATCAACCACTTGATGGCCTTGAGATTTCGCCCGCGCCAACAAATCTGTTTGCAGCGGCGCATAAACAATATCGTTCACCACCGCCGCCTGCGGTAAAGCTTTTAAAGCAATCTCCAAAGGCCGTTGGCCTTGCATGCCCAAGGTTGTTGTATTGGTCAAAAGGGCCGCATCTTGCAAACAATCTGATCGACGACCCCAGTCTTCGACAATGATTTTCCCCGCGCCAAACCCGGCGAATTCTCGGGCTAAATCTTCGGCCCGCGCGCGGGTTCTGTTCAGCAATCTGATTTCAGGTGTTCCGGCATCTAACAAACTGACCACCACGGCGCGCGCGGCTCCGCCTGCACCCAAAATGACCGCTGGACCTGATTTTGGATCAAAACCATTCGCACCAGCATAAAGATTTTCTAAAAAGCCAAAGCCATCGGTATTAAAACCATAAAGACTTCCGTCTTCGCGAACCTTAATGGTATTCACAGCCCCGATGCGTGCGGCCAGCGGATGCACTTCATCTACATTTTTTAAGGCGGCTTCTTTGTGCGGCACGGTGACGTTGCACCCCGCAAACCCATCATCTTTTAAGGAGCGCAATGTGTTAACAAAATGCTCAGGCTCGACGGGTAAGCGTATATAATCACCATTGATCGCCAGCTCTTTTAGCCAAAATCCATGGACCCGTGGCGACAAAGAATGACCCACCGGCCAGCCCATGACTCCGGCTTGAATAAAATCAGCTTTTGTCATTTTAGACCGCTCCATCAAGGCGCGTATTGAGCATTTGAATAATGGTATCGGCGGTTTCTTCGACAGATTGTTTGGATACGTCGATAATCGGCCAACCATGACTTTCACAGGCCTGCCTAGATTCGTCGAGTTCTTCGGTTACCGCAACAATATCCGTATAATCAGTTTCAATGCTATGCCCTTGTAATTCTAAACGCTGCGTACGGATATGCACCAAGCGTTCCGGATCCTTGGTGATGCCAATAATTAAGGGCCGGCCCGCATCAACCAGTTCCTTTGGTAAATTCATGCCTAAAATAAACGGAACATTCGCGGTTTTGTACCCACGATTGGCCAAATAAATACTGGTGGGTGTTTTGGTGGTGCGCGAAACACCCACCAAAACCACATCAGCTTCATTGATATCACTTAAAGACTGTCCTTCATCATGGGCTAAAACATAATGCAAAGCATCAACCTTGGCATAATAATCGCCATCCATAACGTGTTGAGATCCCGGACGAGATTCTCGAATAAGGCCCAGATAGTTGCCCATTTGTGACAAAACCGGGTTCAACAGATCAATACAGGGGACTTGCAATTTTTTACAGCCCAACACCAATTGCTCGCTAAGTTCATCATCAACGATGGTAAAAATCACAAACCCCGGANTTTTTTCAATGCCCGCCAAGACATGTTTAACCAGATCTTTGTTGAGGACTTGGGACCAGCGCTTTTCTTCAACGGCAACATCCGCAAATTGAGCCATGCAGGCGCGCGCCAAAACATCCAAGGTCTGGCCGGTTGAATCTGAAATTTTATGGAGTACAAAAGTCGTCATATTTAGCTCATCCGTAATTCAGTTATCGACGGTATAAAATGTGAATAAAAAGGATAACTTAAAACTTTTAAAGTTACCCTCTGGATAACAGGTCAGTTATGACATTACTGGCCCCCAGTGTACAACATTCTCCACACAGACGAATAATTTGCCTATTAATTTTTAGGAAGGCAAAAGCTCCCCAGTTTTCACAGGACTCTTAAAGTTTGTAAGTTATTATAAATAAACACTATAATTTTCTTAAATCCAAGATTTCAACAACAGGTTTCAAAATGGCCTCAACCTGTGTATGAAAGCAGGATAAACACGGTACAAAAAGTAATCCCCGATATCCCCCGTACTACAACAACAACTACCCTTAGTATTTTTAATTAAATATAGTTTGTAATGGGAAGAAATTTGGGAATAATCCTCCAAACAACAGGTGAGACTGCACGTGACAAAAACTTTYCTTCAAGCGCTAAAAGGTGAAMCGCAAAMGACGCCYCCAATYTGGTTGATGCGTCAGGCGGGYCGSTATCTTCCYGARTATATGAAAGTWCGCGCCACAGCGAARAACTTTYTKCATTTTTGTTATACACCCGATTTGGCCGTAGAAGTTACTTTGCAGCCGTTGCGCCGTTATGGTTTTGATGCCGCGATTCTCTTTTGCGATATTTTGGTGATACCCGATGCTTTGGGTCAAAAGGTCGAATTTGTGCCGGGATCGGGTCCGCAATTGGAACCCATAAAAAACATGCGCGAGCTGGAAAGCACGCTGGACGACGGAAATTTATTAAATCATTTGGACCCGGTGTTTCAAACGGTCAAGCGCTTGTCCACTGAAATTCCAGAGACAACGGCGTTGATCGGTTTTGCCGGAGCCCCCTGGACCGTTGCCACCTATATGGTCGAAGGCAAGGGGTCTAAAACCTATGAAGAAATTCGTTCTATTGCGTACAAAGACCCAGAATTTTTCCAAACCCTGATCGATCTTTTGGTTAAAAATACATCGGCGTATTTGATTGAACAAGTAAACAACGGCGCCGAAGCCTTGCAAGTATTTGACAGTTGGGCGGGTGTCTTGAGCGAGAAGCAATTTGAAAAATGGTGCATTGAGCCCATGGCGAAAATTGTTGAAAACGTAAAAGCCGTTCATCCCGATACGCCAATTATCGGTTTTCCCCGTGGCGCTGGACCGTCCTATGAAAAATATGTTTTGGAAACCAAGGTCGATGCGGTCGGATTGGATCACACTGTTCCGTTGGAATGGGCACGCGATCATTTGCAAAAACATGTTTGTGTCCAAGGCAATCTTGATAACTTGCTGGTGGTGGCCGGTGGCGAAGAAATGGACAAGGAAGCCAAACGTATTTTGGAAATCCTCGGCGAGGGTCCATTAGTCTTTAACATGGGTCATGGAATCGTTCCACAAACCCCACCAGAACACGTTGCGCGCTTGGTTGATATCGTTCGGGGCAATGCGTAAACATGAAACGGTTGGCGGTTGTTCTTTTTAATTTAGGCGGACCGGATGGTCCAAAGGCCGTCAAACCTTTTTTGTTTAATTTGTTTAACGACAAAGCGATCATTGGTGCGCCGCAACCGCTTAGATGGCTTTTGGCAAAATATATAGCGGGTAAACGCACGGCCGTAGCTCAAGAGATTTATGCGCACATGGGCGGTGGCTCGCCGATTGTTAAATTGACCGAAGCTCAGGCGAAAGCTTTGCAAAAAACGCTGAGGGGTGAGCTTGATAACGTTGATGTTCAAGTTTTTGTGAGCATGAGATATTGGCACCCATTTAGCCAACAAGTTGCTGAAAATGTTAAAGAATTCAATCCTGATCATGTTGTGTTGTTGCCGCTTTATCCTCAATTTTCAACCACAACAACCGAAAGTTCATTAGCAGATTGGAAAAGCTCTGCTGTAAGTGCCGGGTTAAATGTAGTCACACAAAGTGTGTGTTGTTATCCGACGGAACCGGGTTTTATTGAAGCTCAGGTTGATTTGTTAAAAGCGGGTATTGTGGATGCTGAAAAAAGTAAAAAACCGTTTCGGGTTTTATTTTCAGCCCACGGGTTGCCTAAAAAAATTGTCGACAATAAAGCCGATCCATATCCCCATCATGTGGAGCAGGGGGCCAGGGCGATCATCGATTTGATGGCCGCTCAAGGCTATGCGGTCGAGGACTGGAAAATCAGCTATCAAAGTCGAGTTGGTCCTTTGGAATGGATTGGGCCTTCGACCGAAGACGAAATTAAGCGGGCCGGACAGGACAAAAAAGGTCTGGTGATTTTGCCCTTGGCGTTTGTATCTGAACATTCTGAAACCTTGGTGGAATTAGATATCGAATATAAAGAACTGGCCGATGAACATGGCGTAGAAACGTATATTCGTATACCTGCCGTGGCCACGCATGAAAAATTTATCAAGGGCTTATCAAGTTTAGTGACGCAAACGATTAAGTCTGCCATACCCTTGTGTGCCCAAGGTCAAAATAAAAAATTGTGTGAAAACACAGACCGAGCTTGTCCTCACCATACAATTGGTTAAAATCCACCCTTCACTTTAAGACCGTACGCGGAGCAAAAAAATGTTAGACGATTATTATCTTTGGATTAAAGCTTTTCACATGATTGCGATCATCGCGTGGATGGCGGGTCTTTTATATTTGCCCCGTTTGTATGTTTATCACTGCCAAGCTCAGGTCGGATCAAACCAATCAGAAACCTTTAAAGTGATGGAACGCAGATTGTTGCGGGCCATTATGAATCCGGCCATGATTGTCAGCTGGGGCTTGGGCCTTTGGATGTATGTCGGTCATGAAATGTGGTCCGAAGGTTGGACCCATGCAAAGCTATTATGTGTGGTTCTGTTGACGCTTTCGCACATGATGATGGCCAAATGGCGCAAGGATTTTGAAGCCGATAAAAACACGCGGCCCGAAAGCTTTTATCGTTTTGCCAATGAAGTGCCGACGGTTTTGATGATTGTGATTGTGATCTTGGTGGTTGTTCGTCCGTTTTAAGTTTTGTAAAAGGCTCTAGACACAAATACCTTTTTTAAGGTATGGATATTTATATCATTTCTTTTGGGCGCACAATCTGGCGCCGCCGTTTCTGTATGATCTTTATCAATACCCTTAAATGAAACGAATTCTCCTTTAGGCCTTGGCCTCTTTAACATTTTTCACAACAACATAGGTTCACCATGAATCTCAAAGAACTAAAATTAAAATCGCCTGCTGATCTTTTAAAAACAGCTGAAGAGCTGGAAATCGAAAACGCCAGCTCTTTGCGCAAACAAGACATGATGTTTGCCATCTTGAAACGCTCAGCCGAACAAGGCACAAGCATTTTTGGGGAAGGCGTTTTGGAAGTTTTGCAAGATGGCTTTGGCTTTTTGCGGTCTCCACAGGCCAATTATCTTCCGGGTCCAGATGATATTTATGTGTCGCCCAATCAGGTTCGCCGTTTTGGCCTGCGCACCGGAGATACGGTCGAAGGTGAAATTCGCGCGCCCAAAGAAGGTGAACGTTATTTTGCGTTGATGAAAATCACGTTGATCAATTTCGAAGATCCAGGCGCTGTGCGTCATCGCACCAATTTTGACAACCTTACGCCGCTTTATCCCGACGAACGTTTGTTCATGGAAATCAACGATCCGGAACACAAAGATAAAACCGGACGGATTTTAGATTTAATTTCGCCAATCGGTAAAGGCCAGCGCGCCTTGATCGTGGCGCCGCCGCGTACCGGTAAAACGGTGATGCTGCAAAACATTGCCCATTCCGTGGCCGCCAATCATCCCGAAGCCTATCTTATTGTTTTGTTGATTGATGAACGTCCCGAAGAAGTAACCGATATGTCGCGTTCAGTGAAGGGTGAAGTGGTTAGCTCTACCTTTGACGAACCCGCCACCCGCCACGTGCAAGTCGCTGAAATGGTTATTCAAAAAGCCAAACGTTTGGTCGAACACAAACGTGATGTGATTATTTTGTTGGATTCCATCACCCGTCTGGCCCGCGCTTATAACACCGTGGTGCCCAGTTCTGGTAAAGTTTTGACCGGAGGTGTGGACGCCAATGCATTGCAAAAGCCCAAACGGTTCTTTGGTGCGGCTCGTAATGTCGAAGAGGGCGGTTCGCTGACCATCATCGCCACAGCGTTGATCGATACAGGTTCGCGCATGGACGAAGTCATTTTCGAAGAATTCAAGGGTACGGGCAACTGTGAAATCATCATGGATCGTAAAGTATCCGACAAACGCATCTTCCCGGCCATCGATATCACCAAATCGGGCACACGTAAGGAAGAATTGCTTTGTGATAAAGGCACGCTTTCTAAAATGTGGGTGCTGCGTCGTATCTTGATGCCGATGGGCGTGACGGATGCCATGGAATTCTTGAGTGAAAAACTCAAACAAACAAAAAACAATTCAGACTTTTTCGATACTATGAATACTTAATCGTTCTGAAAAGTTAATGAAACAAAACCCGGTTGTCAAAACCGGGTTTTTTTCGTTCACACAGAGCTCCGCTCAAGCTCAAGTAGAAGTTTTTTGGTGTATGGTCCATCGCCACCCGAATAGTAGCCCTGAGAGCCATCTGCGTTGATTATGCGATGGCAGGGAATTAAAATTGGAATGGGATTTGCGCCACAAGCTCCGCCAACAGCACGCGGGCCTGAGCTCAGTATGGTGGAAATTTCACCGTAACTCTTTGTTTTTCCAGCTTTAATTTTGCTCATTTCCCCCCAAACGCTTTTTTGAAAGGGAGTTCCGTGCGGATCGAAGCTTAATTTGTTAAATTGATCGTGCCCGGTTTCAAAGTATTCGACTAGTAGACGGCGGGCGAGCTCCAAGGCTGCATTTTCACTTTGCCGGGGGGCATCTGCACCGCGCCCCCAACACAGGGCCGTGATGTTTTTAGCTTCGGCAAAAATGGTAAGTTCGCCGACCGGAGTTTTGAGACTGATCATATCCATAGCTTATTTTAAAAACCTTTTATMATTTTAATCMAGTTTGTGTWTGTATGGTGCTACGGTTGSGCYSYACAGTCCNACCRSATCTTGCCNCNCTMTRAWMTYTAGAAAGTYKCTWAGAWARTTACCATGTCAAATAYYYCYYCRAAAYCAAAACCKTTTTTTGACCTACACGTTTTTTGYTGCACCAATGTKCGRCGTMAAGAYCATCCKYTGGGATCATGYGGRGCKAAKGGCKSSAYCCAATTGCGSCAATATATGAARGAYAGRTCAAAAGAAYTRGGCCTTAAAATGGTGCGGATTAATTCTGCGGGCTGTCTGACGCGCTGCAAACTGGGCCCGGTGATTGTCATTTACCCTGACGAAACATGGTATGCGGTCAAAACCAAAGCCGATATTGATGAGATTTTAGACGTCCATATCAAAAATGGTGGGCGGGTCAAACGCTTACAGTTAGATCCCGACCAATAAAGAACAAGCTAAGTAAGGGCAAAAAAACATGTCTGAAACCATTTACGCGTTGGCCAGTGCTCAAGGCAAGGCCGGGGTTGCGGTGATCCGTATCTCTGGCCCTGAGGCTTTGGCGACTTTACAAACGCTGACACAAAAGCCTGCCTTTGAGCCCCGCATAGCAAATCTCACTCGTCTTTTTCACCCCAAATCGGGTGAGGCCTTGGATGATGCCTTGGTTTTGTCGTTTAAAGCCCCGGCCAGTTTCACCGGAGAAGACGTCGCGGAATTGCATATTCACGGCGGATTGGCGGTCATCGACGGTATGCTCGAGGCACTCTCGGCTTGTGCAGGATTGCGTTTTGCCGAAGCCGGTGAATTCACTCGGCGCGCCTTTGCCAATGGAAAGCTGGATTTAACCCAGGTCGAAGGTCTGGCCGATCTTATTGAATCGGAAACCGAAGCCCAACGGAAACAAGCCTTGCGCCAATCCGAAGGAGCCTTGGGCGAGATTTATGACCATTGGCGGCACAAACTGGTCGCCTGTTTGGCGCATTTTGAAGCCGAACTTGATTTTTCAGACGAAGAAATACCCGATGACCTGCACAATAAAGTGCGCCTAGATGTTGCTCATTTACAAAACCAGATACGGTCGCACCTGAAAGATGCTCGGCGCGGGGAGCGTTTGCGCAACGGTATTCGCCTTGCCATCATCGGCCCACCCAATGCCGGAAAATCGTCTTTGATGAATGCATTGGCTCAGCGTGATGCGGCGATTGTTTCCGATATCGCAGGCACCACGCGCGATGTTGTAGAGGTCCACCTTAATTTAGGTGGCTATCCGTTGTTGGTCGCCGATACGGCAGGCCTGCGCGAGAGTACGGACGAGATTGAACAAGAAGGCGTACGCCGCGCCGAAGCCTGGGCCCAGACCGCTGATATAAAACTGGTGGTTTTGGACGGTACAGAGGCTCCGGATTTTGATCCAATCAGTCTGAAACTCATCGATGATCATACCATTGTCGCGATCAATAAAGCCGATGTCATGAAATTGCCCATGCCTGAACGTATCCAGGGGACGCCCGTTTTATGCCTTTCGGTTAAAACCGGGCAGGGGCTTTCGGCTCTTTTGGATCAATTGACCGTGCGGGTGAAAAACCTCTGTCGGTCCAGTGCAGATGGTCCGGCGCCAACACGGGCTCGCCACCGTGAAGCTTTGCAGCGCACCGAACAAGCCTTGGACCGCTTTTTGACGCGGGATCATTCTTCAACAATGGGGTCTGAACTTGAGGCAGAAGACCTTCGTTTGGCGGCCAGAGAGCTTGGGCGCATCACCGGACGTGTCGATGTGGAAGATTTGCTGGACGTTATTTTCAGAGATTTTTGCATCGGTAAATAGCCGTAAAGCGAAGCAGGGTAGTCACCGTCTCGAAAACGGAATGTTTCACGTGAAACAATTTTGTGTGAACTTAGATTGCGGGTTTGACTTGAGCGCGGTGGCTCCCTAAATTCCCGTCATGAAGACTGAACAGCACCATACATCCTATGACGTGATCGATACATCCTACGACGTGATCGTCGTGGGCGGCGGACACGCGGGTACCGAAGCCGCCGCTGCGTCAGCACGGCTTGGTGCGAAGACCGCTTTGGTCACGCACAAAATTTCGACCATCGGCGAAATGTCCTGTAACCCGGCCATTGGCGGATTGGCCAAAGGTCAGTTGGTGCGGGAAGTGGATGCTCTGGATGGTATTATGGGGCAAGCCATTGATCGCGGCGGTATTCAGTTTCGCATGCTCAATCGGTCAAAAGGCCCGGCCGTTCGCGGCCCACGGGCTCAAGCCGATCGTAAAATCTATAAACAAGCGGTGCTCGAATTGGTTCAGGCACAAGAAAACCTCTACCTGATCGAAGCCAGCGCAGAAGATATCATCCTTAATGGGGAAGGGCAGGCGGCTGGCGTTGTGTTGGGCGATGGCACAATGCTCAGATCAAAATCCGTCATTCTCACCACGGGGACCTTTTTGCGGGGCCTTATTCATTTGGGGGCCGAGACTTTTCCAGCTGGGCGTTTGGGCGACCCGCGATCCGTTGGCATGGCGTATACACTGCGCCGCCTTGAATTTCGTTTGGACCGTTTAAAGACGGGCACGCCACCGCGTCTGAATGGCGACACCATTGATTGGGATAGTCTGGTCAGCCAGCCTGCGGATGATGTACCGGAACCATTTTCTTTTCTCAATGATCGCATTGAACAACGACAAATCTGTTGCGGTGTCACGCACACGAACGCTCGCACGCACAAGCTGATCACCGACAATCTGGATCGGGCTCCACTGTATTCCGGCCAAATCGAAGGCACCGGCCCGCGTTATTGCCCGTCTATCGAAGACAAGGTGGTGCGCTTTGCCGACAAAACGTCTCACCAAATCTTTTTAGAACCCGAAGGCTATGATGATCCCACTGTTTATCCGAATGGAATCTCAACATCTTTGCCACGTGACCTTCAACAAGACATGATTAAGAGCATTGTTGGGCTTGAGCATTGCCAAATATTGCAGCCGGGTTATGCCATTGAGTACGATTTTGTCGATCCTCGGGAATTACACCTGACCTTAGAAACCCAGCGGGTAGCCGGCTTGTACTTTGCCGGCCAAATAAACGGCACCACCGGATATGAAGAAGCGGCAGCGCAGGGCTTAATAGCGGGTCTAAATGCGGCCTTGCGGGCTTCGGGGGATAAAGAGCCCTTTGTTTTAGACCGAGCCGAAGCCTTTATTGGCGTGATGATTGATGATCTGGTGACCTTGGGCACGCAAGAGCCTTATCGCATGTTCACGTCACGTGCCGAATATCGATTACGGTTAAGGTCCGACAACGCGGACCTGCGCTTAACGCCTAGGGGCATTGCCGTTGGCTGTGTCAGCACAAAACGCCAAGCGGTCTTTGAAAAACGGCATAAGGAAGCTCAAGCAGGGCAGGCTTTAGCTGAGTCCCTGCAAGCCACGCCAAACGAATTGGAAAAGCACGGCCTGAAAATTAATCAGGATGGAAAACGCCGGGATGTAAAAAAATTGCTGGCCTATAACAATGTTACTTGGGAAGGATTAGCGAAGATTTGGCCCGAGCTCTTGAATATGCCCAAGAAGGCGCGTGAACAAGTTGAGATCGAAGCCCAATACGCGGGTTATCTGGATCGTCAAGAGCTTGACGTACATGCTTTTCGCAAAGATGAAGCGCTGCGTATTTCGGCCGCGCTTGATTATGATAAAATTTCTGGCCTTAGCAATGAAATGCGGGCAAAATTCAAACAGGTTAAACCCACAACGTTGGGCCAAGCCGCTCGCATATCTGGGGTTACGCCCTCAGCTCTGACGTTACTGTTGGCTTATGTGCGTCGACAATCTACTGTAAATTAACGCCCAATGTATTCCTTAATGTTTCACGTGAAACATTCCAGCTGCGAAAGAGACCTTATCCCGTGACGGTTCCAGCCAATGCTTTAGCTTTTCAAAAAGAATTCCCGGTCACCGACGAGGTGCTGGCCAAACTTCAGACCTATGCTGATCTGTTGGTCAAGTGGCAAGCCAAAATCAATTTGGTGGGGCCCGATACGATCCCCAACCTGTGGTCGCGCCATATTTTAGATTCCGCTCAATTGGCACCATTGATCCAGCCCGCCGCGCGGGTTGTTGATATTGGCAGCGGGGCAGGGTTTCCGGGCTTGGTTTTGGCGATCGTGTTGAAAGAGCAGGGCATTGATTTGCATGTGGTGGAAAGCGATCAACGCAAATGTGCTTTTATGCGTGAAGTTAATCGCGTGTGTGAAGCGGGGGCCACCATTCACACCGCCCGGATTGAGGCGTTGGACTCTTTGCAGGCCGACATTATTACGTCCCGAGCCTTGGCAAGTTTGGACAAATTATTGGAATTTGCAGATATCCACCGCTTATCCACAGGAAAGTCCCTCTTTTTAAAGGGTAAACGGTGGCGAGAGGAATTGACGCAGGCGCAAAAAAGCTGGAAAATAGAGGTCACTGAACATCCCAGCTGTACAGAGCTAGCCGGGTGTATACTTGAACTCAAAAACGCGACGAAATTATAATGATTTTTAGCGTCAATGTTGAACCAGATGAAAGTCGTGAATTGATATGCCCGATTGGAATGAAATGGCCCAAAACATGAGTGTGCCTGAACCTGAACTCGGCCCCCGGATTATTGCTGTTGCCAACCAAAAAGGCGGCGTGGGCAAAACCACCACGGCGATTAACTTGGCGACGGCCTTGGCCGCGGTGACCAAAAAGGTCTTGCTGATTGATCTTGACCCACAAGGCAATGCCTCAACCGGATTGGGCATCGATCGCTTTTCGCGCGATTTGGATACCTACCGGATGATCATCGAAGGCACACCGCTCAGCGAAGTGGTGCAACATTCAAACGTACCCGGCTTGGATATTGTGCCCGCGGGCATGGACTTGTCTGGCGCTGAACTTGAATTGGTGGATATGGACAGCCGCGAACATCGTTTGAAACAAGCCATCGGCGATGGGGCTCAGAAATACGATTATGTCTTGATTGATTGCCCGCCGGCCTTGGGCTTGCTGACGTTGAACGCGCTGATTGCCAGCCAAGCCGTGTTGGTTCCGTTGCAATGTGAATTTTTCGCGCTTGAAGGCCTTAGCCATTTGATGAAAACCATCGAACGGGTGCGCAAAGTCTTTAATCCGATCTTGGAAATCCAAGGCATCGTGCTGACCATGTTTGATCGCCGCAATAAGCTGTCCGAACAAGTGTCTAACGATGTGCGCGAATATTTTGGGGATAAGGTGTATAACACTGTTATTCCTCGCAATGTACGCGTCTCCGAAGCGCCCTCGCACGGTTTGCCAGTGTTGATGTATGATATGCAATGTGCGGGATCGCAAGCTTATTTGCATTTGGCCGGGGAAGTCTTACGCCGCGAAGGCCACACCCAAGTTTAACTTCAGACTTGTAAAGATCGTGTTGAACGCTTGATATCAAGCTGTTGGACCCGTGTGTTAATTTAGGAACTTAAAAATGGCAGACAAAAAACTGGGCATGGGCTTATCGGCCCTGCTGGGCGAAGATATTTCCGATAGCGCGGATGGTGAAAACGCTGTGAAAATGGTGGCCATTGGCTATCTTAAGCCCGGCAAGTTTCAGCCGCGCAGTACCTTTGGCGAAGATGAATTGCGCGGTCTTGCGGATTCCATTCGCACCAAAGGTGTTTTGCAGCCGCTCTTGGTCCGCCCCTTAGCAGAACGTCCGGGAACTTACGAAATCATCGCCGGCGAACGGCGCTGGCGTGCGGCCCAATTGGCCCAAATCCATGAAGTCCCTGTCATTGTTAAAGATTTTGATGATCGCGAAACCCTAGAAGTCGCCCTGATCGAAAACCTGCAACGTCAAGAYTTGTCACCCTTGGAAGAAGCCGACGGTTATCAGCGTTTGATGGACGAATTTAGCCATACCCAAGAAGCCCTAGCCACGGTGCTGGGCAAAAGTCGCCCCCATGTTGCGAACATGTTGCGGTTATTGAATTTGCCTGAGGCCATTAAAGCCATGATGGACAACGGTGATTTAAGCGCGGGTCATGCCAGAAGTTTGATTGGCTGTGAAAATGCGGTCAAATTGGCCAAGCAGGTTATTCAAAAAGGCCTGAACGTTCGTCAAACCGAAAAACTTGTGAAAGCCGATGCGGGTGGTGGGCAGGATTCAAACACCGCCAACATGCCCGCCAAAGCAAAACCTGTAAAGGACGCGGATACTCGAGCTTTGGAAGATAATTTATCCAATGCGCTGGGCTTAAAGGTCATGATTCAAGATAAAAACGGTCAGGGACAGGTGGTCATTCATTATGAGACCCTAGAACAGCTCGATGGCGTATTAGCTAAGCTTTCTTAAGGGGTTAGACCATACTTTACAGACTATTACAGCCCTGAATAGGCGCGGACCCTTGAATTCATTCACCTGCCGCAACGGTTTTGGCTTTGTGCTCGATATTGGTCTGCATACGCAGTTGTGAACCGTTAGAAAACAAGAAAAATTGTTTCGCTCGCCCAGGTATTTATTTTGTGCAATTCAGTATTCTTAAAGTAACATGCCCTGCAGCGCAAAATCATTTACGACACTTTATTTGCACTATATTCACACGACCACATAAGGCTTTGATTCCTTTGTCTTATTTATATGGTGTTGGCAGGACTACCACGCGCTAAATTTATGATCGCCTTCAGAATTTTTGAATTGAGAATGCTTATAAAAGGATTTAAAGACAAGATAAAGTCCATAGTACCTTGATATTACGGCACTTTGTATGTTTACGCTTCGAAAAACAATAAATGACGCGCCCCTTGCTGGAGTATGATCTAGCTGTTGGTCACGCGATCCGCTCACAAAAATGCAGTCTAAATTGATATTGCCCGAATGTGGGCAAATAGCTTATGAGCATGGTGCGGACAGGTTCATTAAAGATTCAAGCCCTGGACAGGCTTAAATCCACCCGTTGTATTGCGGTGCAACTTTTTAAAAGGCCATATCTTAAAAGGGTTCTATGGAATCGTCGGGGCGATCGTCGATTTAGGGAGCAAAACACATAATAATGATGGAAATTCAAGGGTGTAATTATAGTGCAATCTAAATAGTCTAGTTTTACGTACGTCACAAACATAATATAGTCTATGGTTTATGAATTGCACTATAAGTATATGTGTTCTTATCGTGTTGTTTTTGCCTATGATTTTATCGTTACAGGATCTCGGCCAGTTGGGCTAAAGCCTGTTAGCGCCGCGTGCGGCGTTGGCCCGACTGTGCAGCCTGTGCCAGCGCCAGCAGGGCTCGTCCGGTGATGGCTTGGGCGGGCAGACCCGTTGTTTTGCAATCGGTTTCACATTGGGTCAGCACATCAAAGGCGCGGGTCAGTTTTGCGGGCGACCACATATTGAGTTGAGCCTGAAAGGCCGAGGCTCGCATGAACATGACCGGCGGACGCAAGGATTTCGCGGCTTCGCCAGCATTTTTGCCCTGTTCCATAAATCCTCTCGCCAGATGTAAACGTTGAAAATGACGCTGACAGGCCCGCACCAGCTGGACCGGATTGGTACCATCGGCCAAAACCCGCGACAAGGCTGATTCCAACTGCCCAAAATCACCTGCGGCAGCGGCGTACACAACGTCATCAACATCATTGGCCCCACTATCCCCAATGGCGGCGCGCACGTGGGCTTCGGTGACTTGCTGTTCGTCGCCCATATAGAGGGCCAGTTTATCCAATTCACCGCGCGTTACAGATCGATCAGAGCCTAAAAATTGAATCAAAAGCGACGTGGCGCTGGGGTCAGCCCGCAAACCGTGGGTGCTCAGCGCTTCGCGAATGACCTGGGGCAGGGACCGTGCATCATCGGCGTAACAGGGCAGACACACAGCCTTTTTGTTGGTTTCAAAGAGTTTTCTGAGCTTTGATCGKGGATTTAAGTCGCCCGCATCCAAAACCACCATGGTATCGGTTTGGATATCGGCTTCTAATAAGGCCTGACAGGCGGCAATGGATTGGTCTGTGGCTTGGCGTACACGCACCAAGCGTTGGCCACCGCCAAAAGAAAGGCTTTGCGCTTCGTCGGCTAAGCGGGACGGATCGGCCTTTAAGTCCGAGCCAAAGATTTCAACGGATCGAAAGGGGTCGTTTAAGTCATCAAGTACAGATTTTGCAAGGCGCAGCATGCGTTCGCGCACCAAACCTTCGTCGGGGCCAAAGATTAAAATCGCCCGCACCGCCGGGTCGGGGCGCTGGAGAAAAGCTTCAACTTTGCCTCCGGTCAATTTCATCAGTTGGGATATCCGTAATTGATTTTTCCGTTTTGGCCACCATACGGGGCAGGGGATCGTGACACTGGACGGGCTGCGGTTTTGAAATGAGCGGCAATGTGGGTCTGCAGTATTTTAGCAACATCCACCACGGCAAGTTTACGCGCATTGGCCCGCGCCGTTAGGGTCGCAAAATCTGAACTGAGGATGTTATAACTGGCCACGGTACGGGCGGAACCCGACAAAATAATAGCGTTGTCGCTAAGACGCATCAATTGATAAGAGGCTGTTAAATGCAGGTTGGACCGGGTCACAAAAGCAGACTGGTTAACGGCTAAGCTGGCGATGCCTTCCGATAAGGTGACCTCTAATTTGTATTGCGCTGCTTGACCGGAAGCCTTGGGCGAAAGTCTGTGTTGCAATTCAAGGCGCATCATTTGCCCGACACGATCGGGAATACGGGCAATGGAAATTGAATCCAGCGCGGCCAAAACCTGTGCAGTGTTGTTTTGCTGACCATACAGCGGCGTGAATCCACAAGCGCTCAAGCCGAGGCTCGCCAAAACTACACTGGATAGGGCAAAACCCCTTGATATTGATTTAAACCACAACATTCACAATCCTATTGGGCACAACGATAATTTTGCGCGCAGGCTTAGCTTGCATGGCTTGGATCACGGTGTCCAGTGCCAAAGCTTGGGCCTCGACTTCGTCTTTGGGGCAGTCTTTGGCAACGTCGATGGTGCCGCGCATTTTACCATTCACTTGAACAGCGATGGTCACGGTATCATCGATCAATAAAGATGGATCGGCTTGAACCCATGGGGCCTCGGCAATCAATTGGGTGTGGCCGAGCATGTTCCACAGCTCTTCGCCCAAATGCGGCATCAAGGGATTAATCAACACAGCAATGGTTTCAAAGGCTTCTCGGCGGACCCACTGGGCAACATCGTCGGTGAGTTTAAAATCTTCCAGTGTATTGGTGAGTTCGCGAATGCGCGCCACGGCCTTGTTAAAATGAAATTTATCCAGATCCTGGGTCACCGCATGGGCGGTTTTATGAACGCGGCCTCTTATGGCCAAGGCTTCCCCGTCAATATTTTCAGGTTGCGCCGCCTTTAAGGCAGCAAGTTTATTTTTAAAGGTCTCAAACAGGCGCCAGACGCGTCCGACATATCGCCAAGAGCCTTCGACGCCGGAATCCGTCCAATCTAAGTCCCGATCAGGCGGGCTGTCGGATAACATGAACAAACGCGCAGTATCAGCACCGTATGTATTGATGATGCGTTCAGGGTCAACCACATTCTTTTTAGACTTAGACATCTTTTCAGAACGGCCAATGGTCACGTCATCGCGGCCTTCGGCTTCGCCGGGCGTTAACCAAGAGCCATCAGCGGCTTTATAGGTTTCATGACAAATCATACCCTGCGTCATCAGACCCGCGAACGGTTCTTTGACGTCCAGATAACCACAGTCTTTGAGCGCGCGGGTGAAGAACCGAGAATACAAAAGGTGCAAAACCGCGTGCTCAACGCCACCAATGTATTGATCAACGGGCAACCAGTAATTGGCTTTTTTGGCTTCAAAGGCTTGATCGGAACTTGGGTCTGTATACCGCGCAAAATACCAGGATGATTCAAAAAACGTATCGAATGTATCGGTTTCGCGCAAAGCGTCTTTGCCACATGTGGGACACGTTGTGTGTTTCCATGTGGGATGAAAGTCCAGGGGATTTCCGGTGACATTAAGATCTACATCTTCGGGCAATACCACAGGCAATTGATCTTCGGGCACGGGAACCGGGCCGCAATGATCACAATGCACGATAGGAATTGGACAGCCCCAATAGCGTTGGCGGGAAATGCCCCAATCGCGCAATCTGTATTGCACGGTGCCTTCGCCGTGGCCTTGTTCCGCTAATTTAGCAATCGCCGCTGCTTTGGCTTCTTTTAAGCCAAGTCCATTGAGGAATTCAGATTGAACGGCAACGCCTTCATCGGAAAAGGCTTCTGTTGAATTTTGAGCAAAATCATCCAGCCAGGCTTGTTCCTGATCGGTGCCGACAATGTCCAGGGGAGCAACAACAGCAATAACGGGCAGCTTGTACTTGCGGGCAAAATCAAGATCGCGTTGATCATGCGCCGGACAGGCAAAAATCGCTCCTGTGCCGTATTCCATTAAAACGAAGTTGGCGACGTAAATAGGGAGCTCGATAGAGTTATCAAAGGGATGTTTGACCTTTAGGCCCGTATCAAAACCTTCTTTTTCGGCACTTTCGATGGCGGCCTGGGATGTTCCCAAGGCGTTGCATTTTTGGATAAAGGTTTTGAGATCGGCATTATCCTTTGCAAGATCCAAGGCAATCGGGTGATTGGCCGCAATCGCCATAAACGACGCGCCAAATAAGGTATCTGGCCGGGTCGTATAAATTTCTAAGGTTTCATCTGTATCAGTACGTTCAAAAAAGACTTTTGCGCCTTCGGATCGGCCAATCCAATTGTCCTGCATGACACGGACCTTTTCGGGCCAGCGTTCCAGACCCTTAAGTTCAGAAAGCAAATCGTCAGCATATTGGGTGATTTTTAAAAACCACTGAGACAATTTTTTCTTTTCAACGGCGGCGCCTGAACGCCAGCCCTTGCCGTCAATAACTTGTTCGTTCGCTAAAACCGTATGTTCAACGGGGTCCCAATTGACCCAGCTTTCTTTGCGATAAGCGAGGCCTTGCTTGAGGAACTTTAAAAACATTTTTTGTTCATGCTGATAATAATCAGAATGACAGGTCGTCAATTCCCGGTCCCAATCGTAAGACAGGCCCATGGTTTTTAATTGAGCCTTCATGGCGTCAATATTTTGGTATGTCCATTCAGCAGGATGGGTATCGTGAAGTTTAGCTGCATTTTCTGCGGGCAAGCCAAAAGCATCCCAGCCCATGGGGTGAAGCACATTAAAACCCTGGGCGCGTTTGTACCGCGCCACAACATCGCCAAGCGTATAATTGCGCACGTGTCCCATATGAATGCGTCCAGAAGGATACGGAAACATTTCCAGCACATAATATTTTTTGCGGGTGACGTCTTCGCTGGCTTTGAACGTTTGTTTATCTGCCCATGATTTTTGCCATTTGGCTTCAGAGGCTTTGAAATTATAGACCGACATGGGCGGTTTTGATCCTAGCAGTGCTGTTTGGTTATTTTAATTTGCGGGTTTCATTGCGCAACTGGCGCGCTTGCGTCAATACAGTATCTTCCAGTTTGCGGGATGCACTTTCTTCGACCGCAGCATCTTGCCATCCATTGACGCCCAAAATTTGGCGGAAAACAGAAACCCGCAGGCCATCTGCTCGCAACGCCCGACCTAGAATATAGATATTAACCTTAAAACGTTCCTGTGGGGTTTCCGGTGGAGAATACCAATCGGTGAGAATAACGCCGCCAAAGGGGTCAGCACTAGAGATCGGCATGAAAGCAATGGTATCGAGTGTGGCGCGCCAAAGGTATGAGTTTACGCCAATGCCTCCACCGGCGCTGGCCGAAGATTGTGTTTTGCTGCCTGATAAATCAAGCCCGCCTTCGCCAAAAACTGAATCTGCGACATCACTTCTATTTTTGCGGCCCATTTCACCGGCGCGCTTTTTACGCGGAAGGTCAAGAGCCTGACGTTCACAGGCCCCTAACGTAAAGATGGCTAAGATGGCAATAAGGCCAATTTTGAATGCATTGTTTTTTTTCATAATATAAAGACTTGCTCCGACTATCGCGCTGGGTGCGTTCTATCCTTTGAAACCGCCTCATAATACTCACATCAACAATTCCCGCAATGTGCGATGTGATAAAAAGCGTTAATTGAAGGAAATAACCGTAAATGATCAAGATAAAGGCTTTTTATGTGACCCTTAAATATAATGTGTCAGCAGCGCACTGTGATATTTTTATCACGGCGTGTAGTTTTTGCATCAGTGAGGGATGAGGAAACCTTGCTATTGCCAAAGCGTTAGGCCAGTATCCTTGCAACCTAGTTTAGAGGTTACGAATTAAAGCGTTTATTCGGTATCTTGAAAACAAGAACTTCGTAAACATAATTAAATCTTAGGAGAGACTATGAAAAAGATCCTTCTCGCAACGACCGCTGTTGTTGCACTTACAACCATTTCCGCTGAAGCATTTGCTGCTGACAAAATCAAATTGAGCCTTGGTGGCTTCATGCGTCAGTATGTTGCTTTGACCAACCATGACGAAGTTGCTGCAACTTCAAACACTTCCACATTGCGCGGTGTTGACTTGGGACTTGATGCTAACTCAGAAATCTACTTCCGCGGTTCCACAAAATTGGACAACGGTCTTTCTGTAGCTGTTGATTTCCAACTGGAATCAAGCAACCGTGCTGATGGCGCTCGTAACTTTGACGTTGTGTCTATGGAAATTTCCAGCGACGCAATTGGCGCAATCACAGTGGGTTCCACAGCTCACGCTGCTGACGATTTCTTGACCCGTGCATCTTTGCCTGTTGGCACATACGACTGGGGTGATACAGACGGCTTGGCAGTTACAGCTGCTGTTGCTGGTACAAGCTCAGCTGCTTTCGGTTCTGCTGCTGGCGACATCACAGACACGGGTGCTAAAGGTTTGAAATTGAAATATGTTTCTCCTAACTTCTCTGGTGTAAACGTATTCGCTTCTTACACAGCTAACGACCAAGCTGCTGACATCACTGGCGCTTCTAGCAACGCTTCTGATGCCTATACTTATGGTATCGCGTTCGGTGGCGAAGTTGGCGGAGCATCTGTTGCTGCTGACGTTACACACATGGACTTCGGTGGCAACACTGAAACAAACCACTTTGGTTTGAGCGTTGGCATGGCTGGCTTCACCGTTGGCGGTGGTTACAGCGACTTCAACGAAAACCGTTCCACATCAATCCTTTTGGCTGCAGCTGCAGACGCGAAAAGTACGGATGGTAGTTCATGGGAATTGGGCGTAGGCTACGAAACTGGTCCTTACAGCATCGCTGCTGCTTACATGACGGCTAAAAACAACGGCGCGGCAGCTCTTTCAGCTGACAACAAAGACAAAAAATGGCAAATCGGCGCTACCTATGACCTAGGTGCTGGTGTTGCTCTGTCTGGCATGTACTGGAACAGCAAAGCTACTACAGAATCTGTAGCTACAACTGATGACTTCCAAGTTAGCGGCGTTATCGCTGGTATCGAAGTTGGATTCTAAGTTAACTTAACTTAGACGACTTTATAGAGAGGGCGGCCTTTGGGTCGCCCTTTTCTTTTGTCTTTTTGGTGGAGGTTCTAATCTATCCAGGCACCGATTGCGGCCAGTCCATAAATAGATTTATGTTTAAGGCGGCGGGCGGAAAGTGCATCAATACCCCCCAGAGCTATACAGCGCACCGGACAGGTTTGTGCCAAACGTAAGGTGCGCAACAGCCCCAATGGTTTTCCATTCACGTGACTGCGTGTGGCGAAGACCGGCGAAAGCAAGACAATATCTGCATTTGCCTGTTGGGCCCACCAAATCGCACGTTTCGAATGTGCGGCGGCACTGATGAGAAAGTCCAATTGGTGAGAAACATGGCGCCGTGGTCCGCACCGCGCTGTTTTTTCAGATAAATGAACACCATCGGCGCCCAATTTAAGGGCTAGGCGTACATTATTGGCCAGTAAAACCTTTAAACCGCGGCGGTGAGCATGGGGCAACACTGAACGGGCCAGGTGTTCCAGCTTTTGCGGATCTGTATTTCTGAGAATAATTGCGGTGCCAATCGGCAGAGAGTCCACGACAGTCCGTGGATCAGGCAAGCGGTCTTGGCACGACATCACATAAAAATGGGGGACGGGCCTTTTTTTTTCATGTCGCCAATTGAGTGGCACGGCAAGCTTTGCTAGTTTGTTCATATCAAATGTTTAGCCCAATTGGAGCCCCCATGGAAACGTCTTCTGCCAAAATCGATATCGTGCAAAATCTGAAACAGGTGAAAACACTGATGCTTGATGCCCTTAAAAAGGCGGAACGCGGGGGACAGGATGTGACCTTGGTCGCGGTTTCCAAATTTCACGATGCCAGCCGTATTCGTCCCGTCTTAGAAGCGGGACATCGTACATTTGGTGAAAACCGCGTGCAGGAAGCCCAAGAAAAGTGGCCCGATTTGCGCGCGGATTTTCCCGATGTGCAATTGCACCTGATCGGGCCTTTGCAAACCAACAAGGTCAAACAAGCGGTTGCAACTTTTGACGTGATTGAATCTGTGGATCGGGAAAAGCTGGCCCGCGCGTTGGCCCGTGAATTTGAAGCTTCCGGACGCGCACTTCCGGTATTTTTGCAAATCAATACCGGAGAAGAACCGCAAAAAGCAGGCGTGATGCCGCTCGAAGCCGATGATTTTATTCAATTGTGCCGGAATGATCTAGGCCTGAATGTGCAAGGTTTGATGTGCATTCCCCCCGCGGCCGAAGAACCCGCGCTGCATTTTGCTCTTTTATCAAAAATTGCGGCTCGAAATGGCTTAAAATGTTTGTCCATGGGTATGAGTGGCGATTTTGCCACGGCCCTTGAATTGGGTGCGACACACGTGCGAGTGGGCACGGCTATTTTTGGCCAACGATAAGCCTTGAATTTTCATTAATCATTCGTAATAGTTCAAGTAAATCGTCTTGTTTCAACGCGATACAGCCTTCGGTCGGGCTTAAATCTGGCCGAGCGATATGCATAAAAATAGCACTTCCCTGGCCCGAAATGATGGGATTTGTATTGTAAAGAATCTCTACGACAAGATCATAAATATGATCTTGTCGCCAAAGTTCTTCAAAACGGCCCAGATGGGGCAGGGTGATCAATGTATTATAATCATCTTGGCTTGGGTCATCGCACCAGCCCATAGATTGTCTGGATGCTAAGGTGGTGAGTACGGTTTGAAGGTCGGCGATGCGATCTTGGCGCCAAAATACGCGGCCAAAAGCATGGGTGCCAAGGGGGGTAAGGCCGTCGCCCTCTTTGCTTTTTTGACCTAGGCCTGAACGGCCCACGGCACATGGCCAGCGGTTTTCACCACAGCGAATAAAACCACGACCATCAACAAAAACATTCATGAGGTGTACTCAAATAAGAATTTATCCGAAACGAGCCGTTTGGGTGCTTGACCCTGATCGGGCATTTTGTGCAGTTTCATAGGCACCTGTGGCTTGTTGCAAAGCTTGCGCGGTCCACGTGCTGGCGGCCCAAGCTACGGCATTTGCCTCGGCCCCATAGCCTAGGTTTGTATCTGCCTGCGCATTTGCATAAGTTTGATAATTTTGCAGGCTATTGCCTTGGGCATGTTGCAACATTGGTTTGCCATCGCCAATTTGGGCAACGCCTTCGGGGGCATTTTCCGCAACGGTTTCGGATTCACCCGTGAAAAAGTCTGAAATCGTTTTGCCAACGCTTTGACCGGATAAAAATTCAAAGAATGAGGTTGCTGCCCCGGCTGCAAGTCCCACAGGACCGCCAAACAAAAAGCCCCCGGCCATGGAAGATATGGCATTTTGGGTATCACCTGTGACGCTTTGATAGGCCGTGGAAACGCCGGGAATGTGTTGCAGCGGATTAACCGCATCAACGACGGTGTTGAGCACACTGTCAAAACCAAATTCGCCTTCACCCTCATCAACACCCGTGTCTGCAAAATTACCATCACCGGGTTTTTGCACCGGCAAAATGGGTTGGATAGACGTSCCGCGYTGTAAACGCTGGTCTTGGCGRYTGCGATCTTGTACGTCCAAAATCGTRTTGCCTGAATATTGAGAAATATTCATATYRRTCACTCATACCTAAAAWNAGWKGCACAAAACGYRCWTCTAWAAAATKGTCCACCTTWARYAATGCAAAGGTGATGCCAATTATTTTAGTTATTTATATCAGTGTGTTGAGTTTTTTGAGGTGTGCATTTGGCAAAATTTGCCGTGGCCTTTAGGGACCAAGAGGCTAAATTTACCGGGTTACAGCAGGTGTCCGGCTTTGACCTTTTTGGTATTGAGATAGGTTTCATTGTGCTGGTTTGACGGAAAAGCATGGCTGACCCGATCAACCACTTCGATGTTGGCATCGGTTAAGCCTTGCACCTTGGTCGGATTGTTGGTCAACAGGCGCACCTGTTTTAGGCCTAAATCGTTCAACATAAAGGCAGCGGGCAAATAAACCCGTTCATCGGCATCAAAGCCTAATTTTTCATTGGCTTCTAAGGTGTCTGTGCCTTGGTCTTGCAATACATAAGCCCGCAATTTATTGACCAAACCAATGCCCCGGCCTTCTTGCGCTAAATATAACAACACGCCGCCACCGTCTTTGGCGATGGCCTGAATGGCGCCGCGCAACTGATCCCCGCAATCGCACCGCAAAGACCCCAAAAGGTCGCCGGTAAAGCATTGGCTGTGAATACGAATAAGCGCTGGTTTGTCTGATTTTTGAGGATCACCAATCACAATGGCCAGATGTTCCAGACCACCATCAACGGGGCGATAGGCAATCACGCGGGCATTTTCGGCATCTTGTAAGGGCACCGGGGCTTCGGATACGCGCCGTAAAGTTTGCGAAACGCACCGTTCCGATTGAAAGATGTCGTCGGCCTGAACGCTGAGCAAATTGTGTTCTTTGGCCAGGGTCTGTGCGTCAGCGGCTGTGGATGTATTGAGTTTTGAGACCAACGCCGTGGGCAAAAGCTGAGCAATTTTTGTGAGCCCAATAGCCGCTTGCTCATAGCCTCTGTTGGGCACCTCATGGACTTTATGAGCAGAGGCGGGTGCCCCTAAAAGGGGGTCAGCATATTGATGGATGGTTGTTACGGTGCAGTCTGCGTCCAAAATCACGCGAAAGGCCGGACTTTGTTCGTCGTCAATCAGTTCAAGGGCCTTGGCCCGGCGCCCTGTCAGGGCGATATGCACGGGGCTTTCGCTTAAGCTGATGAGAGCCTTGAGGTTATCTTCGGTGACATTTTCAGCCGCCAACACCAAAGCTTGCTCTCCCGTTTTGGTGCCGACAATAACCATACGCCCACTGCGCAATTCAAAAACCGCGCGCTGTACAGACAAGCTGGCGCAAGGATTTGACGTTGCGGATTTTTGGTGCGGGTCTTTTTGTGTATCTTGGCGATGCGGCATGGGGGCCTTTAGAAATTCGGTTAATCGTGAATAATAAGTATATAGTTACCCTTGAATTGCCGACAAGGCAAAGAAAACGAATTGCAGTTTGGCTTCACAATATCGATATACTACAGAACGACTAAATTTTTAATGGGTAAATGATGATGAATGACGGCAAGCGCATTTTAATTATCGACGATACGCAAGTGATCAGCCAAGCCCTGTCGGAACACTTGGCCCGCACGGAACAGTACAGTTGTGAGTGTGTACGCGATGTGGTGGGTGGCATAAAAACCGCATTGGCACAGTATTTTGACATGATCATCTTAAATGTGGTGGCGCCGGATCATGATCAGTTTGCCCTTTGCAAACAATTGCGCAGCGGCGATGTGGTGSYGCCGATTATACTCTTGGTCGCGGGTGGGGATGATGCGACGACCATCAAAGCCCTTGATTTTGGGGCGACGGACTGTGTTGCCCGGCCCTTTAAATTGGGCGTGTTGATGGCCCGTATTCGCGCTCATATTCGTCAATTTGAACATTCCGAAGAAGCGCAATTAAGCATCGGCCCCTTTTATTTTAATGGCAGCAGCAAAACATTACGACATCAAAACGGTGGGGGAGATCGGCCGATTCACCTCACAGATAAAGAAGCTCAAATCTTAAAGTTTCTGTATTTACACAGCGATCGTTTGACCAATCGGGATGAATTATTGGGGGAAGTTTGGGGCTATAATGCCGAGGTGACGACCCATACTTTGGAAACCCATGTATATCGGTTGCGCCAAAAAATGGAAACCGATCCGTCTCATGCCACGATTTTGGTCACGGAACCGGGCGGATATCGGCTGAACTTAGCGTCTTAGTCGTCTTTTTTACGAATTTGATTGTCGACCTTAAACAAGGCTTCGTCCAATTTGACACCATATTCAGGGGCCAACAACGACACCGTGGTGCTGATGCCTTGGGCGTCCAAGACGGTCCATTGTTTTAACGCCAAGGGCTTGCTGGCAAAGACCAGGGTCAAGGCGCCTTCGGCCGGGTCATCATCACGTTGCAGGGTGATGCGGATCACGTTGGTTTTATGTTCGAAATCCGAAATCAGCAGATCATCACCAAAAAAATCAACGGTTTCGCCAATAAAGATCGAKGCCGGMACCGCRCTCARCAAGGTATAACTGCGYTGATCRAGYTGYTTGTCTTTGTACATCACCCACAAACCATCMGAKACCAACARTATKGGRTTRGGYTCRTCGTATTCGATGCGCATAMGKCCGGGSCGTTGCATYAARAAATCACCTTGGGAAAACTGACCCAGACTGGTGATTTGCAAAAAMCGKGCGCGCATWGAGGATATGGCGTTYAGGTATTTTTCTAATTTGTGGACTTGCGCCGTCTGTTTATCGTTCAGGCCGATGGCGTCTTTGGCTTCGGCCGATTTGGGCAGAGCGATTGCGGCGACAATAAACGTCAGCGCAATCACCAACAATCCGACGATGATCTGTTTTAACGGAAAAAGGCGATTGGGGATGTGGACGGTATCGGGTTGATTATTTTGTTTGGTCTGTTCGTTCATTTAAGAAGCCTGACTGACATCACCGACCAACACTTCACGACGGCCGACGCGGTTGGCTTTGCTGACCACGCCTTCTTTTTCCATACGTTCAATGATGCGTGCTGCACGGTTGTATCCAATTTGCAAATGACGTTGTACAAAGCTGGTTGACGCTTTGCCTTCGCGGGCTATTAAGGCCACGGCTTCATCATATAGCGCATCGTCCTTGGTTCCGCCACCCGCAACTGACGATCCGGCTGGGCCGGGTATATCGGCTTCGACGGTGACCGCGTCTACATAATCAGGCTGGCTTTGGGTTTTGAGGTGTTTGACGATGTCTTCGACTTCTTCGTCCGATACAAACGGAGCATGCACACGGGTGATGCGCCCGCCGCCCGCCATATACAACATGTCGCCCATGCCCAACAATTGTTCGGCCCCTTGTTCGCCCAAAATGGTCCGGGAATCAATTTTAGACGTGACCTGGAAACTGATGCGGGTCGGGAAGTTGGCTTTGATGGTGCCCGTAATCACGTCCACAGAAGGCCGCTGGGTCGCCATCACCAAATGAATACCCGCCGCCCGCGCCATTTGCGCCAAACGTTGAATAGACGCTTCGACGTCTTTGCCCGCAACCATCATTAAATCGGCCATTTCATCGACAATCACGACAATCAAAGGCAACGGGTCCATGGACAAAGGCTGGTCTTCGAACACAGGCTTGCCATCGGCGTCAAATCCCGTTTGCACGTGCCGGGTCAGCACTTCTTCTTTTTTTCGGGCCTCACTCAAACGCTGGTTATAACCCGCAATATTGCGCACGCCCAATTGGCTCATCAACCGATAACGATCTTCCATTTCGCGCACGGCCCATTTTAAGGCCACGACAGCTTTGCTGGGGTCGGTGACCACCGGGCTTAACAAATGGGGAATGCCRTCATARAYGSWSAGTTCCARCATTTTTGGATCRAYCATRATMAWKYKRCAYTSGGCAGGGGTGTATTGATATAACAACGAACAAATCATCGCGTTCACACCGACCGATTTACCCGAACCCGTGGTGCCCGAAATCAACAGGTGCGGCATGCGCGCCAAATCGACAATCATCGGCAAGCCGCCAATGTCTTTGCCCAAGGCCAAGTTCAAAGAGCCCTTGGCTTTTTCGAAATCTTGAGACGACAGTAATTCCCGCAAATAAACGGTTTCACGGTTTTGGTTGGGCATTTCGATGCCAATCACGGACCGACCCGGAACCGTGGCGATGCGCACGCTGATCGCCGACATGGACCGGGCGATATCATTAGACAAACCAATTACGCGTGATGTTTTGGTGCCGGGTGCGGGTTCTAATTCATACAACGTGACCACGGGACCGGGGCGCACCTTGACGATTTCACCGTGAACACCAAAGTCTTCCAATACACCGGACAACATAATTGCATTTTGTTCCAAGGCTTTTTTGGACAAGATATTTTGTTGGTCAGGATCGGGATTGTTTAACAGATCCAAAGGCGGCAATTCGTAATCGTGATCGTTACTGTTTAAATCCAGACTGCCTTGACGTTGAGCATTGGCTTTGCGTCCGGTTTTTAAGGTTTTTGAACTTGTTTCCACCAAACCGGATGTTTTGGGTTTTGGGTTTGCCCGCGCTTTGCGCGGTGCGCGGCGTTTGCGCACGGTTGGCACAACATCGTCACCCTCAACCCATTCATCGTTTTGGCCACGGCCAAAGGCCTTGATGACTTTTTCCCCCAGCGTTTTGTTAAAGCGCATCAAAAAACGGCCAAAGGCTTGCCAATCGTCTTGGGGCAGGCCCAACGCTAATAAAAAGGTGAGAATTCCGGGGACCGCTAAAATGCACGCGATGCTGACGGTATTGAGATAAGCTTTGGTGAGATTATAGTCGATGAGGGCTTGGCCAATGCGACCCATCAGAACTTCGCCGGCAACGCCGCCCAAACCAACCGCCAACGGCCAGCGCATAAACGGAGCAATTACGGCAATCGCGGTGCTGAGCAACATTATAGACGTTAAGGCCAAAACCACGCGCAACCAAAGTTGTGGAATGCCGCGTTTGCGGAGGAACAATGTGCCCCAAATAACAATCATAAAGGCTGGCAAAAAGGCCACCAAGCCAAAACTTTGCACCATCAGGTCCGCGACCACCGCACCGGGTTGCCCCAACAGGTTTAAGGTCGGTCCATCGGTGGCTGAATTTAAAGAAGCATCGGCAGGGGAATAGGTGGCCAGCGCCGTTCCATACGCCAGGCCAAGCACAACCAAGCCAGCGCCGGCGATTTCACTCACCCGGCGGGCAAAAAAGGCTGAGCTTCCTTCGGGCAGAATTCGGCCAGATCCAAGCTTTTGCGATAGCCATGTCATAGCCTATTTGTACACGTAAAGGCCTTACTAAGACCTTAAGAGTTAAGCGTGCAGGTCTTCTTCGGGATAAGCGCTGATGTGATGCAGGGATAAATCGGCGCCTTGGAATTCTTCTTCTTCACTCAGGCGAATGCCGACGGTGGCTTTTAAGGCTCCATAGACCAAGAACCCGGCAATGGTGGCAAAGGCGATGCCGGTCAACGAACCGATCAATTGGGCCATAAAGGTCACGCCGCCCAATCCGCCCATGGCTTCTAAACCAAAGATTCCCGCCGCAATGCCGCCCCACAATCCACACATGCCATGCAAAGGCCAAACGCCCAAAACATCGTCGATTTTCCATTTGATTTGGCACTGGTTAAAGCCCCAAACAAACAAAGCGCCCGCAATGGAACCCACAGCCAACGCCCCAATGGGATGCATAATGTCAGACCCGGCACAAACCGCGACCAATCCAGCCAACGCGCCGTTGTGAATAAAGCCCGGATCGCGTTTGCCAGCGACCAAGGCCGCCAAAATACCGCCCGCCAAGGCCATCAATGAATTGATCGCGACCAGTCCAGAAATGCCTTCGATGGCTTGGGCGCTCATGACGTTAAAGCCGAACCAGCCAACCACCAAAATCCAAGAGCCCAACGCCAAAAACGGAATGTTGGAGGGTGGAATGCCGATCACGCGGCCGTCTTTTTTATAACGGCCTTTGCGCGCCCCCAATAATACCACGGCGCCTAACGCTAACCAGCCGCCCATGGCGTGTACAACGATGGACCCGGCAAAGTCATGAAACGGTGCTCCGGCAAAATCTTCTAACCACGCCTGATAACCAAAGGTATCGCCCCAGATCATGCCTTCGAACGTGGGGTAAATCACCGCCACCAAAATCACCGTGGCGGCCAGTTGTGGCCAGAATTTAAAGCGTTCGGCAATGCCGCCGGAAATAATGGCGGGGATGGCCGCGGCAAAGGTCAGCAAGAAAAAGAATTTGACCAAATCATAACCATTGCCGTCAAAATTAAAGCCT
>NVTL01000026.1 GCA_002401565.1 Rhodospirillaceae bacterium
CATCCTTCTAATCGTTGGGATACTGATTACCGTGTCCATTGGCGGGCTGGTTCAGTTGGTTCCTTTGTATACAATGGAAACAACCATCGAAAAGGTTGAAGGCGTACGTCCGTATTCTCCTTTGGAACAGTTGGGCCGGAACATTTATGTGCGTGAAGGTTGCTACCTTTGCCACAGCCAAATGATCCGTCCATTCCGTGATGAAGTTGAACGTTATGGTCACTACTCTCTGGCTGCGGAAAGCATGTACGACCATCCTTTCCAATGGGGATCAAAACGCACMGGTCCTGATTTGGCTCGTGTGGGTGGAAAGTACTCTAACGATTGGCACATGGCTCACATGATCAATCCTCGGGCTTTGGTCCCAGAATCGATYATGCCGGGTTATYCGTTYATGGCARAACGTGAACTGTATRTTGACGATATYGAAAAGCACATGGAAGCTTTGCGKATGGTYGGYGTACCGTATACGGACGAACAAATTGCAAAAGCCAAAGAMGACATTGTGGCTCAAGCAAGTCCKGATCTTATTGATCCGGAWGAAATGTCCGCRCGTTATCCTAAAGCSGTTGTYGGTGTCTTTGAYGGTGATCCAGAAGTGGTYACGGAAATGGATGCTTTGATCTCATACCTCCAAGTTCTGGGAACTATGGTTGATACCAAGTCCTACGAAATTGGACCTGATGGGAGATAAGCATCATGGATCTTATGACACTCACAGAAATTGTTCGTTCACTTTGGGTTGTTTGGCTCATGGGTATCTTTTTCGCCATCATTTTCTGGGCGCTGAGACCTAAGAACAAAAAACGCTTCGAAGACGATGCAATGATCATTTTCAGAAATGAAAAAAAGAACGGAGACTCTTCTCATGGCTGAACCAGAAAAAGACGAATTTACGGGAACCATGACCACCGGTCACGAATGGGATGGTATCAAAGAACTCGATACCCCTATGCCACGYTGGTGGGTTTGGACCTTCTATGYYTGTATCGTTTGGGCAATTGGRTAYATGATTTATTATCCMTCTTGGCCRACYTTGACRGATCAYTGGAAAGGMACWTCGGGYTAYACAGACCGTAARGCTTTGGWMGAWGAAYTGGCKRTTCGYGATGTKGAACGTGCGGTGTGGTATGAGAARTTTACKTCTCARGACATCAACCAAATCGCCAAAGATAATGAACTTTTGAACTTCGCCATGGCTGGCGGCAAAGTGATCTTTGGTGAAAACTGTTCTGCTTGCCACGGCTCGCAAGGTTCCGGTGCTCCGGGTTACCCTGTGTTGGCGGACGATGATTGGATTTGGGGTGGGTCGTTGACCGACATCGAAACCTCTATTCGTTTCGGCATTCGTTCTTCACATGACGATACGCGGATCAGTGACATGCCAGAGTTCGGCGACGATATGTTGGAAAAAGACGACATTGAAGAAGTCGCTGACTATGTCTTGGCTCTGTCCACGGGCAAATCTGGCAGTGATGCAAATGAAGACGGCAAAGAAACCTTTGAAGAAGAATGTGCTTCTTGCCACGGCGAAGACGGTAAAGGCGGACGCGAGTCCGGTGCTCCTCGTCTAAGCGACGGTATCTGGTTATATGATGGCACCCGCGAAGCCATCATCAAACAAGTGACCAAACCAAAACATGGCGTTATGCCAACTTGGGAAGGTCGTTTGGATGACGTCTCTATCAAGCAAGTGGCCATTTATGTTCACTCGCTCGGTGGCGGTGAGTAACTTGACCGGACTATAATTTGAAGGGGGGGGAGTTTCGGGTAACCGGGACTCCCCCCTTTTCGTTTGCTACTTTCTTTAGCTCTATAAAAATAACGAGAACATCATGGTCGACACACAAGAAAAACCAACTGCCCTTTATGCCACGCAAGTTAAAGCTTACCCACAACGTATCAAGGGCACGTTCCGCAACATCAAGTGGCTGACGCTGAGTGTTGTTTTGGGGCTTTATTATGTGTTGCCGTGGCTCCGTTGGGACCGTGGTCCAAGCCTGCCAAATCAGGCTGTGTTGATGGATTTGTCCGGCCCGCGGATTTACTTTTTTGCCATCGAAATCTGGCCCCAAGAAATTTATTATCTGACGGGGCTTTTGGTGCTGGGCGCCATTGGTCTGTTTTTGGCAACCGCAATTGCCGGGCGCGTATGGTGCGGCTTTACCTGTCCGCAAACCATTTGGACCGATCTGTTTATTTATGTTGAGGGCTTGATCGAAGGCGACCGCAACAAGCGCATTAAATTGGACAAAGGTCCATGGACGCTCAATAAAATTTCACGCAAAAGTCTTAAGCATTTCGTGTGGTTTGTGATCTCAATCCTGACAGGCGGCGTGTTTATTTTCTATTTTGCCGATGCTCCCGAAATTCTCATCGACATGTTAACCGGGCAAGCCAGCACCACCGTGTACGGCTTTGTCGCTTTGACCACGGGCATGACCTATTTGTTGGCGGGCATGGCGCGCGAACAGGTGTGCATTTATATGTGTCCTTGGCCACGTTTTCAGGGATCGATGTTTGACGAAGACAGCCTAATTGTCACCTACGAAGAATGGCGTGGCGAACCTCGGGGTAAGCCAAAAAAGGATGCAGAAGGCCTTGGGGATTGCGTTGATTGTAATCTTTGCGTGGCGGTCTGTCCGGTGGGTATCGATATCCGCAAAGGTCAACAGTTTGAATGTATCGGGTGTGCGCTGTGCGTAGATGCGTGTGATTCCATCATGACCAAGCTGAACCGTCCGTTGGGCTTGATCACGTATGATTCCATCACCAACCAAAATGCACGTAAAAACGGCAAGCCGCAAACAACCAAAATTGTTCGTCCGCGCACCATGGCTTATGCAGCCATGTTGTTGCTGGTCAGCGGCATTATGGGCTATGGATTGATGAACCGATCTGAACTGGAAATCAATGTTCAACGTGATCGTGCTCCTTTGTTTATACGCTTAAGCAATGGCGATATTCGCAACGGCTATACCTTTAAAATCCTCAATATGGTTAACGAAAAACAGACCTATACAATGACGATTGATGGGCTTGAGGATGCAAAATTGTGGATCATTGGCGTGGCCCCTGATCCTGTCGAACAAGTCACCATTCATGTGGGTGCGGATCAAGTTGGCACATTTAGAATCTTTGTCAGTGTGTCTGCAGACGAATTAGAAGAACACTTCAGCGATATCGAATTCGTCATGATTAATACAAAAACTGGTGAAAAAACAGAAACCAAAGTGGCCTTTGCGGGTCCGGAAGACTAGACTGTAAAAAAAGGGTTCAAGGACATGACGACGATGAGTAAAACGAAACGACAAGACGGTTGGTGGTATCCTTGGATATTCGTCGCGGCCTTTGGGGTCATCATTATTGTGAACGGCTTCATGGCCTATATCGCGTCCAGCACGTGGACCGGGCTGGAAACGGAAAAAGCATTTAAGGTAGGGCAGAACTTTAATGCAAGACTCGCCCAAAAATCCGCACAAGCGGCCATGGGCTGGAAAGTCGGTTTGCAGTTTAAGAGCTTTGCCACTCCGGATAAACCTCATGGCGGTCAAGTTCAGATGCGCTTTATCGATGCCAAGGGTGTGGATATTGAAGGCCTGAAAATTACAGCCATCGCCAAACGTCCAACGCACGAAGGCTATGACCGCGTGATAGAGTTTACCGATCGTACCGAAGGACGCTACATTGCCATCACCAACCTGCCGCTGGCCGGAATTTGGGACATTCATCTGGAAACGCGTTTCAATGGTCAGCTCTTTAAGGCTGAACATCGTATTCAGGTTCCTTAGGTGACCGAAGTTCACCGTAGTACATGTTTACATTGCGGTGATCCGGTTCCGGCGGGCAGTTCCGGCGGGGCAACCTTTTGCTGTTCTGGGTGCCATGCGGCGTATGAGATGATTCAGGGCATGGGCCTGGAAGGCTATTACAAACGCCGCAGCTTAGACCCCGATCAACCCCTGTTAAAACCYGACGAACAMGAAAGYCGTTTTGACYTTGARACCTATACMGAGGTYWSWRARGACGGCATCAGYACCCTGCATTTGATGGTCGAAGGCYTGCARTGTGCGGCGTGTGTATGGCTCATCGAAATGGTCTTGAAACAACAAGACGGTGTGCATCACGCGCGCATCAATATGACCACCCGGCGGTTGGTTTTGAAATGGGACAATACAAAAATAACGGCCGATGAATTGGCGCACAGCGTGACCCAATTGGGGTATCGTCTGGCCCCGTATGATCCCACCCTTATTTCCGCCGAAACCACAAAACGCGAAAAACAATTGATGCGCGCCTTGGTCGTGGCCGGCTTTGCCGCGGGCAATGTGATGTTGTTTTCTGTGTCGGTGTGGGCCGGGCATACGCAGGGCATGGGTGAATATACCCGCAATTTCATGCATTGGATTTCGGCGCTGATTGCCTTGCCCGCGATTGCTTATTCGGCCCGTCCGTTTTTTATATCCGCGATTAACGCCTTAAAAGCCAAACGCACCAATATGGATGTTCCTATATCCTTGGCGGTGATTTTGGCGTCCGGCATGAGCTTGTTTGAAACCATGCGCATGGGCGAACAYGTSTATTTTGACAGTGCYATATCGYTGGTCTTTTTCCTTTTGATYGGRCGSTATCTGGACAGTCGYGCGCGTGGTCGWGCKCGKTCYGCCGGGGAAAACCTGATGGGGCTGCGTGCCCGCGCCGTGACCATATTGTTAGAAGACGGCACCCGCGAAATCGGCCCGCCCAGCCGTCTAAAACCCGGCATGCAGTTTCTGGTCGCGGCGGGCGAACGCATAGCCGCCGATGGCTTCGTGCTGTCAGGTGAAAGCGATGTGGATACACAATTGCTGAACGGCGAAAGTGTTCCTGAACGGTGCGCGCCCAAATCAAAAGTATTTGCCGGAACCTTGAATTTGTCTGGTCCTTTGACCGTCGAAGTCTCTGCGGTCGGCGAAGATACCTTGCTCAGCGAAATTGTTCGCCTGATGGAAACGGCCGAAGAAGCCCGCGCCAAATACGTGGCTTTGGCGGATCGGGTGGCGCGTTTGTATGCGCCCGTGGTGCATATTTTGGCCTTTGGCGCTTTTTTTGGGTGGTGGTTGATTGGCGGGCAACCGTGGCAAGACGCTTTGATGATTTCTATTGCGGTGCTGATCATCACGTGCCCGTGCGCGTTGGGGCTTGCTGTTCCGGCGGTGCAGGTGGTTGCGGGGGGGCGGTTGTTGCAACGGGGCATTTTGATGAAAGAAGGCACGGCGCTGGAACGTTTAGCCACAGCAGACGTTTTTGTTTTTGATAAAACCGGAACCCTGACCCAAGGCCAGCCCCAATGGACCAATGCCGATGACATTAGCGAAGCAGACAGAGAGCTCGCCACGTCGATGGCCGCAACCAGCAAGCATCCGTTATCGCGTGCGCTGACCACAAATAGGGACAACATCATTCCGGCAAAAAACGTGCAAGAAGTTCCGGGATCAGGCTTGGCGTTGATGACACCTAAAGGTGAAGTTCGTTTGGGCCGCCGCGATTGGTGTGGTGTAACTGCACAGCAAGATTCCGTCGAAGCCGAATTATGGTTGGCGCATCCGGGTGCTGACCCCGTCCGCTTTGTCTTCACCGACCAAATCCGCGCCGATGCGGCCGGTACAATTTCCGCCTTAAAACAACAAGGTTTTCAGATCATATTGCTCAGCGGGGATCGTTCGATAGCCGTCGAAGCCGCCGCAAAAGCCGCGGGCATTTCAGATTGGCACGCCAGCTTAAAACCAGCAGATAAAGTTGCTCATCTGGAAAAGCTCGCCAGCCAAGGTTTGAAGGTTGTCATGGTGGGCGATGGTTTGAATGATGCTCCGGCTTTGGCCGCAGCACATGTTTCGCTTTCCCCATCCAGCGCCGCCGATGTCAGCCAGACCGTTGCCGACATTATTTTTCAAGGTAAAAAACTGGCCCCTATTTTAGAGGCTCTTTCGGTTGCCAAACGATCTGACCGCTTGATCAAACAAAATTTTGCGTTATCGTTCATTTATAATTTATTGACCGTGCCGTTGGCGTTGTCGGGCTTGGTGACACCGCTGATTGCCAGTATCGCCATGTCGACATCCAGCTTGGTGGTCATTTCAAACTCACTGCGTCTTGCCAAAGGTGTCGGCTCGCCAAACTCTAAGGATAAATAAATATGGACGTACTTTTGTTTCTTATTCCCATTGCATTGATTTTGGGTTTGGCCGCGTTGGGGGCTTTTTTGTGGTCGTTAAAATCGGGCCAATACGAAGACATGGAAGGGGCCGCCAACCGCATTTTGTTCGAAGACGACGAACCATCGCTTCCTAAAAAAGATGATGAAAAAACCGACTAAATCTATTTCTTGATCCATGAGCCATCGGCGACTTGAACAAATTCCCCGGCGGCGCTTTTTTCAACAAAGCGTTTGCCCGCGACCGTTTCAATAAGATCCAGTTTGGTTTTGTGTTTGTTGGCGATCACAACATATTGATCGCGGCGGTCTTCATTGGCTTGTAAAACGATGTCTTTGACATCGCGCGGTGCATCCATCACCACCAACCCCAAATAACCATCCGTCCGTTCGCCAATCCACCCGGCACGTTTGGCCAAGGGGATTGCCGGTGTTACCGAAATACCCTCAACATCCCTTTCAACCTTTAACAAGATTTCCTGTTTGATGTTGATGTCAACGATCAGGTGAATGGGCTTGTCTGGGGCTTGGACCTTGATGGTCGGCGTGCACGATGCGCTTAACAAAACGGCCCCTGCGGCAAAAAATAAAGTGACGATTTTGACTGTTTTCATAATCATTCTCCAAACCTGTTCATGCGGTCTTGAATGTGGGCGGGGACTTTGTAAGCCGCCAAGCCATCATTCATGATGCGTCCAATCTGGCCCTTGATGTTAAAGTCTAGCACAACCGGGAAGCCATCATAAAATTTGGGATTGTGACCCACAACATTCAAGGTAATTGTGGCTTCGGATTTGGCCCCGCCTTCGATACCAATGGAAAGTTTTGAATAGCGAAAATCGGACAGGGCATCCACGGCGATTTGGGCGGTTGAACTCAACGTGTCTTTGGGCTGATAAGACAATCGCCCGCCGCCTTTTGTTTCAAGTCTGCCGTTAACAATGCGAAATTCATCTTCGATTTTTTGTATGGGCAAGCGACCCTCTAAAAGACCATCTCCAGTCAAGCCGTTGACCTGAAAAATATTGAGGAATTCTTTGAGTTGAAGGTCGGTAAAGTAAACATCCAGACTTTCCGGCAGGGCCAACAATCCGGTTTGGAAAGGATCAATCGCGACGGTTCCTCCAGCCCAATCCAAAGCCACATTTGACACCAAAACCTGTTGTTGTTCCGTTATGTCAAAAGACGCCGTGCCATTGGTCAACGGAAAGCCGACATTCAAAACACCAAAAGAAACGTCCTGCACACCGTCGGTGATGGGCGGCCAGAGTTGTTTGAATTTAACCACCGTATTCAGACGATTAAGTTCAGCCATTTCGTCGATGATGTCTAAGTTTTCAACAAGCACAGTTGCCGATTGTGTAAGCTCACTTCCGTCAAAGCACAGCTTTCCGGCACCAACAATTTGCCCACCCTTGACCGTTAAAGCTCGCCCGCCTGTTAGTGCTGAGGCCGGTACAAGGCTATAATCACTCAGCAATGCATCGCCCCGTGCACAGGCCCTGTCTGTCGTCCAATCCGCTGACAATGCGGCCATAACTAGGCCTTTTGCCTTTTTCACCTGTGCTCCATACAGCGGAGAAAGGTCAGCTGGGGACAGTCCCTTTTCTTGAAAACGAAGGGGGATCAATCGCCCCGTGCCTTGCCCGCGCCTTAAAAAAACATCGTGCGATCCCGAAAATTCAACTTTTAAATCCTGCGCTCCACGCACATGACCTGAAAAATTAATGGACGGGTCCAGATAGGTTGCCTTTGCCGAAAGCGTAAGCGGGGTGAAGCGCGGTGGGGATTGTAAGTCTAAAAGCGAACCTGCGTTAAGGGTCCAATCATTTTGCGTTTTTTGAAGCTTAAGAGAATGCACCTGAAAACGATCACCATTATCCAAGCGCACCGTCATTTTTTTTTGCGATTGAATGGATAGGTCAGAGCGATTTAAAACGTCGGCACAAAGCTCGACACCGTCAACATGGACCTTTAAATCCGGAACATAAATGGAGCGTACGGAAACGTTCAAACAATCGGTTTTAGAAATTTCGAAATCATCTTTTGAAACCATCCACGCAACATTTGCATCGATTTTTGCGTCCTTAATATTTAGTGTATTTAAGTATCCGTTGAAACTGCTGCGTCCGGTTAAGTTTGTGAACGGTGGTGTGCTTGAAAATGTTGTTGAAAAGTTCGCCGTTGCAGATTTTAAAAGCGGATTTTTAAACTCAGCTGCAAACTGTATATCGCCGCTGATTTGACCCGAATTCAGGATTATTTCGGCGATGCTTTCGCCTTGTTGAAACATGATCCCTTGGGCTTTGAAGGCGTTGCAATTGTCATTTTCGGGTGAGGTAACTTGGACCGTACCGCCGTTCGAGCTTTGTATCTTTAGACTTGTTGTTGACGGGTGAAATTCAAAGGCGATGGTGCCGCCAAACGTATGGCAGGGGCCAATTTTTAAGTCCGCTAAGGTGCTGGAAAAAAATACCGTGGGCAATGTCCCTAGGTTTCCTGCGAAGGCCTTTTGAGCCAAGCTGGACAGATCGTTTAGGCTTGAGGAAACCGATACCTCTGCCGCCACCTGTCCGCCTGAAACAAACTGAGATGACAAAACTTGCGTCACATCTTCGCCAAAAACCTTTGCCGATACATCTACCAATCCGGCCCCGGACTGGGTTAAATCAATTGATGTGAACAATTCTCCACTGATCCATTTTTGGCTCTGTGGTTTTAAAATAAAATGGCTGTCAAAGCGGCCATCTTTGAAGCCCAAAACCATCAGTGCTCGGCTGTCCCCTAAGTACGGAACACTCAGCGTTTTGATGCCCAATTGCCCGTCGCCTAAAAAGGACAAAAGATTGTCGATGTTTCCGGAAATATCTATTTTTCCAAACAAGCCTTTTGTTGAAAGTCCTCCGTAAGTATAGTGCCCATCTTCAACAGACAGTGTGGATTTGAATTCTTTTTCANKYGGACNKKKAKRCAKSMGCGCGACCAGATACCTGACCCCATGGTGTGGCGATGGACATCAAACCTTCGTGAATAAATATACCGCCTTTGGCATTTTTCGAGACCAATCCAGATAAAGTAATATTGATAGTGGCCTGTTGTGCGGCCATAGAAATCACCGCGTCTTTGAGGAGCAGGCTGCGAAAGGGCAGGGATACTTGGGTGTTAAGGTTGTTGGCCTGTAATTTTTTCGCTCCCCTGAATAAAAGACCATCCAACGCGCCAAAACTTAACTGGCCATTGTTCACTTTTCCGCTGAGCCGCAGGCCTTCAACTTTTAAGGTACCAATTTCGCCGTTAAAAAGTTCTGCCCACAAAAAAGTGGCTTCCAGATTTGGAATCTCTAAGCCCAATCCTTCGTCTTTGTGTGTGCCAATGCGAATGCCGGAAAATGTAATGCCGGATGTGGAAATTTTTTGAACGTGAAAAGATACAGTGGGAAGTCCCGCCGCCCGCAAAGCTTCTTTTGCCATGTTTGACCAAAGGTCGGGGCTGAGGTATGCGCCAAACAATATCAACAAAATTGCGCTGACCCAGATGCCTTTTTTCACGGTTTTAATCCTCGCTGATCTTGGCGTTAGAATTTCCCAGACTGGGCTAGGCCTTGCAGAAGTTTGTCAATATCGGCGTTCACGATTAATAAAGTCGCCTGATCGCTGCACCCGTTTTCCGACATCCAAGCGGCCGCGTGCATGCGGGTTGGCATGTCGCCCGGCACCGTGCGCAGGGTGATGTCGATGGGTGGATCGTTTGAAAGCGTTAGTTCGTACGTTTCTAAATCGTTGCGGGGAACATCAACGGGCCATGGCACAAAGGCCTGCCCCCTTGGCAATTCGAACAAGGTGATGTCATCGGCCCCCTGCAGCGATACGGTATCGGTGTTGGAGACCGAAGAGCGCCATAATTTTAAAGTTTCTGAGCGTTGAAAACACACCGTGCCACCGCTGTTCACGTTAAAGGCCCAAGGATCAGACAGGGCGGGGGCGGCAAGGCTGCGAAAGGCCCCCATGGCTTTGGTGCTGAAGGCAGAAGAATTAAAAAGCTTGGCAAAGGCATTGACCAAATTTACCTTTTGGCCCTGACTCGCGTCGGAGCGTTCCTTTAATTGGGCGGCCAAGGTGCCTGAAAACGGACCTTCGACTTTAACTTTTAAGCCGCGTTCGGTGATCAGAATAAGCGAGCTACCTTTGGGGATGTTGACTTGATCGTTGGTGGTCAGAACGGTTCCCGTTCTTAAATTTTTCACGTTGGTCGCCGACAGAACCACAAGGTCAGCGGCCAAAGCTTCTCCGGTCAGAAACACGAATACAGTTAGGGGGAGAATAAAAAAACGCCAAACTTTTAAAGTCATAAAAAAAGCTCCTTTAAAATATGTTCTGCTTATTTATCTGCTTCTGTCCAAGTGGCAACCCAAGTGCCTTCGCATAAAGCATCCCCTGAAACTTCGATGGTGCCGCGGCCTTCTTTGCCCTTAAACATGCCATCGATGACGGCGCCTTCCCCGTGGGAATATCCGGTGACATGCATTTTTCCCGCCTCATCTACCTTACCTGTTAGATAGGTTCTGCCATCGGAATATACAATGGCACTGACAATGCGGTTGTCTTCGATGACCATGGGGCGGGTGCGATCATCGTGACAGACGCCTCYGCCTCTTGAATAGTTTATTTCCCACGTCCATTCGCCGTCAAAATTTAAAGCGTCGGTGGGGTACAGTATGGCGGATTCACTGTCCGATCCCCCTTTGCCAGCCGCGCGGGCTTTTGCAATGCGTTTGATGTTTGTTCGCGCCAAAACGATGTATTCACCCTTGGGGTATTTGCGAAGATAGCTTTGGAACAAAGTGGCATCGCTGGTGTTTTGTATGGCTTGCCAAAATACCGTTTCAGGATTTGGGCCTTGCATGATGGTCGGRGACTGAGGACGTTCGGCGGCTTTTTTCAAATGACGTAAATTGACCTTGGCGAGGCTGATGTAATCACCTTTTGGATAACGATTGATATAGGCCTGAAAAGAATCTGGGTTGTCGCTGTTTTGTATGGATTGCCAAAACACCATTTCGGCGGTCGCTCCAGAGGGTTTTGTAACAATCTTGGTTTTTTCAAGAATGGGATTGAAATAAAAATCCCCGGTCAACGATGAGGCTTCCCAAGGCACTTGGCGTTGTTTTGTTTTGCGCATGACTTCGATGCGGACCCGTTTAAACATGGATTCAGCTGACAGTCCGGGCTGTTGCATGATTTTGGACAAGGCCGCCGTATAGGGGCTGTTTTTCCCGCGCCCGTCGGCGGCCACATCGCCGGGGGCGGTGGCGTACGCGATCATTGAACCCCGTGGGGCATCCATGCGGGCTATAAACCACGAGACGCCGAGCGAAAGCTTCTTTTAAACGGGTTATTGCGGCATGCGTCCATGATTATAAAGTTCAGGCGATTTTCGGCGTACGCCATGGTGCCCAGAACGGATTGAGCACTTAAGGCTTCGATATCCACGTCCCGTTCACGATCAATTTCGGCATCAATGGGAATCAAATAATTGTTACCGCGCACCTGTACGCCATGGCCCGCGTAATAAAATAAACCTACGGTATCTTTACCCAATTCTTCTAAGCGGTCACCAAAATTTAAAATGGCGCGTTTCATGGATTTTTGATTGATGTCGTAATGATCCAGAACTTCAAAACCCAGCCCGCGCAAAGTTTTAGAGATCAGTTTGGCATCGTTGACGGGATTGGCCAGGGGGGCGAATTGATAGTTGCTGTTGCCAATCACCAAAGCCACACGCGGCGCTTTGGCAGCCTGTACGTCAAACACAGACAGCCCCAAAACGAAGAGCAGAGCACAAAAACAGAGAACACCTCGGATAAGTCGTAATCGCATGATACCACCCCGGATGAAAACAAACAGAGTTGCATATTATAGTATGAATCGAGGGTTGTTTCAATCATACTATTAATTAGCTTGAAAATGCTTTGACGTTGCCCAAATCAAAGGTAACGCGTAAGAAATCTCGTCTTTTGAGGAGTGCAATCATGTTAAAGCTTCGTTCTTTCTGTRTTGTRTTGGCCCTGTTYTTCRGTRYTTCAGAGGCSTGGGCYGAAAAMCGCRTTGCCTTGGTSATTGGCAATGGGAAYTATCCTCAGGTGGGSGTGCTCACCAATCCGCCGAACGATGCCCGGCTTATGGTRACGTCYTTGAAAAARMTAGGTTTTGACGTRATYGAACGCATCGAYGTGGATCAAAAAGGCATGAAAAAAGCGATTCGCGATTTTGGTAAAAAGTTGACAGAAGCCGGTGAGGATTCTGTAGGCTTGTTTTATTATGCCGGACACGGGGTTCAGGCCAATGGCACCAATTATTTAATTCCGGTCAATGTGAGCATCGACAGCGAGGCCGATGTGGATATCGAAGCCATCACCGCCGATGCGGTGCAGCGCCAAATGGCTCAGGCGGGTAATCGTATGAACATCATCATTTTGGATGCGTGCCGCAACAATCCGTTTAAAAGAAGCTTCCGTTCAGCCAGTCGGGGCTTGGCAAAAATGGATGCCACCAAAGGCACCTTGATCGCGTACGCCACGTCGCCCGGCGATGTGGCCGCGGACGGCACGGGCACGAACAGCCCTTATACGCGTGCTTTGGCCAGTTCTTTATTGGTGCCGGGCCTGACGGTTGAACGGATGTTTAAACAGGTTCGAAATTCCGTGGTGACCTTGACCAAATCTAAACAAGTGCCTTGGGAAGCATCGTCATTAGTGGGGGCTGACTTTTACTTTACACCGCCCGAAGATGGTGGGAATTCTGCACCGATGACGCAAGAAGCCATGTTCTGGCAATCGATTGTAAATTCAGATTCACCGGATGATTTTAAAATCTATTTGGAAAAATATCAAAATGGACTGTTTAAGGAACTGGCTCAATTAAAAGTGAAGACTTTGAAAAACAGGCCATCCGGATCGAAACTCGCCAGCTTAGATCCGCGCGGTGGACAGATCGCGTTCAAGCCCGGAAAGTATTCATTGGATGTGTTTGAAAAGAACAATGAATGTAACAAAGTCAACTTCGATAAAATTGAAGCCACGACGGATACCTTTGAAGGCCGCTGGAGCCATYCGGAATCCTTTGGTTCACTGGAAGGTAAAATAGAAGACGGCATTGTCATGGTTCGCCTGAAAGGACGCCACGTCAACAGTCAGCGAGAATCCGTGCAGTTTGATGGCCGCGACTTGGTCGTGCGCTTGGATTTAAAATACAGCAGTGGACAATGCCGCATGGCGTTTCGCATGCCGGGCGTGCTTCAATAAGGGCGCGTTATTTGGCGCCGACATTGGTGATTTGTACCCGGCGATTTTTACCGTTTGCAGGATCAGAAGGCAGCGCCAATTGACTTTCGCCATAGCCCTTGGTCATCATGCGTGGACCCTCGATACCAAACGTCTGGACCAGATGTTGTTTGACCGATTGCGCGCGTTTTTTCGACAACGCCATATTGGCTTCATCGCTTCCCACCGCATCGGTATGGCCTGATAATTCAAACGAAAAAGCCATCAATTCATTTGATAACAAAGCTTTGCCCAGTTTGGTTAGCTCTTGTTTTGCGTCAATCGTGAGTTCTGCTGAGCCAAAGTTAAAGGTGATGTACATGTCTAAGGAAGGCAATTGGGTTGGGCCTTCTAAGGTTACCCCACGCAGTTTTCCCATGGACCGGGTGCGGCCCATATCCATTTCCACAGGTTTAGGTTTTAAGGAATTGATGATGTTTTGTGTGGACGGCATTTCGGGTTCTGCAGCATACGCATTGGGTGATATACCCGCGATGAACAGCGCCAAAAGGCTGGCGCCTGCAATGTTGAGTGTCTGTGTCATGTCCTGTCTCCTAACGTTTGGGGACCGTTTTTAAATCCACAAAGGTGGCTGTAATTTTGTTATGGGGATAGGCTTTTTCAAGGCCTAAAATAGCCCGGCGAAAAGCGGTCAGGTATTGCCGTTCTTCTTCGATAATGGATTGACGGGTTTCAAACAAAGGGTGTTCGGATGCAATCACCATGATCATTTCTTTGCCATAAGGCTTTTGAATTTTAAACCGTGTTTTGGTTTTATCGATGCCAAGGGTKARNCGTKTKNCCGGGYTCCARCGGYGCRTCCARCCAAAAYGGACGYTGTAAATGCACSGCKTCTCCRCCCGCTTGCAAATACGTTACATACAGGTAACTGGCAAAGCGAGGGGCTGTGATTTCAATGGCTAGATATTCTCCCCCCTTTAATTTTGGCGGCGAAACTTTTGACAGCACCTGGGCCCGCAACCCCAAGTCTTTTTCCAGAGGAGTCTTGAAAGTTTGCAAAGCTTCGCATTGCGGCCAGGCGCGTATTTTGGTTTTCAGCTTAACGGACGAAACTCCAGCCAGGCTTAAAATTTCTCGCCCGATATTGCCCAAATGTTTGATGGACCCGGCAAAACCATGGATTTGCACGGCGCCTGTGTCTGTATACGTGGCGGAAAGACTTGCACAATCGACTTCGGATAAAAGTTGTTCGACATCATTTGAATTGATGGGAATAGGTTTTGGTTTAGGGGGGACGATGACCTTAACCACAGGCACAGGCTTTGGTTCAGGTTTTGGTTCAACCTTAACAATCTGAATTGGCTTAGCTTTCACTTTTTTTCCCGGAAGATAAGGTGAAGCCATAGGATCAAACCCCGGATCGGCGACAAAGGCATAGTTGGCATTTTTTAAATAGGCCTCGTACGACAACCATGCATAGCCTTGATCTCCCCACGCTTTCCCCCACGAATTCGCCAGTTTAAAGGCTGATCGGGTATCGTCGTATCCGACCAAAACCATGGCGTGCCCAAAACCGTCTTTGGGGGTCACCGTATCGAATACTTTACCACCTTCAAATGTATCAAAAGCTTCGCCCACGCGCATGCCAAAAATCACCGGATGGCCTCGGCTTAAGGTGCCGCGCAGGTCTTCGATATCGGTGTGATTGACGCGGCTCCAGTCTTTTATTTTATACGATTGAGCGGCTTTTTCATTGGCAACGGAAGGGGTGCTGGAACAGCTGGCATCGGAATAAGGAAACGATTTTAAAGGCACAATGCCTTTGGACGACATTAATTTTAAGGCATCTGAAATACGGCTGCCTTGATCGCAATTTCCCAGTTTAATCTGATTGTAAATATAGGCGGGGCTGAACGGCACGTCGTTGTTTTTGCCCTGAATATTTTCATAATAGGTGCGCATGTAATATCCCGTCGCCCACGCCACGCACGATCCCTGATCGCCTTGGCTGCGAATGACGGGAAAGCGGGGGGATAAATCTGTTTGGGGGGGAATGAATGCGCGAAAATGCGGGCGCTGTTTAAAACCGCGAAAGGCTACATCGTCTTCGGCGACCAATCCGGTACGGTTGTTTGCGGCTTGACTTGCGACAGGCACACATAAAAGCCCGACCAAAGCAAGGCCACCCAAACTTATCTGAAACTGTTTTAAGAGTTTAAAAATCTGACCGATCCTTTTCTCATTCAAACACGTATCCCTTCAATCATAGCACAATATGCGAAGGGGTAAAATGTTGTCCCTCGACCAAGGGGGGTAAAATATGCGATAATCTTGTTGAAGAATATGGGTGGGGTCTTGTGATGAGGACTTAGATATGCTTCGAGCATTATTAACGGTCACGGTTATCAGCACATTCTTTCTTGCGGCCTGTCAAACGACCAGGCTGGCCAAAACGTTGCCGGAAAAACCGCCCCCTGCACAACAAACTGTATCCCTTAAAACGCCAGTTGAAGCTCTGGTTGAAATCAAAAAACCAACAAAAAAAGTTGAGCCTCAACCGCCCGCGGAACCCTTGGTGTTCGGCGATGATTTGATCGATGAATTCACCATTTCAAAATCGCTGCGTGCAGGACAATCCCAGGTCGAAATGTTCACCCCCGAAGGTGTGAACATTAATGAAATCCCCGAAGGCTTGGATATGTGGTTGTCGCGGATAAAAGATTCTGGTGGCACGGTAAAGGCTCAGGCCAAACCGGAACCCGGCGAAGGGACCCGTGGGTTTTTAGGCATCTTTATCGATGTTGCGCTGTATCTGATCGGTTTAGCCAAAGATGAATACGTGTATTCCCCGGCGGATGAATATGATGCCCGGCTGATTTATGACAAAGCCACGGGCAACGTTGAAAAAGTGCTCTTCATCAAAAGAGCCCCCAACACTTGAAAAAACGAGGTGTCTTATGAAACGTTTATTAATCGCCTTTACGGCGTTCAGTTTGGCGGGATGCCAGACGGTGCAAAAGGCTCCGATGGAAGCCGCACCCATGGAAACAAGCTCCGCCGAAGTTCAGGCTATGCCCAGCTCTACCGTGCAAATCATTGACGCGACCAAAGAGGTGACATTTTTAGACCTTTCTGGTTTTGACGAAGACCTGTCGATGAACCTTGGTGACCGCAATAAAAATGTTGTGGTGGTGGCCCCGGCTAAATTTTCCTTAAACAACATTCCCGAACGTCTTGAAAAATGGTTGTCGGCGGTGAAAGACAGCGGTGGAAAGGTTCAGGCCAAAGAAGAAAAAACCACGGTGGCAACCCGTGGAATTTTAGGCGCGCTGATTGATTTAACGGTCAGTGCGGTCAAAGCCAAAAAGGGTTTGGATCAACTGGAAACGGCTGAAAATTACAATGTCTTGCTGACCTATGACAAGCAAACCGGACAGGTTAAAGACGTTTTGTTTTATCATCGATAACCCAGAGGCGGGGTGATGTGAACCATGCGACATTTTAAAATGTCCACTTATGCGTTGATTGCGGCTTTGCTGTCCTTTGCGATTATTGCCGGAGCGCTGGGCAATTCGGCGCTGTTGCATTTTCCTCAAAACATCTGGAAAGACCTGCGGATTTCGGCGGCGACGCCTGTGCTGGTTTCGTCCGATGATATTGTCTTAATCGTGATCAACGAAGAAACGCTTAAACATTTCGAATATCGTTCGCCCATAGACCGGGATTTTTTGGCCCAAACCATTGCCACGTTATTGGACAAGGGGGCCGATAAGGTGGTCGTTGATTTGTTGTTTGATCAAGCCACGGTTTTTGCAAAAGACCAACAGCTTGAAATGGTCATCAAGCAAGGTGCCGATCGCATTATTTTAGCGGCCCCCACACTGGGGCCAACCCAGCTTTATTTTCAACCGTCGCCGCAGCTGATGCTGGCCTATCCAAATTTGGTCAAAGATGCTTATGACGGAGCGGCGCGATGGATTTATCCGGGGACTGAGGAAAGACCCAGTCTGGCCGTGGCTGCAGCGGACGTTGCCTTGCCGTTCGGGGCCACACAAACGGTCTTGATTTATCCGCCCACAGTCGAAGACCTTTATGCCCTGTTTCCAACTTTTGAAGCCCACGCGGTTGAGGCCTTGCCACCCAAATGGGTGTTTGGAAAAACAGTATTTATCGGGGCGGTATTGGACCAATCCGATCGCCACCGCACACCGTATTCGTCACTATTTGGTGTCGACAAGGATGTGCCGGGGGTGTTCTTGCACGCCCTTGCCACGCACCAATTAAAAACCGGACTGCGGGTGCATACGCTTTCCCTTATGATTGTTTTGACCTTGGTTCTGTTGAGTGCCGGGGGCGGCGTGGTGTTTTCCCTGTGGCATCAAACTCCCGGTTTGAAGGTGCTGTCGTTTTTAGGTTTTGGGGTGGTTTTGGTCAGCGTTGATTTTTGGCTCTGGACCCAATTTTTGGTCGGTCTGCCCAGCGTATCGATGGGCTTTGCATTTGTTTTAAGTTTTGTGTTGTCTTCGGCGATGATGCATTGGCTGTTTCGCGAAAAGAAACGATTTTTGCATCATGCTTTTGCTCAGTACGCGCCCAAGGCCATCGTCAATGAGCTTTTAAGGTATCCCGAAAAGCTCCGCCTGAACGGAGAACAGCGCGATGTCACCATGTTGTTCACCGACCTGCAAGGTTTTACGGCCATGAGCGAAGTTGTGCCCAGTGAAGATCTGGTGCCGATTTTAAATGCTTACATGGATGGTATTATTGAGCCCATTTTAAAACATGGTGGCACCGTGGATCGTTTGGTTGGCGATGCGGTGATTGCTATTTTTAATGCCCCCTTGGATTTGGATAATCATCAAAGTGCATCAGTTTCTGCGGGCATTGAAATCGATGTCTTTTGCGAGGCCTATGCTGCGTCGATGAACGCCAAAGGCCACCCCTTTGGACATACTCGCATTGGCATCAACAGCGGCCCGGTGATCGTCGGAAATTTTGGCGGCCTGCACAGGTTTCAATATACGGCGCATGGCGACACCGTAAACGTTGCGGCGCGTTTGGAAAGTTTAAGCAAGCATGTGGGCACGCGGATGTTGGTGGGCGACGCCACCGCAAAACGTTGCCTTCATCATACGCTGCGTTTGGTCGGACAGTTTGTATTGGTGGGCAAAAAAATACCCTTAAGCGTGTATGAACCCTGTTCAGAGAGCCCCCAGATTGAGGCCTATCAAAAAGCCTATGAAGCGATGCACAACGGCGCGCCAAATGCCTTGGATTTGTTTCTTGAATATCAAAAACAATGGCCCGATGATGCGGTTGTCAATTTCCATATCCGGCGCCTGACTGCGGGGCAGGAAAACGACCTCATTCTTATGAATGAAAAATAGCGTGGGAAAAACTCCTCATTAAACATGGCGTTACACGTCGAAGTGTGTATATTAAGTTTTCCGCATGATGGAATATGTTTATCGCGGCTCGCCCTTGCTCTGCCCTAAGTTCGGTGATAGCTCTTGCGGTGAGAAGAACAATTATTAAGTACGCTTGGGGAAGAGTATGGACCTATCAGACACGCAGGCCGAAGAGGTTCGCAAAGCCGTTGCCGACTTTAAAAAAGGCATGGAATTGCGCGGTGAGTTGAATTTGCGCGTGGCGCGTCGGGTCACGTCAATTTTGCGCGCGGGCATGTTCAGCTTTGGCATCATTGCGGTGATTTTGGTCGGTATGTTGATCGCCTTTACGTCCCGCGTCAGCGATATGATTGTGGTGTTAGATACCATGCGTGTGCAATTTTCGGCGATGTCTTCGGATATGCAACAGATGAACCAAATTGTCGACCGCATGGATAAAAACATGCAATCGTTCCCCGTAATTTCGGCAGAATTGGGAACCATGCGGTTGAACGTATCGACCATGAATACCCATTTGAAATCCATGTCGGAAAAGGTGAAACGTGTCGAATATACGATGCGGGGCATCACCACCAATGTTGGGCACATGAACCAATCGTTCCGCAAACTTGAACCGTCTGTACGTGGACTTGGCGGCAATATTAACAATGCCGCCGAACCGATGAAAACCTTCAACAGCTTTTTCCCGTGGTGATCTGATGAGCAAAAACAACAACACAGATGAATTGATCGCCATCGCCGCAGAGGGCATGGAAGTGTTCCGCGTTGAAATGGAAATGATTGACAGCCTGTCCCACAAAATCGGCCATAAAACCACGCGCATCATCCGCATTGTCCTCGGTTTATTGTCTGTGATTTCGATCTATTTGATCATACTGACCTTTACCATGGGCCGTGATTTGACCTTGATGATTGATAGTTTGGACGCCATGTACCTTGAATTTGGGTCAATGTCGTCGGCGATGCGCGACATTACCGCCAACGTGCAAAACATGGGCACCAGCATCCAAGGCATGCCGACCATTGCGCAAAATATGCAACATTTAAATGCCGATGTGGGCGATATGTTGGTCTCGGTTGAAATCATGAACCAGGACATGGCGGGCATGGATTCAAATATGAGCGTTGTCGGCACCAGCACAACGGAAATGTCGCACCGCTTTAACAATGTGCAGCGCAGCGTGAATATGATGCAGTACGATGTAAATCAAATGCTCAAACCCCTCGACATTATGCCCCGGTGATCAAAACATGACACAAGCTTTAAACACAGACGATCTGGAAAATCTTGTTCTTGTCGGCCWTAAAGCTGGGGAATTTTCAGCCTATTTCCAGCCCAAGATCGATCCCGACAGTGCGGAAATTGCGAGTCTGGAAGCTTTATTGCGCTGGCATCATCCCACCGAAGGCTTTCGCGAAGCCGGTTGGTTCATGCCGTCCATTGAACGGTCTGACGATTTGATCAAAAGTGTTGATGCGTGGGTGCTGAAAACCACCACAAAACAAGGCAAGGCTTGGTTGGACGATGGCTTGTCCTTTGGCACCTTGAACATTAACGTATCGTCGTGGACCATGGGGACTGAATTGGTGAATATGGTGCGCGAAGCCCTTTTGGAAAGTGGCTTTCCGGCGAAGTTTTTGGCGTTGGAATGCCCGTGGCGGATGTTGGCGGCCCACGGCGATATACTTGTGCCAACGTTGCGTGATTTGCGAGCTTTGGGCTGTTCGATTGTTTTGGATGGCAACCCGCTGGACCAACAATGCTTGGACCAAGTGAAAAAGACTCCGGTGCAAGTGTCCAAGGTCTGCATCAAACATATTCAGGAATTTTCCGAAACCCATGGCAACCGGGCGTTAACGGCGCTGATCAAAAGCTGGCAGCGTAAGGGCGTGAAGATTGTGTCCATGGGCGTCGAAGACGAAGACCAAGCTAAGCTTTCGCATAAGGTTGGCATTCGGGAATCTCAGGGCAATCGCTTTAAATCTGCATTGCCCACAAAAGAAGTCACGTTTTTGCTGTCGTTGATTAAAAAAACCAAAAAAGCGCTCAACCTGCTTTAAGGATTTGTGGTCGGCGTGCTCAGCGACAACATTTTCATCCACCGTAACGGCACGTCCAAGGGCGAGCCCCGTCCGTTGAGCGTATCTGTGGCAATGTCAGTCCACATCAAGCTTTGTTTTTCAGCCCAACCCAATGGATTGTCGCACGGCGTAACGGCCAAGGCATCGTACATGGCGCGGGCGTGACTTTGGATTTGAGGGGTGGGGTAGGGCAAAGCCCGCAGTTGACGCATGAAACCGATATCGCACCCGCACTTGCCAAATCCATTTTGCGCGTAACACACATCATGTTGCCGGCACGCGTTGTCCAACGGATCAATGGGCGCGGCACTGTTCATCGCATTGCCGGGGCCACACCAATTTCCATACAGGCGCAGACTTGGGCTGCCTGCTTGGGCCGAGGTGGTGGTTACCCCTAAACAAACCAACAGGCTTAAAAAGATCAGGTGTTTCATTTGGTAAGGTCTAATTTCTGCATGCGCCGCCACAATGTTGTGCGGTCAATGCCCAACAGTTTAGCCGCATGAGATTTATTGTCCCCTGTTTCGGCCAAGGCTCTGAGGATGTCTTGGGCTTGATCTGAACCATCTGTGGGCAGCGGGCTGATCGCCCTTGGTGTATCTGTTTGCGTTTCCGATGCCGCTTGTCGGCGATCGGGAAAGCCCAAACGGCCTTCGTTTTGCGTATGATGGCGCACATCTTGGGGCAGGCTTTCGGGAACCACGGATTTATCGATGGCACATATATAAGCGTGTTCAACGGCATTGATCATTTCGCGCACATTGCCGGGCCAGGGGTAATCCATCATCATGCGCATGGCTTCGGATGTGCATTTAACGTCATGCGGATAGCCCCGGTCGGTTAAGTCCGTGCAAAAATGTTCCAGCAACAACGGAATGTCGCCAACACGGTCACGCAATGGCGGGATTTTAATCGGCACCACGGCCAGACGATAAAACAAGTCGGCGCGGAATTTCTTTTTATTGACCATCTGGCGCAGGTCTTGGTTGGTGGCGCTGATCACGCGGACATCAACGGTGACCGTTTCGTCGGAACCCACGGGTTCAAATTTCTGATCTTGAATGGCGCGCAACAGCTTGGCTTGCAAATGCAACGGAATTTCGCCGATTTCATCTAATAATAATGTGCCGCCATTGGCTGCTTGAAAACGACCCATGCGTTTTTGCGTGGCCCCGGTGAAGGCGCCTTTAACATGGCCAAACAATTCAGATTCCAAAAGCTGATCGGGAATAGCCGCACAGTTGACTTCGACCAGTTTTTTATTGGCGCGGGGGCTTTGGTTGTGGATCATCCGCGCGACTTGGGTTTTTCCGGTGCCGGACTCGCCCATCAACAAAACCGGTGCGGTGGTTTGCGCGATGTGTTCTAGGCGTGTGATGATCGCCAGCATTTCACGGTCATTGGTGATGAAATCTTGACCGCCGAAGGTCGGCACGGACGTGTTGAATTTTTGACCACTGTGATCTTGCGAGATCAAGACTTTCAATTGTTGACCGCCATCGGGCATATCCAAGGTGCCGCAATAAAATTTCAAGTTCTGCCCGGTGGTGCCATCAATCACGCTGGCCTTGATGCGAATGAATTGTTCCAAGGGGGATTTAGTTTTTGCCGTGGTTTGAAGCGCATCACAAGGTGTGCGTCCCGCCATGTCGAGAATTTTGTCCAATCCCAACTGCTTGACCGTGGGGTGATCTCCGGCCTCTGAAAAAGCACTGTTGTTGCCCATGTGTTTTCTGAACGCCGAGTTGAGGCACAATACTTCCCCGCGTTCATCGGCGATAAGCACGCCATCTGATACGCACGACAATAAAGTCGCTAAGGCTGGGTTTGAAGCGAAGTGATCCCACGTATGGTCAAGAACGCCCATAAATATCTCCCGGTTGCGGTTACATTCTGTGAAGTGTTGCAAGGACGCTATCATGCAACAAAGTGTTGCGCAACACTGTTGCAGGTGTTGCAACGATAAAAAGCCCTTTATTATCAATCTGTTATATAAACAAATACTAATTTAGAGGTGTTGCATGCAGTATTCGGGCAGGCAACTGTGATTTTCTAACGCTTTGAAAACAAAGAATTAATACATTAGAAAGAATTGGCACGGCTTTTGCTAATATCAAAGCTAATGTAAGGCTAACAACTAATTTGTGACGTAAAAATGCGCACAAAAAAATATTCGGAGGTTTGGGGAATGTTTAGGGAGAATAGCGTGTTGCACGTGAAATTTAAGGCTTGGACCGTTTTGTCCACAGTATTTGTTGCAAGTTTAACTGTTGCACAGGGTGTTGCAGCGGGTGTTGCAGCGGCCGAATTTGAAACCGCACCGGTTGCCGTCGAAGAAATTGGCAAGATGACAACGTTGTCCGGGACCGTGGTTCCTTATAAAGAAGTCAGCCTCGCCGCACAGGTGGCAGGTCAAGTGACCTTTATTTCCGGTGCCGAAGGCGATGCCTTTTTACAAGGTGCTGTTTTGGTGACCATCAGCGATGACAGCATTCAGGCTCAACGCCGCGCCGCGATGGCCGATATTGCCAACGGACAGGCGGCTCTTAATAATGCTCAGGTTCAATATAAACGTGAATTGATTTCCCCACGGGTCAATTCCATCACGGGCATGCCGGGCATGGGCATGCCGGCTTTGTTTGACCAATATTTCACCCGCAATTTTTCCAGCATGGGCGGCAATACTTATCCCGGTGTTGAACGTCAAGCCGATCTGTATAATCAATATGCCAGCGTTAATCAGGCTCAAGGTCGTTTGCGCCAAGCTCATGCCAGCTTGGATGTTTTAAATGCCAGCCTTCGCGATACCCGTGCTTTGGCTCCGTTTGATGGTGTGATTACACAGAAATTGGTGGAAGAAGGCGATACCGTGCAACCGGGTCAGCAATTGGTCCGCTTTGCCTATACCGATTTCTTGCGTTTGGAAGTCGAAGTTCCTGTGCGTTTGGTATCCGGTCTTGAAAAAGGCATGATGGTTCCGGCGCGTTTGGATGTCCGCGGCGCCAGTGTTATGGCCCGCGTAGCACAAATTTTTCCGATGGCAGATGTTTCCGGCCACACGGTAACGGTTAAGTTCGACCTCCCCGAAGGTACAGCAGGCGGACCCGGCATGTATGCCGAAGTCCGCTTGCCAGATCAATCTGACCAGTTTCAGGCGGCCCCGGTTGTGCCTGTCGAAGCCTTGGTTTGGCGCGGCAGTTTCCCCAGTGTGTTTGTTTTGGACGATGCGGGCAATGTCAGCTTGCATCTGGTGCGTTTGGGCGTTGCCCTTGATGATGGCCGTATGACGATTTTGGCCGGACTTAAGGGTGGTGAAAATGTCATTTTGAATCCTCCGGCCGGTTTGGCCTCAGGCTCAGCGAAATAAAGCAGGGCCAGAGGGGAAGCTCATATGTCAGATCAAAACACAAATTCAGAATACGATGAAAACGGATACCTCCGTCATTTAGGCATCGCCGGAGCTATGGCGAAAGAATTCATCAATTCGCCCTTATCCGCCTTGTTGCTGTTGGCCAGTATTGCCATTGGCATCATGGGTTTAATGTTCACACCCCGCCAAGAGGACCCGCAAATTTCGGTTCCCATGGTGGATATATTCTTTGAATATCCCGGTGCTTCGGCCAAACAAGTCGCCAGTCTTGCGGTTGATCCGCTGGAACGTTTGATGAGCGAAATCCCCGGTGTAAAGCACGTGTATTCCGCGTCGCGTCACGGCGGTGGCATGGTCACGGTGCAGTTCATCGTGGGCGAGGCTATGGAGCCTTCGCTGGTCAAACTGTATGACAAAATTATGTCCAACATGGACAAAATCCCCCCTGGTGTTTCCCAACCATTGATCAAGCCCAAGGGTGTGGACGATGTTCCCGTGGTGACCTTGACCATGTGGTCTCATGACGTGGATGATGCGGCTTTGCGGATGGTGGCTTTGGACGTGATGCAGCGTTTGAAAGAAACCCCCAATACGTCGCAAAGCTTTATCGTCGGCGGACGGTCCGAAGAATTATTGGTCGAAGTTTATCCTGAACGCCTTGCCGGGTTTGGTGTCAGCGCCAGCCAATTGGCACGAACCATTCAGGGTGCGAATTCTGAAATGAACGCAGGCCGCGTCGAATCCGGAAACACTTCAATGCAGGTGTTCACCGGGTCGTTCCTGACCAAAGTCGAAGACGTCGAACGGTTGGTTGTTGGTGTTCACAATAACAGTCCCGTTTATGTGCGTGACGTGGCGCAAGTCAGTCATGCTCCACAAGATACCGAAGGCTTGGTTCAATATTACACTGGTCCTTCTTATACGGCGGGTACTAATTTGGCCCCTTTGGGTGCGCCCGCCGTGACCATTGCGGTTGCCAAAAAACCGGGCAGCAACGGTGTTAGTGTTGCCGAAGCCGTTCTGGCTCAAGTTGATTATCTTAAAGGCCGGGTTATTCCGGACAATGTTGAAGTTTCCATCACGCGAAATTACGGCGAAACCGCCAACAACAAAGTGAATGAACTGATCTTTAAGCTGTTTGTGGCGACCGGCGCTGTAACGTTGCTGATTTGGTTGTTCCTGGGCGTGCGTGCGGCGACTGTGGTTTTGGTTGTGATCCCTGTGGTCATCTTGGTCACCGTATTTTCCGCATGGTTGATGGGCTTTACCATTGACCGGGTGTCGTTATTTGCGTTGATTTTCTCGATCGGTATTTTGGTCGATGACGCCATTGTTGTGATTGAAAATATCTATCGTCATTGGCTGTTGAAACACGAAGTCGATACCCAAACCTCCGTTAATGCGGTGGCCGAAGTCGGCAACCCAACAATTTTGGCGACCTTCACCGTGATTGCGGCGTTGATGCCCATGGGGGCCGTATCGGGCATGATGGGGCCGTACATGGCGCCAATTCCCGCATTGGGTTCCGTGGCGATGATCTTCTCATTATTTGCCGCGTTTATCTTTACACCATGGTTGGCCATGCGCATTCGTCCCAGCATGGCGGCTTTGGCCGAAGCTCATCACAAAGAACAAAAGCAACAAGAATGGTTGGATAAATTCTTCCACCGTTTGTTGGTGCCATTGATGGAAAGCAAAGCCAAATACCGCATTTTCCGCATTTCGATGTTAGTCGTTTTGTTCGCTTGTTTTTCGATGTTTTACACCACAGCCGTCACCGTCAAAATGCTGCCGTTGGACAACAAGCCTGAATTTAACGTTGTGGTGAATATGCCCGAAGGCACGGCTTTGCCCGTCACCGCAAACGTGATTCAAAAAATGACGGAAAAATTGTTGACCATTGCCGAAGTTACGGCGGTGCAAAGCTATTCCGGCACCGCGTCTCCGTTTAACTTTAACGGTTTGGTGCGCCATTATTATCTGCGTCAAGATCCTTGGCAGGGCGATATTCAAGTTCAGTTGTTGGACAAGGGCGACCGTGACCGTACGTCTCATGACTTGGCTGTTATTGCCCGCGAAATGCTGACGCCGATTGCTCGCAAATTGGGGGCGAAAGTTCAAATCGTTGAAATGCCTCCGGGTCCGCCCGTGTTGCAAACCATGGTGGCCGAAGTTTATGGCCCTGATGCGGATACCCGTCGTCAGGTGGCTCAGGACTTAACCAAAATGTTCGCAGAAAGCGCGACGATTGTCGACGAAGACAACTTTATGCAAGACAAATATGACGCTTGGCATTTCCGCGTGGATCGCGACAAAGCCGTGCGCCAGGGTGTGTCTGTTCAAGACATCAACACTCAACTTGAAATGGTCATGGGCAATTACAAACTTGGCGATTTGAAACTGGGCAACATTTTAGAACCCCGTTATATCGTGATGCAGGTTCCGATTTCCATGCGCGACCAGTTTAGCCGTTTGGGTCAGTTGCCCATTCCGTCCAGCACCGGACAAATGATTCCGTTGTCTGAACTCGGTCGCTTTGAACGTGTGCAACAAGACGACATGATTTTCCACAAAGACCTGCGTCCCGTTGAATTTGTTACCGGTGAAGTTGCGGGTCGTTTGGCGGCGCCAATTTACGGCATGTTCGAAGTCGAAGATTTGTTGGTCGATTACACCACACCCGATGGCGTGGCGTTGAAATCTTATTATAATTCACCACCGCCCGACAGCTTCACCAGTGCGTTTGAATGGACCGGAGAATGGACCGTTACCTACGTTACGTTCCGCGATATGGGTTTGGCGTTTGGTGTGGCTTTGATCTTGATCTACATGTTGGTGATGTGGGAATTTGGCAACTTCACGCTGCCCGCCATCATCATGGCGCCAATCCCGCTGACATTGATTGGCATCATTCCGGGGCACTGGTTGTTCAATGCAGAATTCACCGCGACCTCGATGATTGGCTTCATCGCGTTGTCGGGCATTATTGTTCGAAATTCAATTTTGCTGGCCGATTTTTCCAGACGCGCGGTTGCGTCYGGCATGGATGTGCAAGAAGCCGTGATCGAAGCGTGCCGGGCCAGARCCCGTCCSATTKTRATCACCGCRYTGGCTTTGGTGGCGGGRTCWAGTGTGATCCTCAGCGAYCCMATTTTCCAAGGCATGGCRATYTCGCTGATGTTTGGCGGCTTGGTYTCGACCTTGTTGACGTTGGTYGTWATYCCTTTGAAATGTGCTCACGCTGATCCTGAGAAAGTTTATGGATGTGGCCAAACAGTGGGTTGCGATGACAGTGTATTGCCTTTGGACAACGACTTAACGGCCGAAGAAACAGCCATGGTTGACGCCGAATTTGATGCGGATGTTATTGCCGATGCAAAAGAAAATGCTGAAAGTAAAGCGGCTCGCCAGCAATGGATTAAAGATCGCCTGCACCTGTTGTGGGTGATCCCAGCCATTGGCGGAACCTTTGTTCTGATTGCCGGAGAAACGTTTGTGGCTTGGGTGCGTACATGGCACGTGCCGCCGAAATTAATCGATAAAGTTAAAGACCTAATCAGCAACCTGCGGGMGACAGAAGACGCGCCTAAAGCTGCTGAAAAACAAACCGAAGTGAAAACGGAAAAACCCTCCCCCGAACCTTCCGTTCAAACTGAGCCTCAGAAAAAAAATGAAGCGAAAAAAACTTCACCTAAGAAAGCTGCCTCTAAAAAGGCTCCGGCTAAAAAGGCACCTGTGAAAAAAGCTCCGGCCAAGAAAACCGTGGCAAAGAAAAAACCGGTCGTGAAACCAGCACCAGCTAAAAAAACAACGACAGAAAAAACAGAAACAACTGAAAACAACCAAATGACCAAGGTGGTCGAAACACCGCAACGCCCCGTTGCCAAGAAACGCCCAAAGGCTAAACGCCGTGGCATCCGCTTGAAAAAAATGCCCGAACAGGGTGCGGATCAAGGGCCCAAGGAAGGGAATGACAAATGACACAAGAGACTTTGAAAAGGAAATCGATCATGCGCAAAAACTTGATGATTGGTGCTTTAATTCTGGCCCTTCCGGCAAGCGTTAGTGCTCAAGAAGCAGCAACAACGGCCGAAGCCGCCCCTGCACAGGCTGAAACCCAGCCCGCAGCCGTTGGCATTCCCCCGGCACCCCAAGGGCCCTATTTTTCCCGTCGTTTGATGCCACAAGGTGGTCCCGGCATGGGTAGAGGCATGGGGCAAGGCATGGGACGTCAGGCCAACGGATTTGCTCCGATGGGCTTTGATCCAATGTCACGTTCCGGTGCGGCTCAAACGAATGACGGAAATACAGCAGGCAATGCAGATGCAAATGCAAATGGCAATGCAAACGCGAATGGTAATGCCAACAGCCGCATGAATATGCAAATGGGCTTTGGCGGGCGCAACGGTTTTGGTAACGGCTTTGGCGGCAACAATGGCTACGGTCAAGGCTACCGACAAGGTGCCGGCCAGGGTTATGGCACTCAGCACATGCAACAACAACGCCAAGCTCCGGTTCAAGTTCAGCAAGGTCAAGCTCGTGTTGAACCCGAATGGTTAAAACAACGCCGGGCCGAAGCTGCAAAGTGGCAAGCCGAAGCTCAAAAACGCCAAGAGGAAGCGCAAAAGAACTTCGCCGCCTCTGCTGGACAGCCTCGCGCCGAACCTGAATGGGTTAAAGAACGTCGGGCCGAAGCTGAAAAATGGCGCGCCGAAGCGCAAAAGCGTCAGCAAGACCTGCAGAAGAAATATGCTGCAGGCAATGGCAAAGCTCCGGCTGAACCGGAATGGGTAAAAGCAAGCCGAACGGACGCCGAAAAACGTCAAGCCGAAGCCAAGCAACGCCATGAAGATATGCAAAAGAAATACGCTGCAACGGCGGGCAAAATGCCGGAAGAACCTCAATGGGTAAAAGAACGCCGCGCGGAAGCTGAAAAACGTCGCGTCGAAGCGCAAAAACGGTATGAAGCTTCGATGCAACAACGCCAGGCGGCTTACCCAAACTATGCACCACAGCAACGTTACGCTCCACAGCAAGGTTACGCTCCACAAGGTTACGCTCCACAAGGTTATCAGCGGATGCCAAATGGCGCTCCTTATGGGGCTCCGTACGGTTATGGTCCGCAACGTTAACGTAGATTGAGGCAGGAAAAGTCGATGAGTTTTAAAGGAACAATGATGGGTGTAATGCTTGCGGCGGTTGTCGCGTCTCCGGCGCTGGCCGTCGATGTTAATCCGTGGCGATCGCACGCACCTGCCGAAACTCCTCAACAGGCTCTTGCTCAACCTGTCCCTGATAACGGCTATCGTTACGCTCCGCTGGACAATTCAATTCCACCGGGCCGGGCGCAAAGTCAGTATCTGCAAAACCAATATATGACGATGCCTTTTGGAGCTCCTAATTTTGCGCCGCAAGGTGGATACAGACAAAACCCCGGTTTCGGTTCCGGTTATCAAAATGGACCGAACCTAGGAGGGCTGGGTGGTTATCCTGGTCAAAATTTCGGAGCTCCCTTTGGTGGTCCTTTTGGGGGCAACGGTCCCTTAAACGGCGGCTGGAATGGGCTGAATAATAATGGACTTAATAACGGGCCTTGGTCTTGGATGCCATTTTGGTGAGGAGGCGACTGTAAAAGGTCTTAGAATTTCGGGTTGATCCCCGGTGCAGATTATGGAGTTTCCCCTCTCCAATGTCTGTCATGGAATCAGGGGCGAAAAATGTTTTTAGTGAAACTTAGGAGTATTGGATATGAAGATGTTAAATTTGACAAAAGTTTTAGTTGTTGCTGGTGTTTTAGGCGCAACTTCTTTGGCCGCAGTTAGCGAAGCTTCAGCAGGCAGCTGGGGTCCAGGTTGGGGTGGTCCATGGAACAGTGGTCCTTGGAACAACGGTCCATGGAACAACAACGGCTGGGGTAACAACAACAACAACGGCTGGGGCAACAACAACAATAGCAATGGCTGGGGCAACGGCAATGGCTATGGCAACGGCAACGGTAACGGTAACGGTAACGGCTATGGCAACGGCAACGGTTATGGCAACGGCAACGGAGCTGGCAACGGTTGGGGCGATGGCAATGGCGATTTCTCTATGAGCTTTGGCGGTCGCAGCAGCGGCAGCGGTTCCAACAACTGGAACGGCAACGGCAACGGTTATGGCAATGGCTATGGCAATGGCAACAACGGCTGGAATGGCAACAATAACTTTAACGGTTATAACGGCTATAACGGCAGCAACAACAATGGCGGCAATGGCGCTCCTTACGGTTATGCTCCGGCACCGTACGGCTACGTTCCTGCACCAGCTCCAGCTCCTGCACCAGCTCCGGCTCCTGCGAAGTAAGACTGAATGGTTTGCGAGGGAGCGTCCAATATGGGGCGCTTCCTCCCCACCACTTTTAAACTATTATTTATTTGTTTTATGACGATTTAAGGCTTGGACGGAACTTTATCATGCGGACTGCGATTATTTTTCTTGCCGTAAGTTTGTACCTTAGTCTGGCGCCACATGCGGCGACGGCGGGGGCTAAAAAGCCGTTCACCGCAACCACGGTTCAAATGATGCGGAACGCGGCGGATCAACACGGAAATATTTATGTTTCCGATCAAGGCATGCGGTTTGAATTTAAAGAAAACGGCCGCGATGTGGTGCAAATTATTTTGCCCGAACAAAACATCATGCGGGTATTGTTTTTGGCCGATAAAATTTATATGGAAGTCCAAACGCCAAACAACAAAGCCAGTATGGCGGATAACAAAGGGGCTCCGTGTCCTAAGATTCCGGCCATGACGTGCACAAAAATCAGCGTCGATAAATTTGGCGAATTGGATGTTGAACGGTGGACACAATCCATGAAAGGCGTTCAGGGCGTATCCACATTATGGTGGGAACCCAAACGCAAAATGGTGGTCCGTCAGCACTATCCGGACGGTCGCATTATGCAGTTAAGCTTGGTTGGTAATGTAGACCATTATGGGCGCGCCGCTGAACGTTGGAATATTTCGTATGCACAGCCGAATGGTCAAGTGGTTAAAGCACACCGTTTGGTCGACACCGACCTTGGCATCATCGTTTATGAACGCGACCCGTCTGGTATGACGCGTGAGTTGCGAAATTTAAAAGTGGTCACCGGTGATCCGGCTTGGTTCAAAGTTCCAAACGGCTTCACGCGTGTTGAACAACCTCAAACGAACAAACCTGCACAGCAGTAATAAGGGGCTCAGAAACGATATGATTACGGTGGTTGGAAATTTAAAAGGCGGAACGGGCAAAAGCACCGTTGTGTTTAATCTTGCCCTGTGGCTTGCCGCAAATGACAAGCCGCAAATCTTGTGCGATTTAGATCCCCAAAAAACATTGCGAGATGCAGTGGAAGTGCGGAGAGAAGAAGGTTACACACCAACCGTATCCGTGTTGGATGCTTTGCCCAAAAATGCCACGGGAAATGTGCTTGTGGATGTCGGGTTGTCGGATATGGCGGCCGTAAAAAATGCCCTTGGTCAGGCGCACCGTGTGGTGATTCCGGTGACCCCCAGTCAGGCGGACGTATGGGCCACGCAACAATTTTTAACGATTATTAACGAGAGCACAAAAAATGGTCAAAAGCCCGAAGTTATGGCTTTTGTCAATCGTGCCGACACGCATCATGCTGCAACAGAAAATGCCGAAACTCAGGACGCGCTCCGGTCAATTCCCGGTTTAACCGTCCTTGATCACATGCTTTCACAACGTTTGAGTTTCAGACGTTCTTTCAGTGAAGGCCTGGGCGTATTTGAAATGGAACCCCGTGGCAAGGCTGCCATGGAACTTAATTTTTTGGCCAAGACGCTCTTTGCTTAAAGCGCAGGACCAAAGTCGAAGGAGACTAAAATGTTTATTATTCGTGGACTTATGAACCACCTCGTGATCGTTTTTATTGGCGTTCTGGTTGTGGTTGGCATCGTCAACAAAGATAAGATCAAAACCGAACTGACACAGATGGGCTATTTGGAATCCTCATCAAATGATGGTGCGCGCACTTCCCAAGAGGACGACGCCGTCGTCGCAACTGAAGCCGAGGCTCGTGGCGAAGCTGTTGCTGCGACCCAGCCTGTAGCACAAGCCATGCCGACACACTTAACGCCAGCCCGAGCTTCTGCCCCAGCTCAAGCTCAACAGGTTCAAGCAGCTCCGGCGGCTCCGGCGGCTCCGGCCCCCGCACAAGCCCCGTATTATGCTCAGCAGCAACAGATGCAACAACAAATGCAACAGCAGCAAATGCAACAACGTATGCAAAAACAAATGCAGGCGCGCCAACCTCAAACCAACGAAGTTGCTTTGGCCGAAGATGTAAAAACACAATGGGCTGCCGCACGGACAGCTTATTGGAAACGTGATTTGGACAAAGCCGAAGAACTGTACAAAGCTTTGTTGGAAACCTCAAACGAAGCCGGAATTGCTGGTGAATTGGGCAACATCTATTTCACCCATCGTCGTTTCGAAGACGCCGCCAACATGTTTTACGAAGCTGGTCTACGTCACCTTAAAAGCGATACCCCAGAGCAAGCCAACAGGGTGATGGGACCGCTCAGCCAATTGGATCGTAAAAAGGCTGATGAGTTACGCACCAAGTTGATGGTGCTTCAATCAAACCAAGCGAAGTCCGCAAACTCAACACCCCAACCCGCGAAAAACTAGGCCGCACTTGGCTTTATTAATCGGCTTTATTTCGGAGTGAACACTATGCTTTTCCAACGCCAGAATTTAACCTTGAATGATAGGCTTTCCAATTTGGAAACCCACCTTAAGGAAGAACATCCGGACCTTGTCCACCTTTTGCCGTCTTACCGTCAGATGGACAAAGTGTTGTATCGATTGGGGCTGTTGAGCAAAGATGAATCCGTGGCTACACGCATCACATGGTGGCCGTTGATCAGTGTTTTGGGAACATTTTCATCCGGAAAATCGACCTTTATCAATTCGGTTCTGGGCGAAACTTTGCAACGCACGGGCAACCAAGCGGTCGATGAGAAATTCACGGTGGTCTGTTATTCGCATCACAAAGAAAGCCGCACCTTGCCGGGTACAGCCTTAAACAACGATCCGCGTTTTCCGTTTTTTCAAATTGCCGATGAAGTCGAAAAAGTCACCAGTGGAGAAGGGCGTCGCATCGATACCTATCTGCAGCTCAAGACGTCTCAATCCGAAGGCTTAAAAGGACGCACGCTTATTGATTCTCCCGGCTTTGATGCCGATGATCAACGCCGTTCAACCTTGCGTCTGACCGATCACATTATTGATATTTCCGATTTGGTTTTGATTTTCTTTGATGCGCGTCACCCCGAACCGGGCGCGATGCAAGACACCTTGGAACACTTAGTTGCAAAAGCCGCCAACCGTGTGGATTCAACAAAGTTCCTGTATATTTTGAACCAAATTGATACCACCGCCAACGAAGACAACCCCGAAGAAGTGGTGGCGGCTTGGCAACGCGCTTTGGCTCAATCAGGCTTGGCCAGCGGACGTTTTTTGTGCATCTATAACGAAGCCGCCGCCGTGCCCATCAAAGACGATGCGTTGCGTGAACGCTATCAACGCAAACGCGATATTGATATGCAAGAAATCCAACGGCGCATGGACGAAGTCGAAATCGAACGCGGTTATCGCATCGTCAGTTCGCTGGAAGACATTGCACGCCGGGTCGAAGCCGACGCTATTCCTGCCTTGAACGAAGCCTTAAAACGCTGGCGTAAATTAACCTTAATCGGCGATGCTTTTGGTGTGGCTGTTGCGGCAGTTGTTGCCTTTATGGTGATGCAGCAATTTGGCACAGAAGTCTTTATTTCGGCGTACGAAGGCATCAAAGGTCACGTGGTCAGTCATATTGCTTTGGCGGCAGCGCTGGGCGGATTGGTGATCACTTGGCATTACGCAGTGCGCTCGTGGGCGTCGCGTTTTGTCAGCAACCGTTTGTCGGATGCCTTTGGTGATCAGGAATTGAACCTGCGCCAAGCCTTTATCAAAAGCTCGCGTCCTTGGCGTTCGGTCTTTAATGCCAGCGTTTCTGGGTGGGGCCGTGGCACCAAAGCTTTGTTGAAAGATACATTGGGCGCAATCGAAGGTCATATTCAACGTTTGAATGATTTGCACACCGATCCTTCGGGAAGCAAAAAAGCGGCCGCAGATAAAGTCGTTGAAGCTCCCAAACTTTCTGAGGCAAAGGCTGACTTAAAAATTGAAGTCAGCACCGACAAGCCGCAAACGCCCGCAACCAAAGAAGCGAGCCCTGTGTCGGCTGAATAATCTCAACCCAACATCAAAACGAATAAAAAGAATGGGGAAGAAAAATGTACAGAAGAGTCAGTAACAGTCGGTATATGGCCGTGGGTGTCAGCGGCATCGTGGTCGTTTTGGGCGTCTTTACATGGCTAATGTATGGCATTGCCGACCGCATTAATGTCATGACCGAAACCATCGTGCGTTTGGGTGATGATGTTCACGTCATGGCCAATGTCCAAGTGACAATGGCCCAAGATATCAAGGTGATGTCGAGTGGCGTGACTGGGTTGAAGGCCTCGGTACAAAGCATGGATGCACAGGTGCAAGCCATGTCTTACCACATCAGTGTTATGACCAATGCAACGGCACGSATGAGTTATGACGTGGGTCGCACATCACAAATGTTCTCGTCGCCGCTGTCCCATTTCTGGAACATGTCGCCTTAAACTTTGATGAGGTTTTGATTAGCCGGTATTTTGATTAGCCAATGTTGAGCATTTCAAGCAGGCCAAGCTTCTTATGTTTAACGGGCGGAATGTAATCGCTGATGATCCGCGTGACTTCTTTGCCATCGATTTCGATGTGTCCGTCCATTTCTTGTTGAAACAGATATTTGGCCACAGGCAGGATCGCGTCTTTGACATTTTGCGGTTTAAACATTTCCTCAGCGCGGTCTTCTAAATCGAACAAGATGTCTTCGGAATCGATATCGTCTTCACCGTGCAGAGCTTCAAGAATCCGGGTGATTTCATCAATGCGAGAAATATCGCCGGTGCAACACGAGCTGCCCTTGCAAACAATATCTTCGGCAATAGGGCCGCCGAACAATTCAAGCACACGGATTTCTAAAATTTCGACAAATGAATCCCAGCTGTGGCTATCAAAACATTTATCGGTAAAGGTCATCGGCGGGCGCGGGAACATTTGAATGGAAACGATTTTTTGATCCAAAAGATAAGCCGTAATAGCATGCCCGGCTTCATAAACAGATAAACGAAAAGTCGCATCCTGACAGTCGTATTCGAGTTCTTTTTTAGGGGGATTTTGTATCTTGTTCAAGATGTCACCTGTGATTTTTATTTTATTGTTTTCTGTAATTAAGTCTATTGAAAATAGCCCAAAAGTCAATTATTTAATAAAACGACAAGTATTTATTTATGAATTATTTCAAAGCGTTATATCTCTATTAACGACAAAATAAATGCAAAGCATGCATGCGGTGATAAAGTAGTATATTTTAATAATAAATGTTGCAAATATTCTTGTCCGGGCAAAAAGTGGGTCTGTAAAGGCATTGCGGATATTCATGAGCTTGTTGAAGAAGTTTTAAAGGCCACGATCCACGCAAAAACTTGATAATAAATTATTCACATTATATTTTCCACGTCCTATGATTGCTGCGTGAGATGGTGTTTGGGCGCCACATAGATATAACGGATGGGCAAGACGAAATGAATGTTATTGAATTCGAGGCATCCGTCTCGTCGGAAATGTCTGAGAAAGTATTCGCTGAACTTCAATCCATTGAAGAGCGTGAAGGCGTCCATATTCTTTTTGCTATCGAAAGCGGCAGCCGTGCCTGGGGCTTTCCTTCGCCCGACAGTGATTACGATGCACGCTTCGTATACGTTCGTCCGCGTGATTGGTATCTGTCAATTTCTCCAGGTCGAGACGTCATCGAGTTGCCAATTGACGATCTGTTGGATATCAACGGCTGGGATATTCGTAAAGCGCTCGGCTTGTTGACGAAGCCCAATCCGGTGTTGCTGGAATGGTTATCAAGTCCCATTCGTTACATGTGGAACGATGATGTTTGCCAGCACTTGATCAACCTTTCCAACAAGATCGCCCATGGCCGTGCGTGTATACATCATTACCTCCATCTAGGAGAACGACAGTGGCAGGTTTATATCGAAGGCAAGGATCGTATTAAACTAAAAAAATATTTCTACGCTGTTCGTCCGGCCATGGCCTTGCGTTGGATCCGATTGCAACCTGATAAGGCGCCGCCCATGAATTTCCAGGAATTGATGAAGGGAGCCGGGCTTGATGACGCGTTAAGCACAGCGATCGGCAAGCTGCTGATCGCCAAAAGCCAAGCGAAAGAAATAGGCGAAGCTGAGCGTATCCCCGTCATCGATGATTTCTTGAAAGCCGAATTTGACTGGGCCCGCACGACACAAAACAAACACAATACCAAGAGCCATGATCTCAAGAAAGAGGCCGATGAATTATTCCGCTCCATAGTGAACGGAGAATGCAATTGATAGGAAAGGGATGCGCCGTGCCTCATTTTCTTATCACCCAGCCACCACTCAGCCAACTCAGCAGAGACATAGCCGGACCCCCCATTGTCTGACAACAATCTAGGTTTGTGCACAACGTGACCCTGATTATACTTGGATGTTTTACAATGCTTAGTGTGATAAAAATATGATATTTTGGGGCCAAAAAATCAATAGAGAGCGTCCTCCTAAATCAGGAAGGTGTGTATAGCTGATTGATTTATATCAGTTAAATGGCGGAGAGACAGGGAGAAGCCGTCCAAAATATCGAAACCAGTATTATCAGAGACTTACGACCAGCGTGCCTCCATGCAACTGCATTCTTTGTACCACGTTTATGTACCAGTTTGAAGTATAAAGGCTTTTTTGGCTCGCTTTGAATAGCCCCCAGTTTACTAGACGCCTTGAGCCTTCAATTTTTGTTGGTCTTCAAAATCTATTGGCGACAACATTCCGTTGTTACCATGCTTTCTT
>NVTL01000113.1 GCA_002401565.1 Rhodospirillaceae bacterium
CAAACGGATCTTTGGACCCGGTCGGTTTTTCATCAATGGTCCAAAAACCCACCAGCGTATCAATTTTATCGGCCATAGCCACCGCCGTCGACACCGGTGCGGTTGGGCACGCATCGCCAGGACCGGCGGGGGAATAGTGTTCGGCTATGGCATTTGCAACGTCCAAAGCTTCGCCATCATTTAAAGCGTAATAACGACCGATGACGCCTTGGACTTCGGGGATTTCATAAACCATGCCCGTGACCAGATCGCATTTGCACAGTTCTGCGGCGCGTTGGGCGTGGGCTTTATCGGCTCCGATTTCGCCCGCGATGGACCCGGCCAAAGATTTCACACGATAAACTTTTTCGGCAACCGAGCCCAGCTTGGCGTGGAATACGATGTCTTTAAGCTTGGGCGCCAAATCCGCCAAAGATGTTTTGCGGTCTTGGTCCCAAAAGAATTTGGCATCCGACAAACGCGCCCGCAAAACACGTTCGTTGCCCGCCGTAATGGCTTTGCCACCGTCCGAGGCCACTTGGTTGGCAACGGTCAAAAAGTTCGGCGCCAACGTGCCATCGGATTTCAGCAACGAGAAATATTTTTGGTGCACCTTCATGGTGTCGGTGAGGACTTCGGGTGGAAGGTCCATAAAGCTTTCATCGATGTTGCCCAGCAACACAACTGGCCATTCCACAAGGCCTGTGACCTCTTGCAACAAACCTTCGTCTGGCTTGACGCTCAAACCCGCATCTGCCGCCAACTTCGCCGCTTGTTTTTCGATTGAAGCCCGGCGTTCAGCCGGGTCTAACATCACATGAGCGTCGTGTAGCTTGGTTTTGTAATCGGCGAAGTCAGAAACCGTAATTGCGTCCGGGTTTAAAAAACGGTGGCCAAAGGTTTGCCCATTGGCGCGAACGTCTTCATAAGCCACATCCACAACGTTGCCATCAAACAGGGCCAAAATGTTATGCAGCGGGCGCACCCAACGCTTTGTTGAGGTTCCCCACCGCATGGATTTTGGCCATGGCAAAGCCTCAAAAGCCGCCGTTAGAACTTTGGGCAAGACGTCTGAGGTTGGCGCGCCCTTTTTTTCAATCACGGCTACGTAAAACGTTTTGCCTTTGATGTCGCGTTGTTCGCAATCGTCAAGGCTCAGCCCCCCCAGCGATCCCAAAAAGCCTTTCAAAGCTTGTTCAGGGGCCGAGGTTTGCGGGCCTTTGCGTTCGTCCTTAACGTCGGGTTGTTTTTCGGGCAACCCGTCAACAACTAAGCACAAACGTCTGGGTGTTACATAAGCCGCAGACGTATCCCAGCCGAGCCCGGCTTTTTTCAAACCGTCTTCGACCAAACGTTTAAGGTCAGCCGCCGCACGCGCCTGCATGCGGGCGGGAATTTCTTCACTGAAAAGTTCTAATAAGAGCTCAGCCATTATTCTGCTCCCTCTTCATCAGTCTCGCCCGCTAACCACGCCTGACAACAGCCCGACGACAGTTTTCTGACCCGTCCGATATAAGCTTGGCGTTCGGTGACCGAAATCACGCCGCGCGCATCCAGTAAGTTAAACAGGTGGCTGGCGCGAATGCAGTGTTCGTAAGCGGGAAGCGCCAAGGGTTTTTCCAAATCTAAAAGAGCCTGACAATTTTCTTCGGCGTCATCAAATTGTTTCACCAATTTGTCGGTATTGGCATGTTCAAAGTTATAGGCCGATTGTTCTTGTTCGTTGCGCAAAAACACATCGCCATAACGCACACCGCCGTCATCGTCGGGTAGCCCGTTCCAATCTAAATCATAGACGTTTTCGACGCCCTGAATATACATGGCCAAGCGTTCCAAACCGTACGTCAATTCCAACGCCACAGGATTGCATTCAATGCCGCCGACTTGTTGGAAATACGTGAATTGAGAAACTTCCATGCCATCGCACCAAACTTCCCAGCCCAACCCCCAAGCGCCCAATGTGGGGCTTTCCCAATCGTCTTCGACAAAACGAATGTCGTGTTGGGCGGGGTCGATGCCAAGAACTTGCAGGCTTTGTAAATACAGGTCTTGCGCATTGGGCGGTGATGGTTTGATGACCACCTGAAATTGATAATAATGTTGCAAACGATTTGGGTTTTCACCGTACCGCCCGTCCGTTGGCCGCCGTGAAGGTTGCACATAGGCCGCTTTCCACGGTTTTGGCCCCAACGTGCGCAACGTGGTCGCCGGGTGAAACGTGCCCGCGCCGACTTCTTGGTCTTGGGGTTGCAACAACACGCAGCCTTGGGACGCCCAAAAGCCCTGAAGCTTTAAAATGAGGTTCTGAAAACAGGTTTCCGGGTTCGGTGCGGGACGTGAAGTGGACATCGGTAAAACTCTAAACACTTGATTTTAAATCAAAAAGGACAGTTATCTTTGCCACATGCTTTTGACCCACGTTGAACATAGGTGTTGCAAGTTTTGCATTCGACCATGTCTTCAACGCCAGACCGTTTGGCCTCGCCGGAACGCAGTTCTTTTTCAGCCTGTTTTGCACGCTGATCTTGCAACCGTTTAATCACGGAAAACACCCGCCAGCCAAGATACGCAATCACAATGGTAAAGATAATTTTTGTTAACATAAAACACTTGTAAAGCCGCACTTGGGCCCGGTCAAATGGTTATGTCAGGCTGGGGTAAGAAAAGAACAAACGTTTTTTCAGCCTTAACATTTTCAGGGCTTAAACAAACGTAAAGTCGGTGGCGTCCAAAGTTGCAATTGCGACCCCAGTCAGGGTGATATCCATGTCCGCTGTGCCATCGCCATTGGCATCGATTTGCAACAGTTTACTGGTATCATTAAAGCCAATTTGCGTGGTGCCTGTGTTTGAAAAACCACCTACGCCAAGATCGATAATGGCGCCATCCCAATGGCCCGTCATCAGGCCTTGTAAATTGATGATATCCGTGCCCACGGCTTCGAAATTAGAAATCGTGTCGCCGCCGCCGGTTGGGGAATCGGTGACCGCAACATAACGGAAAACATCCGTTCCTGTGCGCCCCGTAAGATTATCCGCGGCCCCAGCACCAACAAAAATATCGAAGCCCCCGGAAAGATTGAAATTATCCACCCCACCTGTACCAAGGAGCACTGTGCCTTGATCTGCGGTCAGGACCATGCTTGTGCCGGACAACGTCGTTGAAACAATCCAATCCGATCCTAAATTATGGCTAACGCCTTTGATGACACCCAAGGTTGACGAGGCAAAGCTCATGACGGTGTAAGAGGTTCCCGAAACGGGTGCGCCCCCAATAAAGTTCACATCAATGGTCCCAGCCAATGTTGCGCTGCCACTGATGTTAAGGCCATCGTTGCCCAGCGTTGTCACATCAATGCGCAACAAGGACGTCGCGGTATTGGTCACATCCCCCGTAATCGCCATCGTGCCCACGGTGGCAATCCCCCCGGCTTCGATGGTGCCCAAATTGGTGAAGGTTCCTGCACTGGCGTTAATAGTGCCCGTGCCGACAATGGTGCCACTGGACTCGTTGGTTAACGCCGCAGTATTTTGCAACAACAGGGTCTTTCCGGCCGCCAAGGTGATGGTGCCTGCGTTCGTCAAGGTCGTGCCGCTTACGCCAAACGTGAGATCACCATTCAGCGTCAGCGTACCCGAGTTCGTTAAGTTACCTTCAATCGCATGGTTCGCGCTGGTCGTCGCCGAAGTGGTGATGGTGCCCGTATTGGTCATGCCATTGGTCAAAATCAATTTAGACGTCCAACTGGCCGCCGCAGCGATATTAATGGTTCCGGCGTTGGTGGTGAAATTGGTCACAGTCAGGGTTTGTCCATTCACCCCTGAAAAATCGATTGTTCCGGTGTTTGAGGAAATGGTGCCGATGGTCACGGTGCCGGCCATATTCAGCGTGCCTTGGTTGTCCAACGAAAGCCCCGTCATTGTTGAAGTTCCCGACAAGGCTATCGTTCCGGTATTGGTCATCGTCCCCGATACGGTGCTGGCTGCAATGGTCAAAGTTCCCGCATTCGTCAGCCCACCGTTAATGGTCAAGATACTGCCCGACGAGGTCGTGATGGCGCCACCCGTGGTAACGGTATAAGCCGCATTTAAAACCGCTGTGCCGCCCGCCAACGTCAAAGCCCCCGCCCCACTATACGCAACCTGCATCGTCAGCGTTGAACCGCTGCCAATCGAAAGCGTGCCGGAATTGTTAAAGGTCGTGCCCGTTTGCAGCGTCAACGTGGTGCCAGAGCCTTCCACAAACAACGTTTTTCCGGTCGCAATGTTTAAGGTTCCGGCATTGCTATAGGTGCCGCCCACCTTAGAAAAATAGGTGTTGGTATTAAAATTCAAAGTCCCGGTATTGGTCATATCAGCATTGATATAGGCACGTTGAGAGACTTCGGTTGTGATTGTGCCGCTGTTGGTAAACGTGCCGCTGGTCACCTTCAGATAGGTACTCGCCGTTGCCGAACCTGTCATCAAAATAGACCCGGAACTGGTGGCAAAGGTGGCGGCTTCAAAAGTATTGCCCCGCCCGGTGGCATACACAAGCGAACCCGCGTTACTTGTGACAGAATCAACGGTGACCGTGCCATTTGTATTCAAGGCACTCACATTCAAGGTCGCGCCGTTGGCGTTGCTGATGGTCAGGGAAGTGTTGGTGGAGCCCCCCGAAAACGAAAGCGTTCCGGTGTTGGTGATCACCCCGGATGTGGTTCCGGCGCTGATGGTCATGGTGCCAGAATTCGCCACCGTGGTGGTGGACAAAACTGCCCCAAATCCCGTAACCGTCACGGTGCCTGTATTGGTCAAGGCCGCGTTTAAATTCAAGGTGCCGGAATTCACGTACAAGGTGCCGGAATTGGTCTGAGCATCGACAATGGTCGCCGTCGCCCCGGTTTCAATTCTTAAGGTGCCCAGATTGCTATAGGTACTGCCTGTCTGAATATCCAACGTTGTTCCAGACCCTTGAACAAACAAAGTTTGCCCAGAGGCTATAGACAAGCTACCTGAGCTTGTATTCACATACGTTCCGCCGACCTTATCAAAATAGGTAAGGCCGTTAAACGTCAATGTTCCGTTGTTGGTCAAATCCGTAGTGATTCGGCTGTGCGCGGTGGTTGTCGTGATCGTGCCCGTATTGGTTAAGGTCCCGCTGTCCATGATAAGGGCAGCCGTATACGAGGTTGATCCAGCCATGTTGATGGTGCCAGCGTTGGTGGTGAACGCCCCAATGGTGATCGACGTTCCGCCCGCTGCCGAATAAGCAAGCGTTCCCGAATTGTCCGTCAGGGCCGCCAACGTCGATGTTCCCGTGGCATTAATGGTCGCGCCACTTGCATTGCTGATGGACAAGCTGGCGTTGGTCGACGCCCCAAGATAGAACGTGCCCGTATTGGTCACGGTGCCGGTCATGGACCCGCCGTTCAGATTGAACGTGCCAGAATTCGCAACCGTTGTGGTGGTGGTGGTGCCCGCAACAGAAAAGGTGCCGGAATTCACAATGGTCGTGGTGCTTAAAGAACCGCCAGTGGTGGTCAGAGTTCCAGTATTGGTAACCCCGCCGCTGAGGACAATTGCCCCAGCACTGCTTATGATATTTGCATTGGTATACGCATCAGAAATGGTCAATGTGCTGCCCGAAGCCACGCTCACCGTACCGCCATTTGTGAACGAACTGCCCTTTTCAATGGTCAGGGTTGAACTGCCGCCATCCACATACAACGTCTGTCCTGAAGCAACGGTCAAAGACCCCGAACTGGTGTAGGTGCCGCCGACTTTTGACAAATGGGTCGGGCCACTGAAATTCAAAATTCCGGAACTGGTTAGGTTTGTATCGATATAAACAAACGCTCCACCGGTCGTAATCGTGCCGGTATTGGTCAAGGTGCCCGTATTTACGGTCAAGCTAGACGTCCAACTGACGGAGCCCAAAATATTGATCACACCGGAGTTGGTCGTGAACGAGGTTGTCGTGAGGACATTGGCGTTCCCCCCGGAAATATTCAAGGTTCCCGCATTTTCCGTGATGGCAGAAAGATTTGATGTGCCGTTCACCATAACCGACACCCCGCTGGTGATGTTCACCAAATTGGATGTGGTTGTCGTGGTCAGCACCAATCCATTGGACGAAATCGTCACATCGGTTGTGCTGGTGGGCACGGCGCTTGTGTTCCAGTTGGCCGCAGTTGCCCACGCTCCATCACCACCCGTGTTGGTCCATATTGCCAGATCGGAAATGGAAAAAATGAAATCTGTGAGGCCAAGGCTTCCGCCCAATCCATCGGTAACGGTAAACTGAAACGTATCGGCGGCAACACTTTGAACCGTATGTTGATACGACAAAAGGCCACCATCAAGATCAGCCTGAGAAAAAATCGCCAGACGGCCCATGCTGATACCACTAAAGCTCAACGTGCCATTGGTGGTGGCTGTGTCCAAAGTATAGAGTAGTTCGCTGGCGATATTGTCGACATCGGTGATATTCAACATGGCCGTGGTCAACGTGGTTGTTGAACCTAGATTTATCGTCACTCCGGTATTTGTGCCAACCACCGGAGCATCATTAACCGCCGTGACGTCAACACTGACGGTTGAATAGCCAATGCCTCCGTTACCGTCACTTCCGGCAATGATGAAAGAATCCGTTCCCGCATAATTAGCACTTGGGGCATAAATAAATGTACCATCCGCATTCACCGAAAGACTGCCATTCGAAGGCCCCGTGCTCAGGCTAAAATTGATGGTATCTGAATCCGCATCCGTCCCCGTCACCTGCCCCGACATTTCATTGTCTTCCAGTACCGAAATACTCGCCGCCGTTAAAACGGGATCGTTGTTGTTGATCACCGTTGTTGTTGTGATGATGGAGCTGACAACGGGAGCTGCTATCACGATGGTCGTTGGGGGTGTTGGAGTAACCGTTGTTAAAGGGTCTGTAACAACGACAACTTCTTCGCTGGTTGTGGAAAGGGCCGCCGTGATCACGGGGTCAATCACCGTTTCTGCTGTTGCCGCCGGATCGGCGAGCTCGGCCAACGCGGGATCAACAAGTTCCGGGTCCGTCGGCACAGGGTCTTGCGGTGTATCGGCGGGTGCGGCGTCAGCCGCCGGGCCATCTTCATTTTGCGCGGGCGCGGGCTCATCTGCCGGAGCCGTTTCTTGCAGTTGTGTTTGCGGTGTTGGAGCCACAGGAACCACCGTAGCAAAACTTTCCGCCTGCGTTTGTGCAGCTGTTGTGGCTAAAGAACTATACTCAGCACTCTGACTGGCCTGATCTTGGGCGGCTTGAGCTTGATCTTGGGCGGCTTGGGCCTCAGCCTCGGCGGCTTGAACTTTTGCTTCTGTTTCGGCGGCTTGGACTTTGGCTGCTTCGGCTTCTATTTGGGCATCGGCCTCGGCCTGGGCGGCAGCGTCGGCCTTAATTTGAGCTTCTTCGGCTGCGGTTTTAGCTTCTTCGGTTGCCGCCGTTTCGGCTTCTAGGGCCAAAGCATCGGCTTCGGCTTGGGCGGCTTGGGCTTCGGCCTTAGCGGTTTCGGCATCAATCTTGGCTTGTGCCGCGTCCGCATCTGCGGCATCGGCGTCTTGTTTTGCCGCATCAACGTCCTGATTTGCGGCTGCGGATTTAGCTTCGGCAGCATCGGCCTTAACCTGATCTTGCGTGGCATCCTTTTCGGCTTTGCTGGCAATGGTGCGGGTCAGCGTGTTTAAGGCCGCACCATATTCTTGCTGGACTTCTTGGGCCGTTAAAATACGCACAGCCGACGGAGCAATTCCGGCGCCCGTAATCACGGTTGAAGCATTTTCCTGGCTGAGGACCATAGCGCCGCCATCATTGGTAAACACCAATTCGCCAAGGTTGCCGTTCACATCCCGCAGCAGCGCCACTTGAATGCTGCCATCGCCCGCGATTTTCACAACGCCCGTCGAGCCGCGAATACCGATGGTGCCCGATGGCGTATTCAAAACCATCGCGTCCGGCGACGTTTTGGCCACCTGACCACTGACAAAGGAAAAAACGCCCGTCAAAACAGTTGCGGCAAAAACACCGTCCTGAGTGCCCGGATCAAACACCATTTCATCAATGGTCATGCGGCCATTTTCGCTGAGCGAAAACATCGTATCATCAACAAATACAATGCCGACATTGCTGTTGTCGCCACTGGCAACAACATCGCCTTGGAAAATGGAATCGCCAAAGGCCAGTTTCAGGCGTACGCCATCCGGATGGGTGACAAAAACCGAGCCTTCAATTTCGGTCACAGACCCAATCGGTTCGCCCAGACCAAGGTCCGAGGCGCCCGTATCATTGGTTTGCGCATACAAGCCGGAAACTTCTGGACCTGCCAGTGTGCGGACCAAACCCGCCGAAAGCGTTCCGCCCGCTGGCAACGTCAAATCAGCTGGACTGTCGCTTAGGAAATAATCAACGGCAACAAATTGCCCGCCGTCCGGGGATTTAATCAAAAGGTCAAAACCCGATTGTTGAAAATCAGCGCGTAAAAAATCAGGTCCTGCTGGCAAAGCAACAGAGCCATCCTCTGAAGAAGAGGAACCGAGTTTTACAACATGAGGAGAATTCGCAAGCCCCCCCGGATTTACAGAAACGTTCAACTGACTTTTCCTATCGCATCACAAATATCAAAGCACGAACATAAAAGGATTCGTCGCATATATTAGGTATGCAAAAGTAAACGTTTAAGAGTGGATGTAAATAGTCATAACCGCTTACAAATTAGGGTCAATCAATGACGCGTCTTTTGACTTCGGCGGCGATATCTTGGGCTGCATTTAAGGGCGGGTGCGTCCATTTTTTAAACCCCATATTCCCGTGTAATGGCTTCGCATAACCTTGCTCATAAAGAGTCTGATGAAAGCGCGCGTGTTTGTCTGTGATCAGGTCTTTGGGTGCATAGATATACAATGGTGCTTCGCTCGCCGCCGCTTCGCAACACATGGATACGCTGTCGCCGGTCACAATCGTATAAGACGCTAAGGCCAAATATCCAAAATAAGGATTTTCACCCGTATCGCCCCATTTAAAGACATGGGCGGGCGCATCGCCAAGAGCGTCTAAAAGGGCCGTTGTGGCTTCTGGCGTGGAGCGCCTAGACGTGGTGACCAGTAACGATCCGCCAAGATCCGTGGCAAGTTTTCGAGCCTGAAGGCCTAAATCCGTCGCCATGGCGGGCGTAAAGGTTCTGTTTTTGGTGCTGCCGCCCACAATCAAGGCAATGTGTGGTTTGGGCAGGTGTGCAAACTTTTCAGCCCAGATTTTGCGGGCATCGTCTAAAACTTCAGCCGTTACACCGTGCGGGGCTCCGATGATTTCAAATCGATTGGGGGCCTTACTCAAACCGTCATGGCGCGGCACGGCAATCAGGGAAAAATCGTCATCGCCCCGCCCGCCCGGATACATGATGTGCACCAGTTTGGTTTTGCCGCCCGACAATTTTTTAATATGTTGCGCAAGGGGCGCGGTGCGTCGTCCGGCCGCAATCACCAAATCGGGCCAAGGTTCAATCAAAGTTGCGCGGCTGAGGGTATCTAAGGTTTTAAAGGACGTTCCCAACACCACATTTGGCAAGCGCGCCAACGTATTATAAGTGATGGATTTCACGGTGTACGCACAGCCCAAGGCCTGAGCAACACCCATGACTTGAGCCTTGTTGCCCGCCCGATCATCGATCAATAACCAGACGTTTGCATTTTCAAAAAAAGGCGCCATATGTTCCTGTATGCTCCCACCGTTCGATCAGGACTTATTTTGTGGGTATACCACTTAAACTCAAAAAAAGACTCTAAATATGACATGCGACAAGGCAAAGGTTGACCAAATTTCAGAATCGCGAGAAGCTTAACCCTATCACTATTTAAGGAGCGGTTCTGCCATGCCTACCGATACGGCAAAATACAACGTTGGACAAGTCATCCACCACACCCTGTTTGATTACCGGGGCGTGATTATTGACGTGGACCCTGAATTTCGCGTTGGCGGTGAACTGAATGCTCCGGAACGACGCCCGGCCCATCGCAACAGCCAAACCAATACCCGTCCGTGGTATCACGTTTTGGTCGATGGCACGGCTGATCGGACTTATGTCTCGGAACAAAATCTGGAACCCGATTTCGAAGGTGTTCCCATTGATCATCCGGACGTAATCGACTATTTTAATGAACAAACGCCGAAGGGCTATACCCATCGCCCCGACAAAATTAATTAAACAAAAACACCCCCACTTATTTTTTGGAGATTTTCCGTGAGCGTAAAGCGCAATCTGGCTGGACTTGAAGCCGCTAAAATCCTTCTTGATATCGAAGCCGTCAATTTCCGCCCCGAAGAGCCTTATATGCTGACCGCAGGATGGGCGAGCCCTGTTTACATCGATTGTCGCAAGCTGATTTCTTTTCCCAATGAGCGCACCCGCATGATGGAATTGGCGGTGGAAACTTTGGAACGTGACGCTGATGTCCCCGCTATGGATGCCTTGGCCGGTGGCGAAACCGCGGGCATTCCGTATGCCGCTTGGTTGGCCCATGCCATGAACAAATCCATGTTGTACGTGCGCAAAAAGCCCAAGGGTTTTGGCCGCAATGCCCAAATCGAAGGCCACATGCCCAAAGGCCAACACGTGCTTTTGGTCGAAGATTTAACCACCGATGGCGGATCAAAAATCACCTTTGTCGAAGCTCTGCGCAAAGCCGGAGCGACGGTTTCAGACGTGTTTGTCGTGTTCTTTTATGGTGTGTTTCCCGGTGCCTTGGAAACCTTGGACAAAGAAGGCATTAAAATGCATTACCTCGCCACGTGGCAAGATGTGTTGGAAGTCGCCGAAGAACGCCAATCGTTTTCCCCCGAAGCCATTCAGGGCGTCAAAGATTTCTTGGCTGATCCGATTGCTTGGTCTGAGGCTCACGGCGGTAAAGGCGCTTAACTTAAAGGCAAGCGTACCGTAGCCCTTAACCCACCGTTTTTCCGGTTCGATAATTCCACCGTGCCGCCGTGCGCTTGGGCCACCATTTTCACGGCGACAAGGCCCAGTCCTGTGCCGCCCGTATCGCGGGACCGGGAATTTTCGACCCGTACAAACGGATCAAAAACCCGCTCTATCATGTCGTCTGGAATTCCGGGACCATCGTCCAAAACCACCAGTTCAAGACACCCGTCTTTTTCAGACAATTCAATTTCGACTTTTGTGCCAAAACCTTGCGCATTACCGACCAAGTTCCCGACCAGACGTTTCAGCCCCAACGGACGTCCAACAAACGCCAAGGTGTCCGGCAAACGGCACGTGACGTCTAAATTTTCGGTCAGATTTTTCACCAACTGGGCAAAATCTAAAGGTTCGATCAGCTCATTCGCCGCATCATCACGGGCGAATTTTAAGGTGCTGCTGATCATGGATTCCATTTCATCCAAATCATTCAACAT
>NVTL01000027.1 GCA_002401565.1 Rhodospirillaceae bacterium
CCGCCGGTGGGCCTGAACCTGTTTGTCACCGCCGGGGTTGCGAAGATGTCGGTGATGAATGTGGTCAAGGCCGCCATGCCGTTTGTGGGCATCATGTTTGTCTTCTTGATCATGGTCACGTACATCCCGTGGATTTCCACGTGGTTGCCAACGTTGATGATGGGACCTGAAATCATCACCTATTAGCCGTAGATCGTTTTGAGAGTGCCTCTGAGCGCATCTGCGGTGGCCGATAAGGCCTCCCCCTGAAAAGCCTCTTACCGTCACGGTAGGGGGCTTTTTTGCGCGCTGAAGAAAAGCTTAGACATAAAAGCTTTAGACATAAAAAAAGCCCGACATGAAATTCATGTGGGCGAATATGTTTTTTTAAAGTGTGGAGCGGGGGGCCATTACAGCCCCCCAATCCGAATTCGTTTGCTTAAGACTTAGTCGCGCAATTGAATGTTTTCTGCAGCTTCTTTGCCATCACGACCAGCAACCAATTCGTAGGTAACTTTTTGACCGTCGGTCAAGCTAGAGATGCCAGCGCGTTCAAGAGCGGAAATGTGCACAAATGCGTCTTTGCCGCCTTCTTCAGGTTCGATAAAGCCGAAGCCTTTTGTTGCGTTGAACCATTTTACTGTACCGTTAACCATAGTAACTTCCTTTATTATATCATTGTGTAAGCCAACAAAAATGTCGGTCTCACGATTTAAACGTTCACAATGTCAGGAAAGTAACTTGGCCGATCATAAGATCAATCAGGCACGTACACGACGACTATGTAACGTAGTAGGGCGACTCTATATACTTTTTGGGGGTAAAGTCAACAGTCTTTGAAGGGATTCTGAGGATCTATTATTCCTAAATGTCGAGATATTAGAAAACCTTGCATAAGATACTATGAGTTACTGAGCTTCTCCGCCAGTTTCATAGAACTTCCACGCCTCGACACCTTTTAGTACGACACCGTCAAAACCCAAGGCAATCAGTCCATATAGGTAAGAATTGACGTTGCCGGAAATGACCGCTTGCCAGCCCGAATCCCAATATACGGCCCGGTAACGGTCTGGGTCTTCTCTGAACGGAGCGTAAACAAAAGGCGGGTTGCCCTGACGCCAGCCGTTGAGCCAATAATAATGAAAGCTGGAAGCCGAAGAAATATCGATTTCTGCCAAAACCAAACGCCGACTGCCGAGTTTTTTGTATTTCAACACATTGATGTCTTGGCGGCTGAGCGGCATGCGGCCATGCATGACGTCAATGATCAGGGCATCAAAATTGGTTTGGCGCAGGGTCAACAGGTAATCGCGTGTCGCGCCAAAGGCCTGAGAATTGGCAACGTACAAATAATTGCGCATTTCGGTCGTGGTGCTGATGTTGGCGGCGTTGGCTTTATATATTGCCGCCGGGTTTTTAGGAATCGACATGAGTTCTTGGGTTTCGGCAACAAACGGAACGTARCCTTKGGCSGCACTTTCTTGGTAAAGCTTGTTKAYGGYCSCRCCATCGCTGGAATATTCCATGTTGAARATTTTCAGGCCATAGYTTTTKGCCRTCRCCASGCGRKYYTTTTTGCGCACCAGTKCGGMTTCWARATCCGGRGAAACYTTGCCCAARGCGTTGGTCACGGTTTCGTCYAACARATTGGTYTCYAAAACCCCATCAATGGACCGCATATARGCTCKGGCCGGAAAAGACAGGGTRTCGTCATTTAAGTCRGTTTTGYTGACCAAACTTAAGCCRTCTTGGGCGATGAYYACAAATTTYGGGTTYWGGGTGCGSGCATAATCRCTGATGGMCCGRACAAACGCGCGCATTTCTTCTTGGTAATTGGTCAGTATGCCCGCCTCGAACGGATCAATGGGCAGGGGATTGGCCAAGGGATCAAAAACATAAGGCCCAGCGGCGACGGCAGCCGGGTCAGGAGCCTGTGTTTGCGCAAGCAAGGTCGTGCTGAACAAGGTCGTGCTGAATAAGGCCAAAGCCATAACGCCCGCCTTCAAAGAACCTAATGTTTTAAAGTCTTTCATTTGCATAGCCGTATTCTATATCGATTCTTGTTGGCAAGAGTATGGCCTATATCACACCCGGTGGAGTCCTTTTTTTTGCCGTTATTACTTGTTATTGATTGATCCTATAGCGACTTATAAGRGATGGAGGGTGTTATGTTTCGTGCTGTATTAATTCTGGCCTTTATTTTTGGTGGATTGGCTCCTGCCATCGGAGCCGAAGTGCCAAGCCGTTGGTCACAGGAATGGCCGAATACGAACTTTGCCAAAACCACCATCGACTTTTCAGACGTGTTGTCGGGCGGTCCCCCGAAAGATGGCATTCCCGCCAYTGATGAGCCGCGTTTTAAAGCCATTTTGGACATTTTGGACCTTGGCGAAAACGAACCCGTTATCGTTTTGAAGGTTGGGGGTGAAACCAAAGTTTATCCCTTAAGCGTGTTGATGTGGCACGAAATTGTGAATGACACGATWGGGGGAACGCCCGTCACCGTGACCTATTGCCCGCTGTGCAATGCGGCGATTGTATTCGAAGCCCGCGTAGATGGTCAGACGCTGACCTTTGGCACCACAGGCAAACTGCGCCATTCGGACCTGATCATGTATGACCGCCAAAGCGAAAGTTGGTGGCAGTTATTTAACGTCGCTGTAAATGTTTGATTTTATTGATGTATTTTCAGTTCGTGTTCAGTGTGTAGCAAGTGTGTAACAAAATAAATTGACTATTTTTTTTGGAGTAAGGTAAATGAAAGTAATTGTTGTTCTGCTACTCTCTTTACTAACTTTTCCTTGCCAAGCTGATGTCCCTAACAGTTGGCGTGATGAATTTCCATTAAACGACTTCACTAAAATGAGTATAGACATAAGTGAAGTAATGTCTGGCGGTCCGCCACGTGATGGTATTCCACCTATCGACAACCCTCTTTTTGCTCCTGCTAATACTTTACAAATACCAAATACTGAGCCTGTGATTGGTTTACATGTGGGTAATCAGTTTAAAGCTTATCCTGTTCGTATGTTAATGTGGCATGAGATTGTTAATGATGTAATTGGCAATACGCCTGTCACTGTTACCTTTTGTCCCCTTTGTAATGCGGCTATTGTTTTTGACAGAAGAGTACAAGGACGTGTGCTTGATTTTGGAACTACAGGCAAGCTTCGTTTTAGTGATTTGATTATGTATGACAGGCAAACAGAGACATTCTTTCAGCAAGCTATTGGTGAAGGTATTGTTGGTGACTTAACAGGTGTGCAATTAAAGATGCTTCCAGCAAGATTAGAAAGCTTTGCGAACTATAAGGCTAGGGCAGGTGATGATGCGCTTGTACTTGTCCCAAACTCACCGTCTAGCCGTGCGTATGGTAAAAATCCTTATGCTGGTTATGACGAAGCACCAAAACCATTTTTGTACAGAGGTGAACTTCCATCAAACATCAATCCGATGTTACGTGTTGTAACTACTGGCAACCGTTCTGTTGCTTATACATTAGATTATTTGCGAGAACAGAAGATGATTAGAACTGATAACGGTACAGTGTTTAGGTGGAGTGCTGGTCAGAATACTGCTTTAGGTTCTGGCACAATTGCTAAGGGGCGTGATGTTGGTAATGTAACAGCTAAACTTGATGGTAAAGATGTTGTTTACTTTGTTGAGTTTGCCTTTGTGTATCATGCGTTCAATCCTGCTGGTAAAATAGAGCCGTAGATTTTCGAGTGTGTAATAAACGTGTAACTTGATGAGCTTAAGTTATTGAAAAATAAGGATTTGTTTTTATCAAAATAAGGGCATAAATTTCTTAATGTATTGAAAATAATGGCTAAATCGAAGTGGTAAGATGGTGGCAGCAGTTTTCGGGCCAAGCCATTGTTGGCGATAAGACCGGGCAAGAATTGAAAATGCTGCCCGCGCGCATCGAAGCCTTTGGCTTGGTGGCAAAAGCCTCTCCGGATGCTCAGGTTCTGGTGCCCAACAACCCGCGCCAGCGTCGCTATGGGGATAATCCTTATCAAGGTTACGATACGTCACGCAGGCCTTTTTTGTTTCAGGGTGACCTTCCAGACGACATCAACCCGATGATGCGGGTGGTGGCGGTCGATGATCAGGCTTGGACGTTACCGTTGCTCCGCAAACGGGGCAAAATCGAAAAAGGCGACTTGGTCTTGGAATGGTCGGCAGGACAAAATTCAGCGCTGGATACGCGCAAAATTTCCAAGGGCCGGGATGTGGGCAATGTGGTGGTTAGACGCCGCACCGATGTGGGACTTGTCGATGTTGTGCACCACATAACCTTCGCTTTTGTCTTCCATGCCTTTAAACCAAAAGGTGTGTTGATTCAGTAAATTCAATTAAAAGTGATGAGTAAAAGTAAGGGCATGGCCCGGTTGTTAAGAAATGTTCTAAATGGCACTTTTTGCATTAGGTTGTGTGGTTACTCTGACTTATAACTCGTGGCATGATTTTTTTTAAAACCAATAATCTTGCGGCTTTGCTTGCCGGGGCGTTTTTGGCCCTCGCTTTGATTATGACGTATGTCATTGTGGATCATTACGTCCACATGACACACATGCGCGTTGTCATGACCAAAAGTCAAAATGCGATGCTCAAAGTCCGTTATTACAGCGAGATGATGGAATTCGCGCGGACCCGTACCCGGTTGACCAGCCAGATTCTCGATACCGAAGATATCTTTGATAAAGACGATCTAAATCAAAAACTAGAAGGCTTTGCCGGGAAGTTTTCTAAGGCCTATTTGGCTCTTGTCAGTCTTCCTTTGGACGATCATGAAAAGGCTCAGCTTAAGGTGCAAGAGGCCATTGTGGGCATCATTTTACCCGCACAGCGCAAAGTCGTATCTTTGTCTCTGTACGGCAGTCCTGCAGACTTAAAAAATGCCGAAAAGATTTTTTATTCGGTTGTGATTTCCGGTCAAAACGACCTTATCAATTTGTTTCAGGGCCTGATCGCGTATCACCAAGAAAACACCGAATCCTTAGTTTCAAATACGGATAAATTGTTAGCGCAGTCTATTAATTACCAAAATCAGCTGGCCTTTTTGGTGTTGTTGTTCACCTTAATGATTGCGGTCTTTGTCGTGCGTCGAACGCGAACCATTCAAAACCAGCTCAATCACGAACGGACAATGTTGGAAGATACGGTTGCTCAACGGACGGAACAGTTGGTGAAGGCGCGCGATGAGGCCGAACAGGCAAACGCGGCAAAATCAGAATTCCTGTCATCGATGAGCCACGAGCTCAGAACCCCGATGAATGCTATTTTGGGCTTTGGGCAAATGTTGCAACTTAACCCTTACGAACCGCTGACCAAGTCACAAAGTGAAGGCATAGATCACATCATGAAGGGCGGGCAACATTTATTAGAACTGATTAATGATGTCTTGGATTTGGTTAAGATTGAAACAGGTCAGATTGAATTGTCCTTAGAACCTATCGATCCCATGTCGGTTATTGAGGCGTGCGTGCCCTTAATTGGGCCAATGGTCAAAAAAAACAGCATTACCCTTAACCTGCCGGAACAAAGCACGGCCTATCCACAAGTTCAGGCCGATTTTACGCGTTTTAAACAGGTCTTGTTAAACCTGTTGTCCAACGCCGTTAAATATAATGTTGAAAATGGGCACGTTGAACTGAGCATCAAAGACACCGGGCAAGGTACTGTGCGTATTTCTGTTCAGGATACGGGCCAAGGCATTCCTTTAAAAAACCAGTCCGAACTGTTTGTTCCGTTTAGCCGTTTAGGTGCCGTTAATTCTGACATCGAAGGCACGGGCATTGGTTTGGTGATCACCAAGGATTTGGTCAAATTGATGGGGGGGGAAATTGGCTTTAAGAGCGCGTTGGGACAAGGCACAACGTTTTGGGTTGAACTTCCGGTCGCAGAACTCCAAAAAGCCGTTGTAACCCCTCCGCAAACGAACGCCGCACCCAATCAGGCCCAACAATTGCCCGCCATCAAGGGCACATTGTTGTATGTCGAAGACAATCCGGAAAACCTTAAACTGATGGAACTGATTGTCTCGCGTGTTGACGGTTTGTCGATGGTTTCTGCGCACACCGGTGAGCTTGGCGTAAAATTAGCCAAAAGCGAAAAGCCCGACATCATCATCTTGGATATTAACCTTCCGGGGATGAGCGGAATCGACGTTATCCATGAATTGCGCCGGGATGTGAAGATGAAAAACACACCTATCTTTGCCTTAAGTGCGGCGGCAACAAAAAGAGACATTGAAATAGGACTTTCAGCGGGTTTTCAAAAATACCTGACCAAGCCGATTATTGTGCCAGATATGCTCAAAGAAATCGAAAATGCTCTTGCGCGCGGTAAAACGAGTTAGAGCGTTTTATCCATTTCGGCTTGTTTTCATCTGGTGTATGTTGACGTTGAAACATCGTTCTATAAACAAAGACAAAACGTTGCCACGCTTATAGTAACGCTTGTTGCGATTCGGAATTTAAATGCACGCTCACATCATCGTTGTTGGAAATGAAAAGGGCGGCAGTGGCAAGTCGACCACGGTTATGCACTTGGCTGTGGGGCTTTTGCGCCAAGGCATTCAGGTGGCCGTTGCTGACCTGGACGCCCGCCAAGGCACCATTTCTCGTTATTTCGAAAACCGCCGTCATTATGTGGAAAAAGAAGGTCTAGATCTTCCCATGCCGGAACTTCTAACCCTGCGCGGCGAAGACGGCGGCGGCGATACCGAAGGCATTGTGGCTTTGATTGAAGGGGTCTTAGAAGACGTCAGTCAACGTGTTCAAGTGGTCATTTTTGACACACCGGGCGCCGACACAGCGTTATCGCGGGTCGCGCACAGCTACGCCGATACCCTCATCACGCCCATGAACGACAGTTTTATTGATTTGGACGTATTGGCGCGCATCAATACCCAAGATATGAGCGTTAAAGGCCCCAGTCATTACGCCGAACTGGTGTGGGAACAACGTATGAGCCGCGCCAAACGTGGGGTTCGCAAAACCACAGACTGGATCGTCATGCGCAGCCGCATGGGCCATACGGCCACCAAAAACAAACGCGAAATTGATCGCCTAGTCGATGATTTGGCCAAACGCATCGGTTTTCGCACCGTTGCGGGTTTTTCCGAACGGGTGATTTTTCGTGAACTGTTTCACAAGGGATTAACGTTGATGGACGTCGCCGAAGTCAAAGGCGAAGGCGCCTTGTCCATGTCTCACATCGCCGCTCGCCAAGAAGTCCGCGCCTTGCTTGAAGCTCTAAAACTCTGATTGTTTGGTCCCAAATAAGAAAAGCCAACCGAAGTCAGAGGGGACCTCTTCGGCTGGCTTTTCTGGTTATGGAGAGCGTGTTAAGTGAAAGCAAAGCTTTCTTTTCTCATCCATAATTCTTTGAAAATTTTAGGGGTTATTTAGCCTTAGCCTTCATTTTAGCGGCTTTTTTGTCGGTGCCGTAAAATTCAGTTAGGTAGTTGATCAGCAAGGGGAGATCTTCTTCATCGGGTTGATCCATTTCTTGCTCTTCAACCATCCACTCTAGGGTTTCTGTCCAAGAGTATTTGTCTAAGCCTTGCTGTTGAACAAGTCTGAGCGAATGACAGGCCCGACAGGTGTCGAATACTTCTTCACGGCCAATACCTTCTGGCAAACCGTTCCATTCGTCGTCAGATTCTGCTGCCTGAACAGCGGAGGCAAAAATGCCTCCGCCGATCAAGGCAATTGCCGTAAACTTGACAATTGATCGCATGTTGGGGAAGTCCATGGTTTTAGGCCACCGTCACAGAAATGCGGAACATAGAGTTGTTGAGGTAACCCTTTGGATTCCAAGCAATCGAGAACGGTTGCATGCGATTTTTGGAGTCCGTAGCACGGGCCCAAACTTCATAATAACCTTTTTGTGGGAACTTAATTTTCTTTGAAAAATGTTGCCACGCATAAGGATTAACGGGTTTTTGAAGATTGGCTTTGATCCAAGTTGCGCCAAAATCGATGGACAAATCAACAGAATCGACTTCAACATCGCCGGCCCAAGCATGGCCGCGAATTTCGACTTCGTTTTGGCCAGAAGCCAATGTGGTGCCTGATTGTGGGAAAGTGATCAACGATTTCACAGGCATTTCTTCGATGATTTGGAAGTCTTCTTTGGGAACCTTAGTCCCCGGAGCAACAGGGTATGCCGGGACCCGGTAAGCTTTTCCGGTCATTTTAGGGCCGTCATGAATAACATCGCGCAGGTAAATGCGGTTCAGCCATTTTTGTGAACACGAACCCGGCCAGCCTGGAACGACCAAACGCAAAGGGGCGCCGTTCATGGGGTGCAGGGCTTTGCCGTTCATTTCAAAGGCAATGAGGTTATTGGGGTTCATGGCTTTTTCAATGGGAACACCACGAGAAATCGGAAGCTTGCCTTCGRTTCCAGAAAGGTGAGTATCTGCACCAACGTGAGCGGTGTAAATGACATTGGATTTAACACCCGCAGCCTTAAGAACGTCGGCATAACGCACGCCGGTCCAATTGGAACAGGCAACCGCGCCATAAGACCATTGGTTTCCTTTTGCCGGGGGATCAAAAGCCGCACGGCCATTGCCACCACATTCGATGGTCAATTGACGGGTAACAACTTCAAATTTGCTTTTGAGGTCCGCAATCGACAAGGTCAAAGGCGTGTCCACCAAACCATCGATGGTCAAAGACCATGTGTCTGGGTTCATGTCTTCGGGGGGGATACCATTGTTGCGTACAAAGTGACGTGGTGTTGGCGTGATTTTGTCATCCAACAGATGAGCTGGTGTTTCTGCGTTCGCAGGACGATCGTTCAAAATGGTAAGACCATCTTTGCCGATCATGATTTCTTCGTCGGCGGCCATTGCCACAGGAACAAAACCAGCTGGCATGTTGCGGTGGAAGGGGATGGTTGCGCCCAACATGGCGCCCATTGTCGCAAGGCCAGCATTTTTTAGAAAACCACGGCGGTCATTGTGTGTTTTGCGACCAAAAATGACTTTGTCTGCATTTACTGGATCTTTTTCATATAAGTCGTAAAGGCCAACTGTGGCGTCTTTCGGCGTTTTGTTTTTGTCTGACATTTTTTTTCCCATTAGGTTTGAAATTTTACAACCCGCTTCCCTAGTTCCCGAAATAGCCGGTTAGAGCTAAGACGGATGGGGAAGCTGATTTATTCCAAAGGGAAAATATTTTTTAAAAAAAACAGAAATTAGGCCTGACAATTAAGCCTGGAATTTAAGCCTGGCAAGGACGGCTTTGGGCCTGATCTTTGGCAAGGGCCATACGGGTATCACTGTCCACGGGCAGGCGTATGGTGCTGGATTTATATACGGCCTCGGCAATGGATTTAAACCGTTGATCCGGCATGCCTTCGGCCATGACCATGTAATCAAGATCATCTTGCTGCCAACCATACAGAGACATTTTGTCACGTTCAAAATGGGTCATTAAGGGCGATAAATGTCCTGCGCTGGGTGTGATCAGCAAGCTGATTTTACAGCCGCGAAGCCCCGCATAGCCAATCAAAAGGGCTTTGTCATTTCTGTATTGATGATCCGAAGATACGTAAGACACATAAAGTTTAGCCATGGTCAAATCGGGAACATAGGACCCGGAAAGCATGTTTTCGGAAAATGTTGAAACCTTCAGGGCTGCGGCGTTGTTTGGTTTTACGCCTGCATCTGATATGGACCATGCTTTTTGCATGGCCCAAGCGGGGGAAAGCCATTCTTCACCGTTCTTAGAGGTCGAACCAAACGGTCCGGCAATATTTGTAAACAAGGCCAGTCCCGCAAGGCAAGCCGCAGCCAGCACGAGCCGACGACAAGAGCTTAAGGCCACCTGTGGCTTGGTTTGGGTTCTGGGCTGCGGCAGTTCAATCTTTGGAATATCGATGCTTTGTGCCGCTGCGGATTTAAACTGGTTCAGCATCGCTACCTGACGAGCAAGATCGGAATCATTAGCGATTGCGCATTCGATTTCGGCTGTCGCCGTGGCGTCCAGTTCTCCATCAACATAGGCATTTAAAGTTTCAAAGTCTGGTAGCTTCGTATTCAAAACGTTATTTTCTCCTCTTAACGGGAAACTTTACGACATTCGTATCGCCAATGGCCGTGATCAGCGTATGCCGTGCTCGACTAATTCTGGACATAACGGTGCCAACCGGAATGTCCAGTATTTTTGAGACCTCTTCGTAACTGAAACCACTGACATCAATCAAGCCAATTATTTCTCTTTGAGCCAGCGGTAATTTCGCCATTTCAAATTTAACGGAGAGGACATTGATTAAACGTTCGTCCCCGCCTAAATATTCCATCGAAGATTCAGAAAGATGAGAAGCATCGGTTTCCCAGTTTTGAATGGTCTTGGATTTACGATAGCGGTCAATGAAGGCATTGCGGAGAATCCGAAACAACCACGATCGATAAGCCGATGCGTCCGTTGGTACTTTGTCGGTCGTCAAAGCTTTCAAGGCACAGTCTTGCACCAAATCCTTGGAGTCGTCAGGGTTACGGCTAAGGCTCATGGCATAGCCGTACAAACGGTCCAGATACAGTTCCAGTTGTGCGGAGCGATCGTTCGACATGGTAATCTTTCTTCGGCTTTATAAATGCGCCGCAGTATAAGATCAAATTTAAGCGTCCGTAAACCGTCCTTGTTTTTGGCCCGCTAAAGGTCAGTAACATTTAAGGGGGCTTGAAAACTTTACACTTTGCATTGTCGAACGAGTCTCGTACGTTGAAATCATCTTGTATCAAAAGGACACTTTCACGATGACTATAGAAAAGTTGCGCGCGTTGATGGGGCTCATATGATTGCTCTTTTAGCCCTTGGACTGCTGACCCTGATCGTGCTGATTTTGGCCTCGAAATGGTACGTTAAAGCAACGCCGCAAGATATCATTTGGACCTTGAAATGGGTGGCTTTGGTGCTGGTGATGATCTTTGTCGCGTGGCTGGCGTTGTCGGGGCGACTGTTCGCCGCTGCTGCCGCGTTGCCTGTGGTGATGGTGTGGCTGACCCGGCTGTTCACCGGATATCGTTATGCCAAGATGTTTAAGAATATGATGGGCGGGCAACAACAACGTACCCCTCAAACCTCATCAACAATGACCCGAGCCGAGGCGTTAAAGATTCTTGGCCTGCAAGATGGCGCGGGTGAGGAAGAAATCAAGGCCTCTCACCGCCGTTTAATAGCGCATCTTCATCCAGATGTTGGGGGATCGGATTATTTAGCCCAGCAAATCAATCTGGCGAAAGACGTTTTGCTGGGCTAATTTTTTTAGGGTCCGGTTTTTTCCCCGACTTTATCCAGCGATAAAAACACCACGTCATTTTCGATTTTGGTCGGATAACACGCCACGTTGCCTTCGTCAGGCGCCTGAGCCTGTCCCGTACCCAAATCAATGGCCCAATTGTGCAGCGGACAGGCGACTTTGTGACCAAAAACGATGCCTTGGGACAGTGGGCCTTGCTTGTGCGGGCAGCTGTCGTGAATGGCAAAGACGCTGTCGTCTTGGGTGCGGATAACGGCAATGTTTCCGTCTGGGCCTTCGACAATGCGCGAACCCTGACGGGGGATGTCGTTTAAGTGTCCAATTTCAATCCAGTTGCTCATGATTGACCTAACGTGGTTAGAGTTTCAAATTCAGCCCGTTTTTTAGGATCGCTATAGTTTTCTTTCCAAGGATCGGATTGCGAAAACGTTTGGCTGTGTAAAAAACGTTCATACAAAGCTTTGCGATTGGCTTCATCGTTGACCATTTGCTCTTGAACATACGTCAGGCCAACCCGTTCAACCCAAGGGGCTGTGCGGTCTAAGTATCTGGCTTGTTCTCTGTACAACTGCATAAAGGCTCCGGCGTATTCCATCACTTCGGATTCGCTTTCGACCTTGCACAACAGATCGGTGACGCGCACTTTGATGCCGCCGTTGCCCGCGATATGTAATTCAAAGCCAGAATCCACCGCAACCACACCAAAATCCTTAATGGTCGCTTCGGCGCAGTTGCGTGGGCAACCCGATACGGCGATTTTGTATTTGTGCGGAGTCCAAGACCCCCAAGTCATTCTTTCCAGAGCAATGCCCAGTTTTATGGAATCTTGTGTGCCAAAACGACACCATTGTTGCCCCGCACAGGTTTTCACAGTGCGCAGCGACTTACCATAGGCATGACCCGATACCATGCCGGCATCGTTTAAGTCTTTCCATACGGCGGGAAGGTCGGATTTGGCGACACCGAATAAATCGATGCGCTGGCCGCCTGTGACCTTAACCGTAGGGATTTTAAACTTATCGGCAACGTCGGCAATGGCGCGCAATTCCTTGGGCGTTGTAATGCCCCCCCACATGCGCGGAACCACGGAATACGTGCCGTCTTTTTGAATGTTGCCGTGAGCGCGTTCGTTGATAAATCGCGCCTGAGCATCATCGATATATTCACCGGGCCAAGCGCACAACAGATAATAGTTCAGCGCCGGGCGACAGGTTGGACAACCGTCCTCAGTCTGCCAGTTTAAAAAACGCATAGTGGTGGGAATGTCTTTTAAGTCTTCTTTGATTATGGCGGCCCGAACGTCTTCGTGGGTTAAGGCGGTGCATCCACACACGGGCTTTTCTTTTTCAGATTTTGAAAAATCGCTGCCCAAAGTCGACGCCATGATTTGTTCGACCAAGCCCGTGCAGGACCCGCACGAAGACGACGCCTTGGTATGGGCGCGGACTTCGTCCAAGGTGAACAGGTTGTGTTCGGTGATGGCTTTGACCACATCGCCCTTGCACACGCCGTTACAGCCACAAATTTCCGCATCATCGGGCAGGGCGGCGGCAGCATTTTCGCCACCGTGCCCGGAATCGCCCAAATGGCTTTGACCGAACAACAGGTGGGACCGAATGTCTTTGGTATCGGTTTGATCGCGCATCAATTGGAAATACCAAGCGCCGTCAACCGTATCGCCATACAGCACGGCCCCTTGGATAATGCCGTCTTTTAAGACCAATTTTTTGTACGAGCCATTGCCGGGATCGTTAAAGACGATGTCTTCGGTGGTATCGTCTCCAATGAAGTCGCCTGCAGAAAACAAATCTATGCCTGTGACTTTTAACTTGGTTGACGTCATGGACCCTTTGTAGGTGATAAAGCCCAATTCGGCCAAGTGATTGGCCACAACCCGGCCTTGTTCAAATAACGGCGCGACCAAGCCATAAGCGGTGCCTCTGTGTTGGGCGCATTCGCCGATGGCGTAAATGCTGGGATCAAACGTCAGCAGGGAATCGTCGACCACAATGCCGCGTTCAAAGTGTAGGCGACAGTCAGCGGCCAGTTCTGTGCTGGGGCGAATGCCCACCGCCATGACCAAGATATCGGCGGGAATTTCTGTACCATCGGCCAAACGCAATCCGGTCACTCGGTCTGTGCCCAAAATGGTTTCGCTTTGCGCCGACAGGACAAATTTCAGGCCGCGGGATTCTAAATTGGCCTGCAGCATCTTGCCCGCCGTCACGTCCAATTGACGTTCCATCAGGGTGTCCATCAGGTGCACCACGGTGACGTCCATGCCTTGTTTCATCAGGCCGTTTGCGGCTTCTAACCCCAACAATCCACCGCCGATAACAACGGCGTGTTTGTGGTCTTGGGTGGCTTTGATCATGGTGTCCACATCGTGAATATCGCGAAAGCCAATTACGCCGGGAAGATCGTGTCCGGGCAGGGGTAAGATCACCGGATCAGACCCGGTCGCCAACAACAAACGATCGTATTCAAAAGCCTGTCCATCGTCGGTGATGACGCGTTTTGATCCGCGTTCGATCTGGACAATTTTGGTGTCGGTGTGCAGGGTGATGCCGTGCTCGTCATACCAAGCGCGGCCATTGATCATGATGTCTTCAATCTTCTTTTCACCGGACAAAACCAAAGACAGCAAAATACGATTATAGTTGCCGTGAGGCTCGGCCCCAAAAACAGTGATTTCATAAAGATCAGGAGCAAGATCCAGCAATTCTTCAACAGCGTGCATACCCGCCATTCCATTGCCGACAACGATGAGTTTTTTAGCCTTATGAGACACTTTAGACATGGGGAACCTCTTTAAGAGTTTGTGTTCCTCTTTCTATAGCAAGGCTCGTGCCAACAGGTTTTCATAAGTTATAAACGTGTTATTTATTAATCATTTCAAGTGGTTATTGTTCTTTATGATGGCTAACTTTAAGTTGGTTCATTAGGAGTGAAAATAAAAAAGACTAATAATTAGGCACGTATGTAAGTATGCCTAATTATTAGCCAATTGTTTTGACGGTTGTTATCTTAAAACTTAGCTTTCCCGAATATTGTGCAGGAATTTATCAACTTCGTTGCGCAACAGTTCAGATTGTTGAGAGAGTTCGGTGGCAGCCCCCAACATTTCGGTGGCGCTTGAGCCTGTTTCTCCGGCGGCTTGTTGAACGCCGGCTATGTTTGAAGACACCTCAGTCGTTCCGTTTGCCGCTTGTTCAACGTTGCGGGCAATTTCTTGGGTCGCGGCCCCTTGTTCTTCCACCGCGGCGGCAATGGCTGATGAGATTTCATTCAGTTCATTGATGGTGCCGCCGATGCTGCCAATCGCATCTACGGCGGTTTTCGTGGCACCTTGGATATCGCTAATTTGCGTACTGATTTCTTCCGTCGCTTTTGCCGTTTGATTGGCGAGGTTTTTCACTTCGGACGCTACAACGGCAAAGCCCTTGCCCGCATCCCCAGCCCGTGCCGCTTCAATCGTTGCATTCAAAGCCAGCAAATTGGTTTGATCTGCAATATCCGTAATCATCGCGACGACTTCGCCAATTTTATCGGCGGCTTGGGCCAGACCTTGGATTTTTTCGTTGGTACTTTCGACTTCAATGACGGCGGACCCGGCAATTTGTGTGGATTGTGAGACTTGACGGGAAATTTCTTGGATCGAAGAGGATAGCTCTTCGGTTGCCGAAGCCACGGTTTGCACATTTTGCGTTGCATCGGTTGCCGCCGTTGCCACAACCTCGGACTGTTTCGCGGTTTCTTCCGCTGTGGCCGATAAGCTTTGCGCCGAAGATTGCATTTCGGTCGAAGCCGAAGACACACTTTGCACAACGCCGCCAACGCTGGCCTCAAAATTATCAGCCATTTCCAGCATTTGCTGACGTTTTTCTTCGACCGCGCGGGCTTCGTTTTCTTGTTGTGCGCGTTCAAGGCGTTCAACTTCTAGACCATTGGTCTTAAATATTTGCACGGCATGTGCCATGTCGCCAATTTCATCGTTGCGGTCTTGGCTGGGCACCTCTGTGGTCCAGTCTTTGTTCGCCAACCGGCCCATAACGTCGGTCATGGTACTGATGGGGGTGGTGATGGATTTTGCAAAGATGAAACCAATGACCGTAACAACGGCGATAACGGCAAGCACAATCATGATCATTGTGTTGCGAAGGGCAATGGCTGGACGATCGACTTCTTCGACATCGGCTTCAGCCATAACCGCCCAAGTGACACCCAAAATATCAATAGGACCGTAAGCTGAAACCACGGGAATGCCACGATAGTCATCAACGATCATCACGGCGTCATCACCCCCGATCGCAGCCTTAACGGAATCCGTATCAACTTTTTGGTTTAAGATTGAACTGGGGGCTCCTTCTTTAAGGAAACGTGAGTCTGAACGCATGAGTAAATCATCACCAACAAGGTAAGATTCACCACTTTCACCCATACCCGCCGCATTTTGCATAATACCGTTGATGCGATCAATCGGCATTTGGAAGATCAAAGCCCCGTGGAATTCTCCATCATATTCAAAGACAGGCACAGCCATAAAACTAGCCGGGACACCAGCAGAAGGGGCGTAGGATTTAAAATCTGTAAAAGCTATATAGTCTTTTCTTTGGTTTTGTTGAATCATACGGAAGATTTTACCAAGGTCGGAATTTTTCCACTCTCCATTGAGAATGTTGGTGGCATAATCGGCTTCTTTGTAGACGGAATAGACAATGTCCCCAAATTCATTGACCAAAAATATGTCGTAATATCCACGGGCTTCCATCAATTTTTTAAACCAAGGGTGATACTTCTTATGCATCTCGCTATAAGCCGAACCATCGCTCGCATCGTTCATAAGATGCTTTGATCCCGCTGGATTTGGGTTGTTATCAATATAATATTTTTGAGCAATCTTGGCCTTATTGGGGCCATAAAGCGCAAAGGTATCTTCAAGACCTTTAATGGCATCAATGACCATATTGTTTTGCGCCAATGTGGTCATTTCTTCTTGGATGCTATTCATATAGCTTTTGATTTGAGAAACACGTGATTCCTGAATGGCTTCAAGCTTTTCAAATGCGGCTACTTCCAGTGCATGTTTGGTTTGCAAAAAAGCAAAAATCCCCGTTATGATGACCGACAATGCCGCAAGAGCGACGATTACGATGGGAAGCTTTTTTGAAATTGTTAAATTCATTGTCCATGTCCTTAAATTTTTGAAAAGTCCAAGAAAAAATAAAAACAGTCGGCGCATTTTCATGGCAACGATGCGCCGTAAAGCCTAAGCAAAACGAGGGTTCGTTATCGTAGATCTGTTTAGATTATTCTAAATGTAGTGAACGTTATAAGCGTAGGGATTAACGTTTAAATACATAGGTATACAATAATTGTATTGCAATACGTTTTTTAAAGGGATGCGGGTTTGAAAAGTATGTATGGGGTTCTGGTCGCAAAGCAGGGACGAGATTGTGACCTTTAGAGAAAAAGCATTACTGATCTGGATGGCCTTACGTAATGGGGATTGGTTGGCGGGGGACCGCACGCGTTTTATAGTGTATATGAGCGCATTTATGACGGTACCGTTGGTGCTGGTCAGTTTTGCCACGTATTTCGAAGCTGGTCTGACCAATGGGCGCGGTAATCTGTTGGGCGAAGACTTTGTCAATTATTGGATGGGCGCAAAGTTTGCCTGGTTGGGCAACGGGGCCCACGTCTATGACAGCACGGCGTTTATGTCTGCGTTACAGGATTTTGCCCACCTTCCTTTAGATTTTCACAATTATTCTTACCCGCCTTCGTTGATGCTGATCACGCTGCCGTTGGCTTTTTTACCGTTTGTCTGGGCCTTTGGCGTATGGACGGTGGCGGGCGGCTTGACGGTTTTTGCCCTGGTGCGCTCGTTTTGGCAGACCCGACCTGCGCTGTTGGCTATGGCGGCGGCTCCGGCCACATATTTAAATGTTACGGGCGGGCAAAATGGGGCTTTGTCGGCTGGCTTTTTAGGCGGCGGCTTGTTGCTTTTGCATCGATCCCCCTTGATCGCCGGAATGCTGTTTGGGGCCTTGTCGTATAAACCGCATCTGGGTGTGTTGATTCCGGTGGCTTTGGCGTGTGGCGGGCATTGGCGCGCTTTTGCCTCGGCCTTTGTCACGGTATTGCTCTTGGTCGGCATCAGTGCGGGGCTGTTTGGTTGGGAAGCTTGGACCGCGTATGGCGAACGATTGGTTATGATGGGCGGCATTTTAGATGCCGGGGGATTGGAATTTTGGCAACGCATGCCGACCCCTTATGTGGCCGCCCGATTGTATGGGTTCGAGCGAGAATCAGCATTGTGGCTGCATTTGCCCGTGGCTTTGTATGCTTTGTCGCGGGTGATTTCAGTTTGGCGGCGTTCGCATGAACTGCCCAGCCTCAAAGCCGCCGTTCTGGTGCTGGCTATGTTTTTGGTGACGCCGTATTTGTGGGATTACGATATGGTGGTGATGATCGTCATCTTTGCGTGGCGTCTGCACGAAGGCCAATTGCGGGCTTGGGAAGGCTCGGCTTTGGCGCTGGTGATGATTTTGCCGTATCTGTTGATCATTGCCGTAAATGTCTTGAATTTTGCCATCGGCCCGTTGGTGCTTGTTTTTGCCTTATGGGTGGTATCTGGTCGCAAATTTTCTTGAAGTTGTTGAAAATACGTGCTTATTTGAAGGTCTCGTGATTAAGGAAAGACCATGAAGCGTTTCTTCGTTTTTGCCCTGTTTGTTTTGATGTTTGCGGCCCACCATAACCCTGTGGCGGCGCAAATTACCATGTCCAGACCCCTGTATGAACCCAGTACCCGGTTTGTCGAAAAGGACTTTAAATGGTCGGCTAAAAAGGGCACGGGCGTTATTTCTGGATTGGCGACGTTGCGGTCACCGGGCGGTTATATTCAAACGGCCGACGGGGAAGAAGTCACCTTGATCGCCAAAAATGCCTATACGGATGAAATCGTCTCGAAAACCCGCGAAGACGGTTTTTTTGACGAGTACCTGAATGTCAAAAAAAATCCAAAATACGACAAGTACCGGATCACCCAAATGGCCGATAAAAAAGGCGGCTTTCGGTTTGAAAACTTACCCGCCGGAAAATGGTACATCGTGACCCGTGTGATTTGGTATACCCGCGATCAAACCAGCCAAATGCATGTGAACGGTGGGCTGTTGTGGGGCGAAATTAGCCTTTCCGATGGGCAAGTGCGTGATGACATAAAGCTGAACAGCATCATTCACATGACCAAATAAGCTGGCCAAATAAGCTGGCTAAATAAGCGCGTTTTGTTTAGCCACAAGATTTCGAAAAATAGATATCCCCAAAATAAGCCTTGGCGCTGGTTTTAGAATTGTCCGTATCGGTCATGATCGCTACGCCATCGGCCACGTGCAGGTCTTGGTCGATCAATCGTTGCACATCTTTCAGCACATTGCGGCTTTCTGTGACCCATTGCCCGGCCTTTGTCTGTCCGCTTTCCAAGACAAAATTGACGGAATTGTCCGTATACGCATTGGGCCATGATGATCCGATGGGGTTGTTGCCGGACCACACATAATTCAAAGCCCGCGTATTCCAAAATGCGGCCCCGCCGGAAAAGACCACGTAAACACGCGCCGCAAAATCGTCGCCGGCCTTGGTCTTTTCAAGCAATCCATCCAAAGCGTTATCCACTTTCCAAGACCAATTTAAGCAAGGGGTGGCGTTTAAATCAACGCTGAGGTCTTTGTAAAAGGTCGAGGCGCTGGCTTGGCTTTTGGCACTCAACACCGTACGGTTTGCGGACTTGGTCAGTTCGTAATGGGTTTGTTCGTTGAAAACTTTTTCTGTCCAGCCCGATATGTCGTTGGCCGAAAAATTACCGATGACCAAGGTGTGGTTATGGGCCTGTGCGGATAAAGGCAAGGCTATTAAGGCAATACTTAAATAAAGGGCAGGTTTTTGCATCATCGGCCAAAGACTTTAGTGAGGATTTCGGTGGTGCGTTTGGCCGGATTGGCGCGAATGGCGGCTTCTTCGATGGCTAGGTAATGGAACAAACCGTCCAAGGCCATCTGGGTCGCGTGTCCGGTCAAATCGGCCTTTAAATCGGGCACAAATGGCATGGACTTATATTCCCCAATCAATTGGTCATAGGCTTTGATGGCGCCAACGTCTTGCAGGCTTTGTTCAATGATGGGGCCGATGGTGCCGATTAAGTCAGATGAGGCCATGCGTCGAAAGTATTCGGTCGCCGCATTATTGGGGCCGTTGTAAATAGCCTCGGCGTCTTTCAGGGTCATGGAATTGATGGCTTTGATGACCAGGGCTTTGGCCTGGGGCATGGCGGCTTCGGCGCCGCGATTGAGTTTTAATTCCACATCATCGGCAAGACCACCAAGGCCAAAACGTCTGAGCGTAGATTGAATGGATCTGAGCTCGCGGGGCAGGGGGATATGAATAGACTGGTCTGAATTAAAGCCATCCGAAGTGCCCAGTTTTTGGGTGACCACATTGGTGCCAACCCGCAAGGCTTCTTTCAGGCCCGCCGTAATGTCTTGGGTCGATAACCCCATAAGTGTTGGGGAAGCGCCAGATTGTTCTTCGGTCGCCGATTTTACGACGTTGCCCAAGGTCTTTAACCAATCTTGGGCCAGAACAGGGCTTGAGGCCATGAGAACGACCAAAGACAGAGAGACGGCTAAACGTTTCATAAAGAACTCCGGATCGGGGAAAGGTAAAAGTAGTCTACGGTAAAGTTTTAAGCGCGACCACCCGCCCGTGTTTCCGGAGGTGTAAAGCCCGCAAAATCATGACGCCGTTCTGGACCCGAGCGGGGGTGTTTTTTTAAACGGCGTTCTGAACCGCTCTTATTTGCGTGGGTGCGTTTGTCCAGCCCATTGTAAAGAATACGGCGGCGGCGGCGGTCGGGACCAAAGAATTTTGACGAACGTACAAACACCCGATGGCGTTCGATCACCGATTGAATGCGGGCATACAAAAGGTTGGCGCGCACAGGTTTGACCAAAAATTCGGTCATTCCGGCGTCGCGCGCCGTGAACACATGGTCCATAGAATTGTGAGCAGAAATAACGATAATGGGAACGTACGGATTGGGGCTTTGTTTCGACTGGCGAATGCGGGTCACAAACTGAATGCCGTTTAAGGCCGGGGACCAGTCCGTAAGCACAAGATCAGGTGAAAACTTTGAAAAAAGGTCGAACGCATCGTTCGTATTTTCTGTAATTTGAATGTTGGTGATGCCAAATTCATTCAAGATATCAGAAATGATTTTCCGCATGAAAAATTTAGGTTCAACAATCAAAACCGAAATTTTATGGAGATCATAGCCCTGCATGACCTTATCCTCGCCCGTATTCAATTCTAGTAGACCTTAATATAAGTCTAGAGGATGAACCTGACATGAACCTGACGCGGGAAAGATTCGGGCATTATTTCATATCAACAATCATGACAGATTGTTCGGATTTACCGCCATCGCCCAAGCCGAGCTTGCCGCCTTTGCGGGGAGGAGGGGGGAGGGGAGCTACCTCCGTAAGGCTAAGTTTAGAGATTCGGCGATAAAAAAACTTATATCGTTGGAGGCATCATCGCCGCAATAACTGGTGCGGGTATAGTTACGGGCATAGCTGGTTGAAGCGACGGCTTCTTGTGTTTTCAGGTCAATAATCCTTATGGTTTTCGCAAAAACTCCAAAATTTTTATCGCGTCCATCGGTCAGGATTTCGGCAAACACGCCGTATTCACTTTCCAGAACTTTAATGGGCTAGGCTTGTTTATTCCCCTTATCCATCCGGAAATAATCTTGGATGTGTGGCTGTTTATCGAATTCAACAAAATCGATGTCATACGTGTTGAGCAGGTGAATGGCATGTGGGAAGATTCCTAAACGATCATAGCTTTTGTCTTTTAAGTCCGTCCATTTTTTCTCGGAAACTTCACTTAAATAAATGCCCGTTGCTCCGTTTCGATCTAAGGAAAATGTTTTTTCAAGGTTCCTACACTGTTTAAAATACGCAGGCAGGGTTGCTTTGGCGACCTGAAAAGCGGAGTCCTTTTTGTTGTAAATTTCAACGCCGTAAAACAAAGGGAAAATGACAAGGACGCTAAGGATTGCGGCTTCGGGCCCTTCAATCGTGGGCATAGGGCTATCAATTTGAGGGAATGTGGCCTGAAATTCAATCGTTGCCCCTGCGGTTTGCAAAAAACCGATAATGAAAAAGATAACGCTAACAAGTACGCCAAGAAGGACAAATAGCGTCAGAAACGTCCTGATTTGGAATAAGGTATTTAAATGCAAAAACACATTGGCCCAAGCTAGGATTACAAAGACATTGGCCACCAGTAGCATCCAATGGACATATTTTCTGGACCTTAACCAATAGCCCACCCGTGTGCCGGCAAAAAGCAGATACGCCAAAAACGCGGGCAGTAAAAAGTTCAGATAGACATCGGCCTGGTGGATTTGATCCGAGGGAAGATGGCAAATGCGCCTCCATCAATAAAGTAAAACAACACCCGCTTGAGAGGAGAGCCAAAATATGTGCTGAGAAAGAATGCGCTAATGCCCATGGACACAGCCATGTTCAATAATTGCAATTTGTTGAGTTTCTGTAAGCGTTCTTTTTCCACAAAGATCCTTTTTATCTATGACTTAAGGTAAATGTTGCAGAATTAAAGTCAATCTTTGGGTGTGGTGGGGGACAAAAAAAGCCTCACCAACAAAATGCTGATGAGGCTTTTTTTGAATTATTTGGTCCAGCTTAACGCATAATAGACCGTCCAGCGTATTTTCCGATGGGATCGAGCTCTTCGGAGATGCGGATCAGTTGGTTGTATTTGGCCAACCGATCAGAACGCGAAAGCGATCCGGTTTTGATTTGGCCTGAGTTTGTGGCAACCGAAAGATCGGCGATGGTGGTATCTTCGGTTTCGCCGGAACGATGCGAAATCACAGAGGTATACCCCGCACGATGAGCCATTTCCACGGCTTCAAAGGTTTCAGACAGTGTGCCGATTTGATTGACCTTGATCAAGATCGAATTGGCAACGCCTTTGGCAATACCGTCGGCCAAACGTTTGGGGTTGGTGACGAACAAATCATCACCGACCAACTGACATTTACTGCCAAGGGCATCGGTTAGGGTTTTCCAGCCATCCCAATCGTCTTCGTCCATGCCGTCTTCGATGGAGAAAATGGGGTATTTGGCGACGAGGTCTTCGTAATAACGAACCATTTCGTCGGAACCCAACGATTTGCCTTCGCCTTTGAGTTCATACTTGCCGTCTTTATAAAATTCGCTTGCCGCCGCATCCAATGCCAACACCATATCGTCGCCCGGTGTGTATCCAGCGGACTCGATGGCTTTTAAGATAAAGCCAATGGCTTCTTCTGTTCCGGAAACACCCGGAGCAAATCCGCCTTCGTCGCCCACGTTGGTATTGTGACCCGCGTCTTGCAGGCCTTTTTTCAATTGGTGAAAGACTTCTGATCCCATGCGCACGGCATCACCGATGGACGACGCGCCCACGGGCATAATCATGAATTCTTGAATATCGATGGGGTTGTCGGCGTGTTCGCCACCGTTGATGATGTTCATCATCGGCGTGGGCAAAATGTGCGCGTTGGGTCCGCCCAAATAAGCATACAAGGGCAGGGCGGCTTCTTCGGCGGCGGCTTTGGCAACGGCCATGCTGACGCCCAAAATAGCGTTCGCGCCCAAGCGAGCTTTGTTGTCCGTGCCGTCCAATTCAATCATGGAATGATCGATCAGCAATTGATCTTCGGCGTCCATACCAACCAAAGCATCGGCCAATTCGCCGTTGACGCTTTCACACGCTTTTAAGACGCCCTTGCCGCTGTAGCGAGCCTTGTCGCCATCACGCAGTTCCATGGCTTCGTAAGCRCCTGTGGAMGCSCCSGAAGGCACRCCGGCRCGRCCAAAGGCCCCGGATTCCAARATGACRTCRACTTCAACMGTGGGRTTRCCGCGKGAGTCCAAAATTTCGCGKSCAAAAATGTCGATRATRGCYGTCATKAKAKWWTYNCNCTTTTAMAAATNATWKWNTRTCWWMMTCAAGATTATAGCGTTACAGGGTGCGCTTTGGCGACCTTGTCAATTTCTAAGAGTACTTTTAAAATCGCAGGCAAGTCTTTCAACGCGATCATATTGGGGCCATCGGACGGGGCGCTGTCGGGATCTTCGTGGGTTTCGATAAACACACCCGCCACACCAACAGCCACGGCGGCCCGTGCCAAAACAGGCGCAAAACGGCGATCACCGCCGCTGGTCTTACCATCCGCTCCGCCGCCCGGTTGTTGAACCGAATGGGTGGCGTCAAAAATAATCGGCATACCCGTGTCATGGGCCATTTGCGGTAATCCGCGCATGTCGGTGACCAAAGTGTTATAGCCAAAGGACGTACCGCGTTCGGTGATCATCACATTGGGGTTGCCGCTTTCGGTGACTTTGTTCACCACGTTTTTCATGTCCCAAGGGGCCAAAAACTGACCCTTTTTGACATTAACGACCGCACCGCTTTGGGCCGCCGCCACCAATAAATCGGTTTGGCGACACAAAAAAGCGGGGATTTGCAAAACATCAACCACTTCGGCCAAGCGTTTGCATTGGTGGGCTTCGTGAACGTCGGTGAGAACCGGAACACCAAGTGTATCGCGAACTTCGGCAAAGATATTCAGCGCCGCGTCAAAACCAATGCCGCGTTGGCCCGAAAGTGAAGTGCGGTTGGCTTTATCGAACGAGGTTTTAAAAACAAAACCCATGCCCAGCGCCGCGCACAGTTCCTTGCACGCCGACGCCACATCAAGGGCGTGTTGGCGGCTTTCCATTTGGCACGGCCCGGCAATCAAAGCCAACGGCAAATCGTTGCCAAATGTAACGTTGCCAGCTTTGACGTGATAAGTGGTCATAGTGGTTCTTTCCTTAAACCAAACGTTCTTGGGCAACAGCGGCTTCGATGAACGAAACGAACAACGGATGCGGTTCAAACGGGCGCGATTTTAATTCGGGATGAAATTGTACGGCGATAAACCAAGGATGATCCGGCCATTCAACAATTTCCGGCAACACACCATCGGGCGACATGCCAGAAAATACCAAGCCTGTTTTTTGCAACTGAGCCTGATAGGTCATATTGACTTCATAACGATGACGGTGGCGTTCGGAAATTTTTTCTTTTCCGTATATTGCGAAGGCCTTGGAATCTTTTCTTAAGATACAGTCATACGCGCCCAGACGCATGGTTCCGCCCAAATCACCATCCTGGGCACGTTTTTCAAGCATGCCTTCGCTGGCCCATTCGGTCATCAGGCCCACCACAGGATCGCTGGGTTTGCCCAGTTCGGTCGAGCCCGCACCCGTAATGCCAGCCTTGTTGCGCGCGGCTTCAATCACGGCGACTTGCATGCCCAGACAGATACCAAAATACGGAATGGAGTGTTCACGAGCAAACTGAACGGCTTTGATTTTGCCTTCGGTGCCGCGTTCGCCAAACCCACCGGGGACCAAAATACCGTGCACATCAGTTAAGTGATGCACAACGCTTTGTTCGTCTTCTTCAAATAATCCGGCGTCAATCCATTTCAGGTTGACCTTCACAGAATTGGCGATGCCGCCATGGGTGAGGGCTTCGGCTAAGGACTTATAAGCGTCCAACAGCTCAACATATTTACCCACCACGGCGATGGTGACTTCGCCATCGGGGTTTGTGACGGTATCGACAATTTTTTGCCAACGGGAAAAGTCAGGGGCCGGGGCGTCTGAAATACCAAAGTGTTTGCACACTTGATCGTCCATGCCTTCTTGGTGATAACTGATGGGCACCTGATAGATAGACTTAACGTCCAGCGCCGGAATAACGCATTCAAACGGTACGTTGCAAAACTGAGAAATTTTCCGGCGTTCGCTTTCCGGGATCGGGCGTTCGGCGCGGCACAGCAGCATATCGGCCTGAATACCCACCGCCAGCAATTCTTTGACCGAATGCTGGGTGGGTTTGGTTTTCAGCTCGCCCGCGGTTGGAATCCACGGCAACAGGGTCAGGTGCATATACAGGACGTTGCTGCGCCCCAGTTCGTTGCCCAACTGGCGAATGGCTTCCAAGAATGGCGTGCTTTCGATGTCGCCCACGGTGCCGCCGATTTCGACCAACATGAAATCTTCGTTATCGTCGTGGTTCACAACAAAAGCTTTAATCGCGTCGGTGATGTGCGGAATCACCTGAATGGTCGCGCCCAGATAATCGCCCCGGCGTTCCTTGGCGATCACATCTGAATAAATGCGTCCGGTGGTGACGTTGTCGCTTTGCTTGGCACTGACGCAGGTAAAGCGTTCATAGTGGCCCAAATCCAAATCGGTTTCGGCACCGTCATCGGTGACAAAAACTTCGCCGTGCTGATAGGGGCTCATGGTGCCGGGGTCGACGTTGATGTACGGGTCTAACTTGCGCAGACGTACCGTGAAACCGCGCGCTTGAAGCGCCGCGCCCAAGGCCGCTGAGGCCAAACCTTTACCGAGTGATGAAACCACGCCGCCGGTGATGAAAATATATCGCGTCATGGAACCCCAATATAGGCAAAAATGAGCTGGTGTAAAATAGAAAGAGGCGGCTTGTAAAAGCCGCCCCTGTAATGCGTATCCATATGGGGGAAAGCCCCCGGATATGCTGGCTTATTGAGCCAGAGGAGCCGTTGGTGCTGTTGGCACTGCTGGAGCTTCAAGCGGAGCCGTTTCCATTTGGGCTGGTGCCGAATCGAGAATCGAGCTTCTTTCCGTATCCGTATTGCTCATCACCGCGATGGTCAAAGACAAGCCCATAAAGATGGCTGCCAATATGCCCGTGGTGCGGGTCAGGAAGTTTGCCGTTTCCCGTCCGGTCATAAATCCACCCATGCCGCCGCCGCCGCCGCCGCCGCCGCCGATACCCAAGGCACCGCCTTCGCTTTTTTGGATCAGAACCATGCCGATCAAGGCGATGGTCACAATAAGGTGGATAACCAGCAAAACGTTTTGCATTACATATTCCATTAAATGATGGACCCGAAAGGCTAACTTTCAGGCCCGTTTAAGCGTTGTCCGCTTTTTAGTCTTTAACGCTGAAGAAATCCAGCCTTTTTATGCGTTCTGAGCAACCGTCCAGAAGTCGTCAACTTTCAAGCTGGCGCCGCCGATCAAGCCMCCGTCCACATCGGCCAAAGCCAACAGGTCTTTAGAATTGCCGGGGTTCATGGAACCGCCATACAAAATACGGGTTTTTGCGGCTTCGTYGTCGCCAATTTTCTTMGCCAATTCMCCMCGGATAAAGGCATGAACTTCTTGCACTTCATCGTTGGTTGGTGTGCGGCCTGTGCCAATCGCCCAAACGGGTTCATAGGCAATGACGGTGTTCGCCGCAGTTGAGCCATCGGGAACGGACCCCGCAATTTGGCTGCCATTTACATCGAGCGTTTTGCCAGCGTCGCGTTGTTCTTCGGTTTCACCGATGCAAACAACGGCAATCAAGCCAGCAGCCTGAGCCGCAGCGGCTTTGTTTTTAACAATTTGATCGGTTTCCGCATGGTCGGTACGACGTTCAGAGTGACCAACGATGGCAYAAGAACAGCCRGCATCTTTTAACATGKYMACRGMMGTATCRCCCGTGTGCGCSCCAGAAGCATTCCARTGATTGTCCTGACCACCMACKTGAATACCRGAACCTTSAACRGCCGCAACMGCAACCGAAATTTGRATYGCWGGKGGGCARATCAACATRTCGAAGTTTACGKYRCCCGCAGCCTTCATTTTTTYWGCYAAKCCACCWGCYAATGCYRKAGCATCCGCAGCAAGACCGTTCATTTTCCAGTTACCAGCAATCAAAGTGCGACGTGCGCTCATCGTTTATTTCCCCTGAATTTTTGTGTTTTTGATTTAATATTGAATATGCGAAGGTTCTAGCACACGGCGGGGAAGGCTGATATACCTTTTTGCAAATGTTCCCTGACTTTGAAAGATACCAACGATGAAAATTCTCGCCTTTGCCGCCAGCAGCAGCACAAAATCCATCAACAAAAAACTAGCCGTTTATACGGCAAACTTGCTTAAAAACGCCGAGGTCAAGGTGTTGGATATTAACGATTATGAATTGCCCTTGTACAGCGAAGACAAACAACAAGAACTCGGCAAACCCCAATTGGCCCGCGATTTCCTAGACAAAATCGCCGCGTGCGATGCGATTGTCGTGTCTTATGCCGAACACAATGGTTCGTACACGGCCGCGTTTAAGAATCTGTTTGATTGGTGCTCGCTGTTTGGCAAAGAAGTCTATCAGGGTAAAAAAATGGTGTTGTTATCAACCTCAACAGGCCCAAGCGGCGCCAAAAGCGTTTTGGAACTCGCCGTAAACTCATCCCCGTTTTTCGCCGGTGACATCAAAGGCGCCATTTCAGTGCCAAGCTTCAATGAAAATTTCGACAGCGATACAGGCGAAATCACCAATCCGGATATCAAAGCCCAATTGCAAGAAGCCATGGATAACTTGCTTTAGCCGCTTCTCACCTTTTCTGTATACGTCATGCGCGGGCTTGACCCGCGTACCTTTGACCTTGGGTCATGACAAGTTTAGAAAACTCTATCCTAAAAACAAAAAACCCCCAGGCTCCAGCTAAGTCAGGGGGGGAAGAGACTTTTGCTGGTGCCTAGGGGCGGAAACTGACTTTGTCAGTTTGGTTTTGTAAAGAGGGGAGGCTTTAAAGCCTACTTCCCAATTTTTTTCGCGATCAAAGCGACGTTGTTATACAGCACAGCAGGCATGAAGCCCAAAGCCAGTGCAAACGCCATGGTCATGACAATTGGGGGATTGCCAACGGTCGCGTAAGGGATGGTGACGGCTAAGGTGGCAATAACCACAAATGCGCTGCCAACCGTTTTGATGGTCGAACATTTATTGCATTTTGGTTTTTTGGATGATTTTTTGTCAGCGATAACAGCGTCTTGATGGTTTACGTCTGTGCTTGAAATAGAACTCATGTCTTTAGCCTCACTTGCTTAAGTAGCATGTCATTGACCGCATGCCTTGGGTCGTGTGAGTTTGGTCGCCAGAACAAGAGATGTGGAATATCTTTGGGGGAGGCCTACTTCACATAGTGAACATTAGGGTGGTCTTGTTGCGAATGAGTATTGTTATTAATGCATGGCTGGTATGCATATTACGCATAACTAATATACATAGATACCTTTTAAGGCGTCTTGTCTGGTCTGTCAAATGTGCATAAGATTTATCCTTGCTCCGCGTGTGGGAATCGCCTATACGGTCTGTGGGCCACGGTCTCCCAACGGACCGCGACCCTTCTGCTGAGAGGCGAAGGGCATTTTTGAGATTAGACTTTTGATGGTGCCGGAAAACCGTTTGCGCCCAAGTTTAATTTTTATGCTCCCTTCGTTTGTGTAACAAGAAGGGAGTTTTTTTATGACGACACCTACGACTGCTGTTTCAAAACCGGACCAACGTCCGAACAATCCTAATTTTTCATCTGGCCCTTGTGCCAAACGTCCCGGCTGGACCGTGGACGCTCTGTCTGACGTTCTTGACGGACGGTCTCACCGTTCTGGTCCCGGCAAAAAGAAGCTGGCCGAAGTCATTGACCGCACCCGCGCCGTTTTGGGCGTTCCCGACGATTACCGCATTGGCATCGTTCCCGCATCCGATACGGGCGCGGTTGAAATGTGCCTGTGGTCCATGTTGGGGGCCCGTGGCGTTGACGTTTTGGTCTGGGAAAGCTTTTCCAAGGGCTGGGGCGCAGACATCACCAAGCAACTTAAATTGGACGATGTACGTATATTGGACGCCGATTACGGCAAATTGCCTGATCTGGGCCAAGTCGATTTTTCCCGCGATGTTGTGTTTGCTTATAACGGCACCACATCGGGCGTAAAAGTTCCCAACGGCGACTGGATTCCTGACGACCGCGAAGGTCTGACCATTGCGGATTCAACATCCGCCGTATTTGCCATGGATATGCCGTGGGCTAAATTAGACGTGGTCACGTATTCCTGGCAAAAAGTTATGGGTGGTGAAGCCGCCCACGGCATGGTGATTTTAAGCCCCCGTGCTGTTGAACGCCTTGAAACCTATACGCCGATCTGGCCCATGCCGAAAGTATTCTTGATGGCGAAGGGCGGCAAGCTGATGGAAGGTATTTTCCGCGGCGAAACCATCAACACACCATCCATGTTGGCTGTCGAAGACGCTTTGGACGGTCTGAAATGGGCTGAAAGCATTGGCGGTCTTGAAGGCCTGCGCATGCGGTCCGATGCGAACCTGGCCGTGATCGAAGACTGGGTGGCTGAATCCACGTGGGCTGATTTCTTGGCACAAAGCAAAGACATTCGGTCCAATACATCCGTCTGCTTGGTTGTTAAAGACCCGGCGTTTACGGCTTTGGACAAAGATGTTCAGGCGGGTCTGGTTAAAGACATGGTGAAATTGCTGGACGGTGAAGGTGTTGCTTATGACATCGGCGCGTACAGGGATGCTCCTGCTGGATTGCGCATTTGGGCGGGTGCCACGGTCGAAGTTAACGATTTGGACGCTTTGTTGCCTTGGTTGGACTGGGCTTACGCTCAAGTTAAGCCTTAATCTCTCCCCACAAATAATCAAATATTGAAGAGGACTAAAGACCATGGTTAAGGTTTTAATTTCTGACAAAATGAGCCCCCGCGCGGAACAAATTTTTAAAGATCGCGGCATTGACGTTGACGTTATTACGGGCATGAGCCCCGTTGAGCTAAAAGCCTGCATCGGGCAATATTCCGGTCTGGCCATTCGTTCAGCCTCCAAAGCCACGGCGGAAATCATCGCCGCTGCGGACAACTTAAAAGTCATTGGTCGTGCGGGCATTGGTGTTGATAACGTCGACATCAAAGCCGCCACATCCAAAGGCATCGTGGTCATGAATACGCCGTTTGGTAATGCGATCACCACGGCGGAACACGCCATTACAATGATGTTGGCCTGTGCCCGTGAAATTCCTCAAGCCAACGAGTCCACGCATGCCGGAAAGTGGGAAAAATCCCGCTTTATGGGTGTTGAAATCATGGGCAAAACTTTGGGTCTGATCGGTGCCGGAAACATTGGTTCCGTGGTTGCTGATCGTGCTCAGGGTTTGAAAATGAAAGTTGTGGCGTACGATCCATATCTTTCCCCAGAACGGGCCAAAGACATTGGCGTTGAAAAAGTTGAATTGAACGAATTGTTCAAACGCGCGGACTTCATTTCCTTGCATACGCCCATGACCGACAGCACACGCGGCATCATCAACGCCGAAGCTTTTGCTCAAATGAAAGACGGTGTGCGTATTGTGAACTGTGCCCGTGGTGGTTTGGTTGTCGAAGCCGATCTGATTGCGGCCATTGAGTCTGGTAAATGTGCAGGCGCTGCCATGGACGTGTTCGAAGTTGAACCCGCCAAAGAAAACGCTATGTTTGGCAATCCGCGCATTATCTGTACGCCGCATTTGGGCGCCAGCACGTCGGAAGCTCAAGAAAACGTGGCTTTGCAAATCGCYGAACAAATTTCCGATTATTTGCTCACSGGKGCKGTSACCAACGCTTTGAACATGSCAAGCGTATCSGCCGAAGAYGCRCCRCGTTTGCARCCKTACATGAAAYTGGCCGAACAATTGGGCAGYTTTGCRGGYCAAGTKACGCAAACCGGCATTTTGTCYGTGACCATCGAATACGAAGGCCACGTTGCGGCTTTGAATACCAAGCCTTTGACCGCCGTAGTGTTGCAAGGTTTGTTAAGCCCGATGTTAGAAGGCGTGAACATGGTGTCGGCTCCGGCTATGGCCAAAGACCGTGATATTTGCATCAGCGAAGTCACCAACGAACGCCCAACGGAATATCAAACGTTGATTTCCCTGACGGTCAAAACGGAAACCCAAACCCGCACGGTGCGCGGCACATTGTTTGCGGGCAAAGACCCCCGCATTGTGGACATCAAAGGCATTTCTATGGATGCCAAAATGGGTGAACACATGTTGTACATGACCAACAAAGACCAACCGGGCTTTATCGGTGGTCTGGGCACCGTGTTGGGTGATGCGGGCATCAACGTTGCGACCTTTAACTTAGGCCGCGCCGAAGAAGGTGGCGAAGCCATCGCGTTGATCGAAGTCGATGGCTGTGTCGGTGAAGAGATTTTGAGCAAACTGCAAGGTCTCGACCAAGTTGTTCGGGCGCAATGTTTGAAGTTCTAAAATCCCCACAAATTTAACAAAAAAAGGCCTTTCAGATTGAAGGGCCTTTTTTTTTGTTCAAGATTACCTATCTACAAGAGAGTAACTTTAACGCGTGAATTGAAAGTGGAGTAAAACCATGGAAGTTCGGAAGCTTGCTGTCGGAGAAGTCGTTTTTACAGAAGGGGATCCGGCTGATAATGCCTTTATCTTGAAATCTGGAAAGGTCAAAATCACCGTACAGGTTAAAGACGAAACCCCACGCACACTGTTGACCGTGGGACCGGGGAGCATTTTTGGCGAGATGGCTTTGATTGACGATGGGCCACGTACGGCTTCGGTTGTCGTGCTTGAAGAATCCGAAGCCATGGTGATTTCGCAAACAGAATTTGAGGCTCGTTTGAAAAAATCAGACCCGGTAATTGGCTTGCTGTTGAAAATTTACACAGACCGTCTGCGCGAACAAACGGCCCAGCTGGCGGGCCTTTTAAGCTGATTGTTTATGTGGTGCCACAGGCTTTGTTGGCGGGTACGGCCTGTTGAATGCGTTTGGGCGGATCAAGGTTTAAGTTCGCCATAAACGTCACAAATCCAGCCTCATCTAAGGTCAGCCGTGGATTGTGGGCTTTTTCTTCCCCGACCGTACTGGACAATTTTCCGGTATAATCGTGACCGGGATAAACCAAGGTTTCGTCCGGTAAACTCAGCAATTTATCTTTGACCGAATGATACAAAGTGGTCGATGAACCACCTTGGAAATCGGTGCGGCCGCAGCCCCGGATCAACAAAGCATCGCCCGTAAAGACCATACCTTCACCATAAAATGACAAACAGCCTTGCGTATGACCCGGCGTTTCTAAAACTTTGAGGGTATGAGCACCAAAAACAATTTTATCGCCGTCGGTCAGCTTTAAGTCTGCGCATTCGATGTCATCATGCACGCTGAATCCCGTGGCGCATCCGGTGGCCTCGCGAAACTGGCCGCACGCGGTGATGTGATCGGCATGGACATGGGTCTCGATGGCGAACTTCAGTTTTAAGTCCATTTCTTCGATCAGTTTCAAATCGCGATCAAATTGTTCGCGTACAGAATCAATGATCACCGCTTCACGGGTGTTTTGATCGGCAAGGATATACGTATAGGTCCATGTTGCGGAATCGAAAAGCTGGCGAAAAATTACAGGTGAGGGCATGGGGAGATCCTTCGTTTCTAATTTTCATATAAACACATATATTAGCTTTTTATAATATTTCAAGCTGTTTTGTGAAATGGACTAAATACGACTGTGGGGAAGGGATGCAGTCCGCACGTTACATGTGGTCCTTCTTCTCTATGCCGCAGAGCAGGCAACATAGCCCCTTCACGCCTGACCCAAGCGGACATATAAGCGCTGTCGTTGATCGTTGCGGGCCAACTTTGGCGAATACTATGACCGCATAATCTTAGAAATCAGAAATGCAAGAGCACCCACGACAATAACCGTGCTTACAACCTCACCAACTGTATTGTCTTTCTTTGATTTTTTTGCGCTTGCTCCTCGGGGCTTTTTAGGAATATCAACGACCTCAACATCTTCCTTTGGAAGCGCTGTAGCAATTTTTTCTGCTTTTTCTATCAGGTCGGTAAGAGGCATGCTTAAGACGTTTGCCGCCCTTCTAAGGTCTTCAAATGTAAGCTGGGATTGTCCACGGTTTATACGCGACCATGTGGCTTGGCTAATCTCACTTTTTTCAAAAAACTCCTGTTTGGCCATGCCCTGAGATTTCACCTCTATCATCAAAAGCTGGCATAGAATCATTGAGTGAGTGCTTGTTTCTTTATCCATTCAAATACCTAAAATATTTCAATTTGACATATTTTTCATAAGTCTGTATAATGATTAACTTGAAAACCCACTATATGCAAGTAAGGAACGATTTTATGCTGAATTTTGAGGCAGTGCCGGGTCAGGTACTGAAAAGACGAAAAGATGTATTTGTATGGCACATGGGCATATACACTGGCAGGGGTACGGTCATTGATACCGTCCCGACAAATGGCACCTCCGAAAGATCATTGGCTGATTTTGCCGACGGTAAGGAAGTGCTTGATGGAGGCTACCCCGGAAATCTGCAAAATTGGTTAGTTGTTGAAAATGCCAAGCGCATGATTGGTGAGGCGTATTCATTTGCACGAAGTAACTGTGAACACTTGGTTAGTCAGGCGCATGGATTAAAAAAATCCAGCCCACAATTACAGATTCTTGCAGCTTTTGGAGTTATAACGCTGATAGCGTTTGCAATGGCTCAAACAAAAAAACCTTAAAGGAGGTAATTATGGGAAATAGCGATGGGAAAGGTGGCGGTGGGTCCAGTCAGACAGATATGGACAATCACGCCAATCAACTAAACTCAAATAACGATGCATATACAGAATCACAAGAAAGTGAGGAATCCAGTCAGGCAGATACGGACAATCACGCTAATCAACTAAATCCAAACAACGATTCTTATGGAAAATAGTTAAACCTTTGGCGGCGAGATTGCTCTAATAAGAATTGTCACGCCGCCGTTATTGTTCAGAACGGAATAAGAGGATGATTAAGATCAAGGCCATCTGTGACCTTGCCGTAATACTGCGGCTGGATAGACAAAAAGCCGACGAGCAATTATGTGCTGTGGAGTTGGTTACGGGCTAAGATTTGCACCTACATCAGGGGAGCCCTATTCATATGTCCACTATTAGCGGACATCAACTTACTGACTCTACACAAAAAAACGCCGCTCGGTGAAGAGCGGCGTTTTTTATAGTTTGTCGAAAAAGAAGTTTATTCGTTGTGGTAAGAAACCAAACGTTCAACTTCGTTTTTAGAACCCATGATGCACGGTACGCGTTGGTGCAGACCGGTTGGGCTGACTTCCATGATGCGTTCACGTCCGGTTGAACAGACGCCACCGGCTTGTTCAAGGATGAAGCTCATCGGGTTGGCTTCGTACATCAAACGCAATTTGCCGCCTTGTTCGCGAAGACGTTCGTCCATGGGATACAAGAAGATGCCGCCGCGGATCAAGATGCGGTGGATTTCAGCAACCATGGAAGCGATCCAGCGCATGTTGAAGTTTTCGCCACGTGGACCTTCGGTGCCCGCCATGCATTCGTCAACATAACGTTTAACAGGCGCTTCCCAAAAACGAGAGTTCGAAGCGTTGATCGCGAATTCGCGGGTATCTTCGACAACTTTCATGTTCGGGTTGGTGAGAACGAACTCACCGATGTTTTGGTCCAGAGTAAAGCCGTTAACGCCATCACCCGTGGTCAAAACCAACATGGTGGAGGGGCCATACAACGCGTAACCCGCACAAACCTGTGTGGTGCCAGGTTGCAGGAAGTCTTTGACTTGTGGGTCTTCAACACCTTCTGGGCATTTCAAGATTGAAAAGATGGTGCCAACGGAAACGTTAACGTCGATGTTGGAAGAACCATCCAGCGGATCAAACAATAACAAGTATTTGCCGCGCGGTGCGCCTTCGGGGATTGGAAAAGGATCATCCATTTCTTCCGAAGCCATGCCCGCCAAGTGGCCGCCAAAGGAGTTGAACTGCAAGAAGATATCGTTGGACAAGATGTCCAGTTTCTTTTGCGTTTCACCTTGGATGTTTTCAGAACCAGCACTGCCGAGCGCGCCAACAAGTTCACCGTGGTTCACTTGGTCTGAAATCACTTTACAGGCGGTGATAACATCGTTGAGAAGAAGTGTCAGGTTGCCGTGTCCGTGCTTGTCGCGCATGGACTCGATCAAAAAGTGGGTAACTGTGGTGCGGTTTAAAGGCATGGGTGTCTCACATTCTTGCGATCTTACGATCAGAAAGGGTAGGGTGTAGCGCTTAAGTACCCTTTGCCGCGAGAAACGGGAACACCCTAGGGGAGTGGTCTTGCTACTCCTAGGGGTGGTTTTTGGGGTGAATCAACGGTTTAGGTGTTTAAGTTCACGTCCGGCGGCATCGTATTGTCGATATTGAACGGCTCCGGTGGCGAGGGTTTTTTCAAAATAAATCCGCGCATTGTGGTTGTTTCCGGTCAATTGTTCAAACACACCTAAGAAAAAGTATCCGGTCGCTCGGCGTTCTTTACGGACGTCATCGGTTGACGTTTCTATGGCTGYGATGACGGCTTGTTCGTCCAATGTGCCTTGGAAATACTTCACCAAAGGCCCCGGCCAAACCGGGAGGTTTTGTGTTTCAAAGGTCTCTAACAATCTGGATCGTGCATTTTGCCCCAACCGTTGGCGGGCGATGTACAGCCACAAATGACTGTACAGGCGTAATGCTTCATCTTGGGCAACGCCTTGGGTGCGCACAAAATCGACCGAGGCGGCTTGCAGGTTGCCGTTATAGAGGTTTAGAAACCCTCGGCTGAACAACGCAAAGGCATGATCGGGCTTGGCATCGATGGCGTGGTTATAGTCAGACACGGCGGCTTTTTGATCGCCGTTTTTTTCATTGGCCCAACCGTGGGCAAACCAAGCCTCGGCAAAGGCGGGCTCGCTGATCAGGGCTAAATCCAAATCGTTCAGTGCTTGACCATACAGTCCCCCATCCATGCTGGTCCAAGCCCGGTCAACATAAGCCTGCGCAGATTTAAGCGGCGGCAAGTTGGGTTTGGGCGCAACAATGGGTTTGGGCTCAGGTTTAGGTTCTGGTTTAACGTCAACCACAGGCTCAGGTTTAGGTGCGGGTTCGGCTTTAGGTTCTGGCTTCGGCTCGGGCTCAGGTTCTGATTTCGGCACAACTTCAGCAACAGGCTCAACAACAGGTGCCACAACTTTGGTCATTTGTTGTTGAGGCGCCGGATGAGCTGYGGRGACCGGACTTTCGTTGYTCACCATAAAGGATACGCCAAGGCCTAAAACCGCGACGATAGCAAAGCCGCCCGCGAAAATACCCGCCCACGGCTTTTTGGGGTTTTGGGGGGGCAGGCTGGACACGGACGAAGGGCTGTCGTCATTGTTGTCTTGTTGCGCGYGTTTGCGTTGGGCATCGGAYTTTTTCAGRGCATCAAGGATATAAGACATGTTGCCCTCCTTTGGGATGATACAGGGCGGGTAGGCTGGTGGATTTTGCAGCACCCGTAATGTGCATCAAGGTTTTGGGGGAAGGTCGACCATCGGCGACAAGGCCATGATCGGTTTGAAAGGCCTGTATATTGTCGCGCAAGGTCGGGCCAAAAAATAAACTGCCCTTGCCCAAAATATCGTTGGGCGCGTGGCTGTATCCGGTGGTGGCAAGCAACTGTCTTAGATTTTGCACATCTTTACCCTGACGTCCAAACTTTAAGGTCTCTGACCCTTTAAAAGCATTGTTCCACAAAACCAAATAATCACCGGGCCAGCGTAACGCAAAGGCTTTGGTCGATAAGGTTAAAGAACGGCTTAAGAAATCTATGCGCACTTGTTCTGTATCGGCGGGGTTAATGATCGCGGTGACAATGCCATAGATATGTTCG